>JANXNW010000393.1 GCA_025353905.1 Hymenobacter sp.
AAAGCGCGGCTCTCGGAAATCAATCAGCAGCTGGCGGGGCTATTCACGCGGTTTTCGCAGAACGTGCTGGCCGATGAGGCCGACTCGGTGCTCGTGCTCAAAACCGAGCAGGACCTGGGCGGACTATCGGCTTCGCTGCGCGAGGCGGCCAACGCCACGGCGGCAACCCGCAAAATCGCGGCGGCGGGCGTCATCACCAACACCCGCTCCAGCGTGGACCCTTTTCTGACGTACTCCGACCAACGGGCGTTGCGCGAAAAGGCGTGGTGCATGTTTACGAACCGGGGCGACAACGGCGGCGCGCACGACAACAACGCCCTCATCACCCAGATACTGAGCCTGCGGGCCGAGCGGGCGCACCTGCTCGGCTACGCCACCCACGCCCACTTGCGCCTCGACAACACGATGGCCAAAACCCCGGAAGCCGCCGTGCGGCTCATGGAGCAGGTCTGGACACCGGCCGTAGCCCGCGTTCGCGAGGAAGTGGCCGACATGCTGGCCCTGGCCCGCAAGGAAGGCGCGCCGGCCGATTTCAAAATCGAACCCTGGGACTACCGCTACTACGCCGAGAAGGTGCGCAAGGCCCGCTACGACCTCGACCAGAACGAGGTGAAGCCCTATTTGCAGCTCGATAAGCTGCGCGAGGGCATGTTCTGGGTGGCGGGCGAGCTGTTCAATTTCAGCTTCGTGCCCCTGACCGACGTGCCCGTCTATCACCCCGACGTGCGCGTGTGGCAGGTGAACGACAAAACCACCGGCAAACAGGTCGGCCTCTGGTACTTCGACCCCTACGCCCGGCCCGGCAAAAACTCGGGGGCCTGGATGAACGCCTACCGCGACCAGCAGCGCGTGGACGCGGTAGGCCCGGTTACGACCATCGTGTCGAACAACGCCAACTTCGTCAAGGGCCAGCCCGGCGAGCCGGTGCTCATCTCCTGGACCGACGCGACGACGCTCTTCCACGAGTTCGGCCACGCGCTGCACGGGCTGTCGAGCAACGTCACGTACCCCACGCTCTCGGGCACCAACGTGGTGCGCGACTACGTGGAGTTTCCCTCGCAGCTGCTCGAAAACTGGCTGCCTACACCCCAGGTGCTCAATCAGTTCGCCCTGCACTACCAGACCGGGCAGCCGATTCCGGCCGCGCTCGTGGCCCGCATCAGCCGGGCCAGCACATTCAACCAGGGCTTCGAGACGACGGAGGCCATTTCCAGTGCCCTCGTGGACATGAAGCTGCACCTGGCGGGCACGGCGGGTTCCGCGCCCATCGACCCCGACAAGTTTGAGCGCGAAACGCTGGCCCAGCTCGGCATGCCCCACGAGCTGGTGATGCGCCACCGCACCCCGCAGTTCTCGCACGTGTTTTCGTCGGATGGCTATTCGGCCGGCTATTACTCCTACCTCTGGTCGGTGGTGCTGGCCACTGACGCGTTCAGCGTTTTCACCGAAGCCGGCAGCCCTTATGACAAAGCCGTGGCCGCCCGCCTGCGCCAGCACGTGTTCACGGTGGGCAACACCGTGGAGCCGGCGGCCGGCTACCGCGCCTTCCGCGGCCGCGACCCGAAGATTGACGCGCTGATGAAGCGGCGCGGGTTTGCGGTGCCGGGGGCGGTTCAGGCGAAGAAGTAGGCTCGCCGCTCGTTCACCTCACCCCCTCTCCCGTGGAGAGGGGGAACTAGCTCTAGTTCTAACTCTGAATCAGGCGTAGAACTAGAGACTAGAGCTAAGGCTAGTCCTCCCCTCTCCACGGGATAGGGGGGCTAGGGGGGTGGGGTCAGCGCCCAGCGAGCCTACTCCCTAACCACGCGCAGCACCTGCACGAACTGCGCCCCGTGCACCCGCACCAGGTACGTGCCGCGGCTGATAGCCCCGAGGCCCGGCAACTCGGCGTGGTCGCCGCCGACGATGGTTTGGGCGGGCAGCACCTCGCGGCCCAGCAGGTCGAATACCTGGGCGGTGTACGTACCGGGCGGCAAGGCGCTCAGGTCGAGCGTAGTAGCGCCCGCGCTGGCGGGATTGGGATAAAGCGTGGCCCCCGCGCTGCGCGGCCGACCAGGCACGGCGGCTAACGGCGCGGCCGGGGCGCTGAGCTGGTAAATGACTCCGTTCTGGTCGTCGGAAATCAGCAGGTTGCCACGCGCGTCCACGGCCGTATCTACGGGGCGGCCCCAGCCGTTCTGGCCGTTGGCATCGACAAAGCCCGTGACGAGGTCGGCTTGCGGGCCGGGGCGCTGAGTGGCGGCATCCCAGGGAAAATAAATAACCTTGTAGCCGGTAGGCGTGGCCCGGTTCCAGGAGCCGTGCAGGGCCATCACCACGCCGTTGGCGTAGGCGGCCGGGAAGGCAGTACCCTGCAAAAAGCTCAACCCAAGCACCGCCGAATGGGCCTGAATGCCCTTGCTGATGCGGTCGAAGCCGGCGAGCGGACGCGCGCCCGTGCGGTTGAAATCGTAGTCGAGGTCGAAAGGCATGTCGTCCATTCCGACCGGGGTATCCGGGTTGGGGTTGGCAAAGGGCCAGCCGTAGTTGCCGCCGTCGCGCACCCGCGTAAACTCGTCGGGCGGGTGGTTGTCGACGTACTCGGCAAACACGCGCCCGTAGTTGCCGCTCGCGTCGTCGAACGGATAGGGTGTATTGTCGCGGTTGTTCACTGTGGCCCACAGCACGTTGGTGCCCGGCACAAAGGCCAAGCCTTCGGCGTTGCGCAGCCCGCGGGCAAAGAGCCGCCGGTTGGTGCCGTCCGCGTCATATTGGTAGATGGCCCCGCGCACGGGGTCGCTCTGGGTGTCGTTCAGGCAGGCGTTGCAGGTCGAGGCGATGCTCACGTAGAGCTTGTGGTTGCCATCGAGGGCGATGTTTTTGAGCTGATGGCCGTAGTTGCCACCCAGCTCCGGGGTGCTGGCGTCGGGCAGGCCCGTGATGAGCGCTTGCTGGGCGCGGGCGCTTAGGTCGCCGGACCGGTACTCGTAGCGGCTGATGCGGTTGCTTTCGGCCACGTACAGGTACGTGGTGCCGCCGATGGCGTGAAACACGAGGTCGTGCGGATTGCGCAGCCCGGTTACGAAGTCGGTCACGAGCGGGGCGGCTCCAGCCGTGGGGTTGGTTCGCACGAGCCACACCTTGCCGGCACCCGGCTGCGAGACGAGCAGATTCCCGTCGGGCGTCACGGCCATGAACCGCGCCCCCGGCACCCGCGCGTACACGGCCAGCCGGAAGCCCGCCGGCACCCGCACCGTGCGCGGCACATCGAACGGCCCACTGCCGGCCAGCGCGGGCGGCACCGTGAGCGTAACCGAAACCGGGGCCGGCAGCTGCGCTCGGGCGGGCCGCGCCCAGCCCGCACTCAGGCCCAACAGCAGCAGCAAGGATGTTTTCATCGGCAAAAAGAATAAGGTGCGGTGGAGAACGACGTTAAGCTACGAATTATTTGGCAACCAATGTGTCCGCCAGCCGGTCGCCGGCCCCAACCTTTGCCCGCGCCCAGCGCTTACTCAGCCCTTCACCAACTCTTCGCCCGTGCGCCACCTCACCGCTGCCGACCTTGCCGCCTTCGAGCGGGTTTACCGCCTCAACCTCGTCAATGGCCTGCCCGGCTACAAGCCCGCCAACCTCGTGGGCACGGCCGCGCCCGGCGGCCCCACCAACCTGGCCATCTTCAGCTCAGCCATCCACCTCGGCTCCGACCCGGCCGTGCTCGGTCTCGTGACGCGCCCCACCACCGTGCCGCGCCACACCTACCAGAACATCAAGCAGAACGACGGCTGCTACACGCTGAATGCCGTGCCGCTGGCCCTGGCTGCCGCCGCCCACTATACCTCGGCCAACTTTCCCGACGACGAGTCCGAGTTCGAAGCCTGCGGCTTCACGGCCGCGTTTCGCGACGGCTTTCCCGCGCCCTACGTGGCCGAAAGCCCGCTCAGCATCGGGCTGCGCCTGCGCGAGGAGCATCCCATTTTCAACGGTACCGTGCTGCTGGTGGGCCTGGTCGAGCACGTCTACCTGGCCGAAAACGCGCTGCGCCCGGACGGCACCCTGGACCTGACCGCGCTGGGCGTGGCCGCCGTCTCGGGCCTCGATGGCTACCACGCGGTGGCCGCGCCGGTGCGCTTCGGCTACGCCCGGCCGGGGCAGGTGCCGGTGGCCGAGTAAGCCTACCGCCGCGGCTGGGGCCGCGATACGCCCGCGTAATGCCGGCTGTTGCGGTCGTGCCGCTGGCGGCTGCGACGACGGACTACCAGCGCGGCCACGGCCCCGAGCGCGCCGGCCACGGCCAGGCCCTTCACCCAGGGGCTGACCAGTGGCGGCGGCACCGAGCGCACCCCACTGGCGTCGGCCGTGGCGGGCTGGTGGACGTAGCGGCCGATTTTGGGCCGGGCCAGGGTATCGAAGTGCTCGGCGAGGCGGGCCAGCTCGGCGCGAAGCTGCTCGCCGTGCATGGCAATGCCGTGGCCGGTGGCGGCTACTTCGGGCTGCAAGGCGGCCAGCCGTTGCACCGAGGCGCGGGCCGCGTCCCAATCGGGGGTGAAGTACGCGGGCGGGCCATGCACTTGCTGCTGCTGCGTGAGCGTAGCCCGGCCCGACTCGCCCTGCACGGTGGTGATGGCATCGCCGGCCACGAGCACACTGCCCGCTTCGCGGAAGAACGACACGTGGCCAAACGCGTGGCCCGGCGTGGGCAGCCAGCGCCAGCCGGGCAGGCCAGGCACGGAGCCATCGGTGGGCAGGGCCTGCACCCGGCCGCCGAAATCATAAGCGTGCTTGGGGTAGAGAAACGAGCTGTACGCCATCAACCCGCCGCCCACGGTGGGGTCGGGCGCGGGGTAGTCGGAGCGGCCGGTGAGGTAGGGCAGCTCCAGCTCGTGGGCGTAGACGGGCACCCCCGGCCAGGCTTCGAGCAGGCCACCGAGCGCGCCCACGTGGTCGAAGTGCCCGTGGGTGAGCAAAATAGCCACCGGCGGGTTCATCTCACCAAACACCCCGGCCGCGTACCGCCGGATTTTATCGGCCGAGCCCGGCAGGCCGGCATCAATCAGTACCCACTCGCCGCGGTGCGCCCCCGGCGAGGTAGTGGCAAAGTAGAGGTTCACGAACACGTCGCGCAACACGTGCAGGCCGGGCACTACCTCGTCGAAAGCCGGGGTGCTGGCGCGGGAAGCGTGATTGGAAAGCATGGGAAAAGGAGGTTAGGAAATGACGCGAGCTTCAGCCCGCAGGATGTTAAGTGCTAAGTAGTAACGAGGGCTTCACTCCGTGGAGTATCGGATGTTGGGTTCAGGTGTTGGGTCATTACGAGCAGCGCGAGCCGAAGGTCGGCCCCGACCTTCAGCTCGCTCTGCTCGTAATGACAAAAAACAATCAGCAGCTGCCTACTGCTTGGTGCCGGCCTGCTTGGTGCCGCCATTGGCCGCGCCCCCGCTAACCGTGCCCGCGCCGCTGCCGCCCATGCCCTGGGCATCTTTGCCCACGCCGTTGCCTTTGGCCTGCGGCTGATTCTGGTCGGCGGGGCCGATTTTGCCGCTGGCCGTTTGCGACGAGGCCGCGCTTTTGCCGGCCGGGGCCGAGTTGAGCTGGTCGTTCACGGTGCCGTTCTTGATGCCGGTCGCCGAGCCTTTACCAATGGGCTTGGTTACGGTTTGCTTGTTGTTGACGCTGTCACGGTTGATGTCGGCGTTGGTGTAGCCGGGCGGGTTCACAAAAGCGTGGGTGTACTGGGTGTTCACGCCGGGGCTGTTGGCGGCGTAGTCGCAGGCCGTGAGGAGCGTGGCCGCGCCACTGATAAGGCTCAGGCCCAGGGCCGCGCGCAGGAAAACATTCATAAGGTCAAGCTAAGTGATAACGGGTGCAAAGATGCGGCTACGACCGCATTTGAGCCAGCCGATTGGTTGGACGGGCTAACCGAAATTTGGTTGTCGCGGTTTCAAACCAGAACTTGGGTTGGAGCTTGGGCTGGAGCTTGGGCTGGCGCGTAGTAACGTTGCCGGGCCGTTCGCTTCGTCCAGATTAAGCGTTTTTTTATCACCAGTTTTTAACGGCGGGCCGAGGCCCGCACCACGCTACGCCATGTTGCGCCGTACGCTCACTTCGCTGGCGAAAGCCGTTTTGCTGCCCGTCCACGGGGCCACGCTGCTCTACCGGGCGGGCCGCGCCCACCAGCACTTCTTTCAGCCCGTGCTCAACGGCGCGCTCGGCGACCAGCTCGCCGTGAGTGGCGACCGCCGCACGATTCAGCTCAGTTTTCGGCGCGGCGGCCACGACGTGGCCGTGGCCGACCTGGGCCTGAGCGAGCCGCACCAGAAAACGGTCGTCTTCCTGCACGGGCTGATGGGCGACGAGCTCGTCTGGCAAACCGGCTTCCAGGACCCGGCCAACGGCCCCCTGCGCTACGGCCCCCGCCTGGCCGCCGAGGCCGGCATCCGGCCCCTGTACGTGCGCTACAACACGGGCCTGCACATCTCCGAAAACGGCCGCGCCCTGAGCCGATTGCTCACCGAGCTGGTCGAAACCTACCCCGCCGCCATCGGCGAGCTGAGTTTGGTGGGCCACAGCATGGGCGGGCTGGTTATCCGCTCGGCGGGCTACTACGGGCGGCAGCTGGGAGTTAAGAGTAATGAGTTAAGAGTTAAGAATGAGGAAGATAATGAGACAAGCAAGAAGCTCACGCGACGCGCCAGAGAAAAACTCTTAACTCTTAACTCTCAACTCATAACTCAAAACGAAGCGCCCTGGCTGGCCCACGTGCATTCGGTGTTTCTGATGGGCGTGCCCCACGATGGCTCGTATCTGGAGCAGAACGGCATGCTCGTCGAGCGCCTGCTGCGGCGCATCAACCTGTTTCCGACCCGGTTTATGAGCAACGCCATCGCCCGGCGCTCCAACGGCATTAAGGACCTGGGCGAGGCCCTGCTCGTGGACGACGACTGGCAGCAGCCCGACGACCCGTTGCTGCCGCGGCCCCGCACGGCCGTGCCGCTACGGGCCGGCGTACGCTACCACGTGCTGGTCGGCGACTGGCTGCGGGCGGGGGTGCCGCAGGCCGTGCGCGAGTATTTTGGCGATGGCTTGGTGGGCGCGGCCAGCGGCCGGGGGCAGCTCTTCAGCGACGAGACGCAATTGCCGCCCGGCACGAGCGTCCGCACCGCCCGCTTCGCCCAGCAGCACCACGGCGGGCTGCTCCACCACCCGGAAGTATATCAATACTTACGTCAGTGGGTGTAAGGGCGCGGTTGGCAGTACGCTTAATTATCCTTGAATACTCACCAAGTTTATCTTCCCATGACTTCCTTCCTGGTAACGTCCGCCTCCGAAGCAGAAAGCCAGCTCTTAGCGGCGCTCTTCAAAAAAATGCGCGTCAAGGCGCAAGTCGTGGCTGATGCGGCCGATGCGCCCGCCGCGCGCCGCCGGGCCGCGCTCAAACCCGCCGCGAAATCCGCCCCAAAATCCACGTTCATGCCCAAAACGCCCGCTGAGGAAGTCATGCTCGAAGCGGTGTTGGAATTGAAAGAGGTGCTGGCGGGCCGCAAGCAGGCCCAGCCAGCTGAAGAACTTTTACGCGAGCTACATGAGCTACAGGGTCAGTACCATCCAGCCGTTTGAGCGCGAAATCAAGTGCTCGATTCGCAAGTATCGTTCGCTGCCGGACGAGTATGGACAGTTGATAGAATCGCTGGCCGACAACCCGCGCCAGGGCACTTCGCTGGGCTCCTGGCTGTGAACCGGCCGGCCAACCGCGGCTGAGCGGTCGTTTACCACTAGTTTTTCTCGCGGGCCTCGCGTGGCTGAGATACCGGCCGCTGCAAAAAGGACAGTTGTGCTTATGTTCGGTTTTGAGAGGCATTTCGCGGCTGTCCTCTTAGTATATCCGTAATCAGGAGCAACGTTTTTCCTTTCAGCTTCCATTATGGCTCTTCATTTTATTCGGCAAGGCTCCGGCTCGCCACTACTTTTGGTTCACGGCATCGGCGGCAGCTGGCGCTCCTGGAACACCATTCTCGACACCCTGGCGGCTGAGCACGAGGTTATTGCCGTCGATTTGCCTGGGCACGGGGCTTCGCCGCCGCTGGCGGGGCCACACACCATCAGTACGCTGGCCGACGCGCTGACGACCTTTTTGGCCGAGCAGAACTTGCTGGGCGTTGATGCGGTGGGCAGCTCGATGGGGGCCCGGCTGGTGCTGGAGCTGGCCCGCCGGGGCGGGGTGCTGGGGGCGGTGGTGTCGCTGGACCCCGGCGGCTTCTGGCAGGGCTGGGAGGTGCCGGTGTTTTACCACTCCGTGGCCCTGTCGCAAAAGCTGGTAGTGGCCTTGCAGCCGGTGATGCCCGCGCTGGCCGGCTCCGGGGTGGGGCGCACGGCGCTGCTGGCCCAGTTTTCGGCCCGGCCCTGGGCCGTGGATGCCCAGGTAGCGCAAGACGAGATGTATTCCTTTGCCCACACGCCCGTCTTCGGCGAGCTGCTGGAGGCCCTGGCGCACGGCGAAGTGCAGCAGGGCGCGCCCCAGGGAAGTTTACCAGCCCCGCTCGTCATTGGCTGGGGGCGGCAGGACCGGGTGTGCCTGCCCGGCCAGGCCGCGCGGGCTTTGGCCAAATTTCCCGATGCCCGCCTGTACTGGTTCGACCGCTGCGGACACTTCCCGCAGTGGGACCAGCCCGCCGAAACCGCCCGCCTGATTCTGGCGGCCGTGTCCCGGCAGCCGTTCCGCGACGAGGACATTGCCGCAGCGGACCCAGCGGTGGCAACGGCTCGCACGGTGCCGGCAGTGGCCCTCGCCACCGCCGGGGTCGTGCTGGTGGCGGGCGTGGTGTGGCTGTTGCGCCGCCGTTCAAAAACTGAAGCATAGAGGCTGTTATCACCGACAAAAAACTGGCAGTAGCTACGAGATTTTCCGTAGCTACTGCCAGTGTTCGAATTATCCTACCCGCAATATCTAGTAACTTAAAACCCGCCGCTGTCGTCGCTGCCGCCGCCAAAATCGCCGCCGGTGTCGCTCGACGACGTGTCGTCGTAGGACGAATTATCGTCGGACGAGAAATAGTCGCCGCCGCCGGAGTTGTCGGCCGTGTTGGCATCGGAGAAATAGTCGGGGGCGTTGTTGTCGGTCGCGCCACCGCCGTCGCGCGAGGAGAAGTAGTCGCCGGCCGCGCCAGTGCCCGCCGCACCCGCGCCCAGCCCGGCCGCGCCGAGGCCCGCAGTATTAGCAGCGTTGCCGCCCGCGTTATTATCGAAATTGGTGGCGTTGCCCGCGTCGTGGCCGCCGCCGGCCATGCGGTTGCCCAGGTACGCGCCCGCCGCCGCCGCCGCACCCGTGGCCAGCATGCCGCCCATGCCGCTGCCCATCATCCCGCCACCGCCTCCCATCATGCCACCGCCTTGCTGCGACGGGGCCTGCCCGTAGCCGGGACCCTGCGGCGCGCCGAAATTGGGCGTAGGCTGATTGGGCCGGTTAGGTTGGTTGGCTTGATTGGGATAAAAATTGGGGTTGCTGCCGCTGGCTTGCGCTGCCGCTTTGTTGCCGCCAAACAGTCGCTTGGCCAGCAGCACTACCGCGCCCAGCCCCAGCGCGCCAATGAGCCACGTACCAACACCCGGTCCCGACGAAACAGGCTCTACGGGCGCGACGGCCCGCGTCGGCTCGGGGCGGTCGAGCGGCGCGCCAGCCGGGCCGTTGGTCGAAGCGGCGCTCGGGGCGCTGGTATTGGCCGGGGCGGTGCTCGCCGTGACCGGCGCGGTGCCGGGGTTCGCTACTTGCATGAGCGTACTCAGGCCCTTGCGCAAGCCCGCGCCGTAGTTGTTCTGCTTGAAGCTCGGCCCAAAATCCTGCGCGATGACGCGCTGCTTCACCTGGGCCGTAATCCGGTCGCTCACGCCGCTGCCGGCCTCAATGGCTACGCGCCGCTCCTGCTGGGCGATGAGCACTACCACGCCGTTGTTCTTGCCCCGCTGGCCCACGCCCCAGGCCGTGCCCAGGGCGCGGCCGTAGTCGGCGGCGGTGCGGCCGCCCAGGCTGGGCACCGTCACCACCACTACCTGGGTACCGTTCTGGTCGGCGTATTTGCGCAAGCCGCTTTCGAGCCGCTTGGCATCGGCCGGCGTGAGCAGCCCGGCCTGGTCGTTGATAAATTTGAAAGGTACGGGTCGCGCCGGCAGGCCATTGGCGGCAACGGCAGCCGGAGCTGCTGAGGAAGCGGCCGGCGCGGCGGTTTCGACTTGCGCGGCCACGGGCCGGGCCAGAGAGCCCGCGCTCAGCAGCGCGGCAAAAAGCAACGAACGGTTCATAAAGCGAAAGTTTTAAGCGAATGGAAGAATCAGACCCAGCAATTGTCAGGGTCGCCGGTCCCTTTTACGGTAGGCTGGCCCGGCTCGGCTGGTTTAGCCCGGCGCCAGCGCGGCTTCGACTACCCGCTCGAAGCGCAGCCGGCCCTCGCCGGCCGTTTTTGTCAGCGCAAAGCTATTGGCCAATAGCACCCGTTGCGCCCCGACGTTGTCGGCCCCGGTGTGGGCCAGCAACTGCCGCACCCGGCCCGTAGCGGCGGCCTGCTCCACGAGGCCACCCACCAGCTCCGTACCCAGCCCGCGCCCCCGCCAGTCGGCCGCGATAGAAAATCCGATTTCGACCGTGCCGTCGGCATCGGGCGGCCCCAAAAAGCCGCCCGCCCCGACGAGCGTACGGGGCACTTCTGCTTCGGCCTTGCGCAACGCGTACCAGCCGTACCAGCCCGCCGCGGCTGGCCCACCGGCTTCGAGCCGGGCCAGAAAGTGGGTCATCGCGGCGCGGTCGTACTCGCCGGGGGGCCAGTCGGTGGGCAGGGCCGCGCCCAACAGCTTCGGAAACAGGTGCGGCTTGTGCAGCTCGGCCGTGAGCAAGGCCCGGCTCGCGGCCAGCAGCAGCAGGCGCGGCGTGTGATGAATGAGCGGAATCATAGGACGATAGTACGCCCGCCGGCGCGACCTTGCGCGCCTACTACGCCAACAGCCGCGCCGCCAGCAAGCCCGCCACCGCCGCGGCCTGCCCACCCAGCACCAGCGCCTGCCGCCGCAGCAGCCGGCGGGCACCCAGCCAGCGGCTGGCTAAGTCGCGGGCCGGGCCAACCGGCGCTGCGCGGCCCAGCAGCGCCGCCAGTGCCTGGTCAAATTCGGCCAGCGCGGCGGGCTGCTCGCGCAGCAGCGTGAAAAACTCAGCATCGAGGGCCACGCGCCAGGCCAGGTATTTTTCGAGCAAGCCCAGCCCCAGCGTGGCTAGTATGCTGGCAGCCAGCCACGTCGGCGCGGGCTGCCAGGCCAACCCCACCGTGCCAAGCAGCAGCACCGACGAAGCCGCGTCAAGCACCCGCCCGGCACGCAAAAAACCGAGCAGCACGGGTAGGGTGGCCAAATTGGGGGTCATGGTAAGGTTTTTTAGGGTAAAAGCGTAGGCGGGTAGGAGAGTATTGGGCGTTGGGTCATTGCGAGCATGTTGCGCATGGAGCAAGGGACGAAGCAATCGCACCTGTTCGGTCCATCATTCAGCTCGTCAGACGCACTCAACAGGTTCGATTGCTTCGTCCCTTGCTCCATGCGCAACATGCTCGCAATGACCTAACACCCAATACCCGCCTACCCGCCTACTCTAAAAAACCCCTCCTACCCAAAAACCAAGCGCCGCCCGATGCGCCGGCCTGAGCACGATGCCCGGCCGGGCGGCCCGCACCATTGCTTCGGCTTCGGCGGGCGACGCGGCCAGGCCCCGGTGCAGCAGCCAGGCGGCCACTACGACAGCACTTCTGGAGTAGCCCAGGGCGCAATGCACCAGCACGGGCGCATGCGGCCACAGCGCGTCGAGCGCGGCCACGGCTTCGGCCAATTCGGCGGGCGTGGGTACGGCCAGGTCGAGCAGCGGCACGGCGCGGTAGGGTCGGGCGCGGGCCGCCCGGCTCGCCCCAAACTCGGCCGTGAGGTCGAGCACGGCCCCGGCGGGCAGCTGGTGCCAGTCGGCGCGGCCGGGCACGCGGCCCAGCCAGAGACCCGGCACGACCTCGGCGCTCGGCGGCCCGTGGCGCGTAAACCAGCGCGACGAGAGCCAGGCACCAGCCAGGTAAGGCGCTAGAAGCCAGCGCGCCGCCCAGCTCAGCTGCCCGTCGGTATTCTTCTGAAAAATAGCCGTGCCCACGCCAGCGTAAGCAGCCGCGACGAGCGCCAGTGCCGCGCCCGGCCACAGCAGCAGCCAAGCCCAACCGCCTGCCCAGGCGGCTAAGCTCAGGCACAAGGCCGCGCCCAGCGCGTAAATCAGCGCCACCTTGCGTTGCCAGCTCGGGTCGGAGGATGCCACGACTACGGGTGCGACACTTGTTATCCGCGTTTTAGAAGTCCGCGCGTAGCGCGCCCAGCTGCCGTTCGGAAACAGATAGACTACGACCACGCCCACCGCCGCGCCCGCCACGCCGTCGATGAAATGGTGCTGATACGTGGTGAAAACCGACACCGCAATCAGCCCAAACCACGCCTGCACGGCCCAGCCCAGCGGCCCGCGCAGGTGCCGCCCGTACACCAGCCCCACCAGCAGCACGAGGCTGATGTGCAGCGACGGCGCCTGATTGTAGGGCTTGTCAAACCCGGTGAGCGCGTCGAACAGCGCCCCGTTGAAGCCGCTCGTGGCGGGCCGCTCGAAGCTGAAGCGCAACGGAAACAGTAGAAATCCGGCTACCGAAATGACGCTCGCCGCCGCCAGTCGCCGGGCGTGGGTGTTCAGCTCGGCGCGGGTGGCGCAGAGCAGTAGCGAGCCGGCGTAAAACGCGTCCAGCGACATGTAGGGCAGAATCGTCCAGTCCCAGAACGGGATGTGCCGCTCCCAGCCAAAGACCACCGCCCCTACGTGCGGCAGCCGGGCCGTGTACCAGTTGGCGAAGCCGTAGGTGACGAAGAAAAACGGCCCCAGCAGCGCCAGATACACCAGCGCCCGCCGCCAGGGGCGCGCTACCACACGCTTCGGCGCAGCTGTCGGAATCGCAGTTGCTGTTGGGGCAGGCAAGGTAGTCGGCTCCATGTTGGGAAGCTGATTGAGTTACTTGGAAGAGTCTGTCATTGCGAGCACAGCGAAGCAATCGCACCTGTTGAGCCGCATCTGACGAGCTTAGCAACGAGCCGAACAGGTGCGATTGCTTCGTCCCTTGCTCGATGCGCAACATGCTCGCAATGACAGGCGTTTTTCTGCTAACTCAATATTTTCTAAGCAATGGCCGGAACTGGCCGGGCGCTTGCCGCCGCCCGCGCGCCGGAGCCGCCCGCCTCGCCCGACCCCACGCGGCGGGCCAGCGAGACGCTGAAAATGCCCCACTCGTCGCTGAGCTGGTCGATTTTCTCGAAGCCGGCCTCGGCTACCAGCTCGTCCATCTCGGCCTGCACCCGGCGGCGCATCACCCAGGCCACGCCGTCGCGGTGGCTGCTGAGCGAGCGGGCAATCATTTCGAGCTGCGGGTGCCAGGGCTGGTTGGTGTAGATGAGGTAGCCGTCGGGCACGACGGCCTCGGCCAGGCCCGCCAGCGAGCGGCGCACCAGGGCGTTGTCACCAAACAGCTCATACAAACCAGATACGATGGCCAGCGTGGGCGCGGGCCGCAAGCCCGCCAGGCTGGCCTGGTTGAAAGCGTCGCCTTCGGCAAATTCGGCCACCGCGCCCAGCCCGCGCTGCTCGATGAGGCGGCGGCCGGCGGCCACGTTCAGCGGGCTGTAGTCGCGCAGCAGCACGTGCTCGATGGCCGTCACACCGACCGCGCCATCTGCCTTCAGGCCAGCCAGCGCGTCGAGCACGTAGCGGCCGTGGCCGGCGGCGATATCCACGAGGCGCACCGGCAGCTCGTCGGCCCGCAGCCGGGCCACGGCCTGGGCGATGAGCCGCTCGACGTGCGTCTTGCGGATGCGGATGCCGCGCCAGCCGATGCTGTTCAGGTAGAAGCCATCGACGGCCCGGCCCAGCAGCGTAAATCCCTCGCGCTGATTGCGATAGACGTAATCCAGGGCGCTGCCCGAGTCGAAGCCCGTAGCCAGCCCGCCCTTGATGCCCGCCGACCAGTGCCCACCGACCCGAATCCAGAACCGCGACATGGCCCAGTACGCCCGCATCAGGGCTGAGCCGGCCGGCCGGCTCAGCTGGTCGTATTCCGTTTTGGTAAAGCCTTGCTGGTGCGCGCTCAGCAAACCCGGCGCGGCGGCCGGCGCGGCAAACACCCGGTCCACAAAGCCGCGCACCAGGGCCACGGCCCGCGCCCGGTCGCGCTCGCCGAGCGTGTCGTGCAAGAAGCCGTCGAGCACGTGCAGCTCCTTCATCGGCGAAGCGAGCCGGTCGAAAAACTGCTGTTGCGGCGCCTGGTACACCACCTGGTCGGCCCCCGACACCAGCACCTGGGTCGGCACGTGAATGGCCGCCGCGTCGGCTACCACCCGGCGCGAAGCGGCGTCCATGTCGAGCAGGATATTGACGGCGATGGGCCGGGTGATAAGCGGGTCCGCGTCGTAGGATGCGATGCGGGCCGGGTCGTGCGTGAGCTGCGTGGCTTTGACGTACGACTTCACGAAAAACTTGCCCCGCGCCGCGTAAGCCAGCTTCAGCCCCGCCAGCGCACCCGGCACGATGAGGTTGATGCTGAACGCCGGCGCGGCCAGCACCAGCCCCCGCAAACGCGGCGCGTAGTCGTGCACCCAGGTCGCGACCAGCGCCGCCCCGAAGCTCTGGGCCACAACAACCATGTTCTCGGCCGCGATGCCGTGCACGGCGGTGATATGGCGCACGAACGAGTCCACGTCCTTGACCAGCACGCCGTAGTTTTCGGCCGCGCCGCGCTCACCGGGCGAGCGGCCCAGCCCGCGCCCATCCCAGGCAAAAAAGTCAAAGTCGGGCAGGTTCAGCTCGTCCACCAAATGGGCCATGCGCCCGCCGTGCTCGTGGCCGCGATGAAACAGCACGATGGCGCGGCGCGGCTGGCCGTCGGCCACGGCTGTTGCGGGCGCGGGCCAGTGGCGGTAGAACAATTCGGCGGTGTCGGCGGCGGCGAAGTGGCGCTCGTCGCAAGGGCGGGAGGTGGAGTAATCGGGGGTCATGTGGGGTAAGTGGATTAGGGATTTAGGATTAGAGACTTGTTGTTCGGCTCTGCGGTTTAACCTCTGCGTACCTCTGCGGGAACTTCCCGAGCAGCACACTATTCTTCCTCGGCCGGCTGGCAAACCTTGTGTTGCAGCCAGTCCATTTGCTGGCGCAGGCTGTTCATAAACAGGGCTTTGTCTTCGTGCCAGCGCAGGACCTGGCCCACGGCCCCCTTCACGTAGAACGGCACCGCCAGCAGAGCACCTTTGGGCATGGCCTTGCCCAATCCATGCAGATAAACCGGCACGACCGGCACATCAGGGAAGCGGCGGGTCAGGTGCCAGATGCCGCATTTGAGCTCGGCCAGCTGCTCGGGCTGCCCACGGGTACCTTCGGGGAAAATGACGAGCACCTTACCCGCTTCGAGCGCCCGGTAGCACGCTTCGAGCGGGTCGGCGGCGGCGGAGCCACCCGTTTGCAGCGAGCCGCGCGCGACTGGAATAATGCCCATGACGTGCACGGCAAACCAGCGCAGCCACCACGTTTTGAAGAAGTAATCGGCCGCCGCCACCGGCTGCACCCCCGGAATCCTGAGCAGCGGAAACAGCGAGAGCAGCGTCAGCATATCGAGGTGCGAGTTGTGGTTGGCCGCCACGATGGCCGGCCCGCGCACCGGCAGCCGCTCGCGGTGCCGCACGTGGATGCCCAGCCACAACAGCACCACCGGGTAGGCGACGAGCACCACGAACAGCATCCGCAACAAGGCATCGAATCGGGCGCGCATTTTTTGATTGTTGATTGTTTTTTGTTGGTTGTTTTTTGTCATTGCGAGCATGTTGCGCATGGAGCAAGGGACGAAGCAATCGCACTTGTTAGGCTCATTGTTTAGCTTTTCTTAACTCGTCGGACGTGACTCAGCAGGTGCGATTGCTTCGCTGTGCTCGCAATGACCGGCCGGACGGCGAGCGACAAACTCAGTAGCAGAAATAATACACGTAGTGAAAAAACAGCGGCGCGGTGTAAGTCAGTGAGTCAAGCCGGTCCAATATCCCGCCGTGGCCGGGCAGCAGTGAGCCGGAGTCTTTCACGCCAATATCGCGCTTGATGGCTGAGATGACGACATCGCCCGTAAAGCCGAACAGGCTGATGAGGCCGCCCGCCAGCACCGAAAGCAGCGGTGAGAGCGGCGTGAACCACGGCCCCAGCCAGCCGGCCAGCAGCGTCGTCGTGAGCACCCCGCCGAGCAGGCCCTCCAGGGTTTTGTTCGGGCTGACTCGAGGAGACACTTTGGTGCGGCCCAGCCACTTGCCCCACAGAAACTGGGCCACGTCGTTGAGCTGCGTGAGCACGAGCAGGAAAAACACCAGCATCTCGCCCCGCACCGGCCCGTGCGCCCCGGCGCGGACGGGCAGCACGAGCAGGTAGGCAATGTGGCTCAGGCTGAACACGGTCGTCATCAGCCCCCAGTGCAGCGTGCCCGCCGCCCGCAAAAACCCCTTCGTCTCGCCTACGATGACCATGCGCAAGGGTAAAAGTAAAAACATGTACATCGGAATGAAGATGATGAACATGCCGTACCAGGCCCGCCCCACCCACAGAAACTGCACCGGAATGGCCAGATAAGCCAGCAGCAGCGCCCCGTTGTCCATGGGCCGCGTCGGAATCAGCGAGATGAACTCCTTGAAAGCCAGGAAGCTCACCACGGCCAGCATTCCCAGCGCCACGTTGCGGTGAAAATTCAGGGCCAGAAACAGCAGCCCCGCCAACCACCACCAGGTCTGGATGCGCAGCTTCACCTCCAGCAGCCCGCGCGACCCCGGATGCCGCCGCAGCAGCCCGAACGTGATGAGCGAAGCCACCAGCAGCAGCGCCACGATGCCGCCGAAAGCATAAGTTAAAATGTCGTACACGCTTGCTAAATTGATACCTGGTTTATTTTAGCCCGCAGAGGGCGCAGAGGGTTGCGCAGAAGGCGCTGAGGCTAAGTGCGCTCGTGTGTCAGTTCCCGCCAACCGACGAGAAAACTCACCAGCTCACCAGTTCACTATTTCGCCGCCAGCGCCCGCCGCGCCCGGTTCCAGCAGGTGACGGCCAGCAGCACGGCCAGCGCTCCCAACCCATAATTCAGGTACGGCCCCACCGGCACGCCCAGGCCCAGCAGCAAGCCCAGCGTGCCAAAGGCCACGGCCCGGTCGCTCTTGCCGCACGGCCCATCGTAGCGTCGCCCGCCGCCGATGGTCTGGCCCAGCACACCCACAAACTCCGTCATGCCAGCCAGGCCGACCACCAGCGCCACCAGCGCCGGGGCCACGCCCGGCAGCAGCGCCACTGGCGCGTAGAGCGCCGCGTCGGCCAGCACGTCGCCGCCCTCGTTGAGTAGCGCGCCGAGCCGGCTTTGCTCGTTGAAGGTGCGCGCCAGCAAACCGTCAATCGCGTTCAGGGCCATGCGGACCAGCAGAAAGGCTGGCAGCAGCCCCCAGGCCCAACGGCTGCCCGGAGCCAGCGCCAGCCACGCTCCGTAGCCCATTGAAGCCAGCAGCGCGCCCACCGTCACGGCGTTGGCCGATATGCCCGCTCCGTGCAAACTGCCCAGCAGCGGCCGCAGCAGTTGCTGAAACCGGGGCTTCAAATCGTAAACGGAGGGCATAGCAGACATGAAGCGTGGCGTAAGGTAGGTCACAGAACAGCCGCGGTTACGGCTGCTTCCCGCAGGTCGTCGGCAGCGGCTGTTTTGTGAAGCAAAGATTTGCTGCGCTTCGGACCAGTTACAAGGCGAAATACCAACTGATGGGAGTTTCAATCTGGTTTTTAGAAGTTAATTTTTTAAGGTAATCCACTGACCTAAAAATTGTTGAGTCAAATACATGTCCGACTTTTGCAGCACTAAAGTTGATGGTCTTTTATACCTGATTTTCGTTGAAAGTTGCGCGAATTCCGTCAGCTGAGGCCCACTGACATTTGCTGCCCGCGCACCAGCCGTACCTTGCAGACTTGAAAAAAGGGGCATGAGCGTTCGGGAAAGTAAGCGACTGGTGGGCTGTTGGCTGCTGCTGGGGTTATTATTGGCTCAGGTGAGCGGGCGGGCGCAAGCCCCCGCGCCGCACTCCGCGGCCCCGACCGCTCGGGCCAAAGCCACGCAAGCGGTAGCCGCACAGGCCGTAGTCGCCGCCGACACGGCCGCCCACGACGAGTCATATCAACTCGAAGTCGCTTATTCTACCCTGAGCAGCCTCAGCGGGCAGCTGCGCAGGGTCTATGACGCGGGCGAAGTGGCCGAAGAGCTGCCGGGCGTGGTCAGCATCCTGCGGGCCATTGACCACAGCGCGGCCGAGACCGGCGAAGTGGTGGACCTCAAGCAGCGGCGCATGTGTCAGCTCATGCTGGCGAGCGTTCAGGAGCAGCTGGCCGACTGGCGCACCGGCCTGGCCACTGCCCACGAGCAGCTCGAAGCCATGCGGGCCCGCCTCAAAGCGTTGCCGCTGCCCGTCGCTCACCGACCGCCCCGCGCCGCAGCGGCCCAGGCTCAGGCCCAAGCTCAGACCCAAGCCACAGCTGAGCCGCTGGCTGCTCCGGCTCAGCCGCTGGCGCTGCTGCCCGCCGATTCGGCGCTGGGGCGGCGACGGCAGCGCCTGGGGAAGCTGCTGACTGCCCGCTTCGAGCAGGTGAAAGCGCTGCAAACCCAGGTGGCGACCAACTACATCCAGACTCTGGAGCTGCAAGACCAGGTGAGCGAGCAGCTGCGCCGGCTGGGCAGCGCCACGCTGCGCGCCGAGCGCCCGCCGCTGTGGGCCGCCACCGAGGACGCTATCCCGGCCGCGACCAGCGCCGCCGCCGCCGAGGCGGTGGCCGGCTACCAGCGCGAAATCATCGCCTACTATTTCGCTCAGAACTGGGACAACTGGGCCTACATGGTTCTGATTGGGCTGGTGTTTTACGGCTGGGTAACGTTCAACTACTACCGGGCCGAGACGGCGGCGCTGGCGGCGGAGCGCGGGTTTCGCTACCTGCGGCCCGCGCCGGTAGCGGTCACGCTGGTGGTCGTTTTCAGCCTGGCCCCGGCCCTGGAGCTGCACCCGCCGCCGGTATATCTGGCCCTGCTGCAGGCCCTGCTGCTCGCGGCGCTCACGGCGGTTTTTGCCCGGAGCCTGCCGCGCGGACCGTTCCGCTACTGGCTCGGGCTGCTGGTGTTTTTCGGCGCGCTCATGCTCGTCAATGCCCACGCCGACGCGGGCCGGGCCACGCGCTGGCGCATGTTGGGGCTTGATGCGCTGGCCGTAGGCA
Organism: Hymenobacter sp.; assembly: GCA_025353905.1. Classification (GTDB taxonomy): domain Bacteria; phylum Bacteroidota; class Bacteroidia; order Cytophagales; family Hymenobacteraceae; genus Hymenobacter. Next base: position 19,328 of record JANXNW010000393.1, read on the forward strand.
CCGGGGCCTGGCTATTGCGGCGGGTGCAACGGGCAGTGACGCTACCCCGCTTCATCAGCCCGGTCATGGGCGTGTTTGTCGGGCTGAACCTGCTGGCCATCGTGGCCAACGTGTTCGGGCGGCTGAGCCTGGCCAAGCTCTTCAGCACGGCGGCCATCTTCGGCCTCACCCAGGGCCTGGGGCTGGCCGTGTTCATGGCCGTGTTCAGCGAAGCTTTCCACTTGCAGATACTGGCTTCGCGGCGGACGACGGGCGACGCGGGCGGCTTCGACTACGCCCGCATTGCCCGCCAGCTGCTGCGCCTGCTCACGGGCGTGGCGGCCGCGCTCTGGGGCTTGGTCTTTTTGTCCAACCTCAACTTGTACGCGCCCTGCTACGTCCTCGTCGCCCGGCTGCTCACCGCCCCGCGCCTGCTGGGCAGCACCGAGTTTACGCTGGGCAACATCCTACTGTTCTTCCTCATCCTCTACGTGTCGGCCCAGCTGCAGAAGTACGTCGGCTATTTCTTTGGCGACGTGGGCGAGGCCGACCGCCCCGAAGCCCGCAAGCGCGGCTCGTGGCTGGTGGGGCTGCGGCTGCTTTTGCTGCTGCTGGGCTTTGCCCTGGCCACGGCCGCCACGGGCCTGCCCCTGAGCAAAATTGCCATCGTGTTCGGGGCCTTGAGCATCGGTATCGGCCTGGGCTTGCAGAGCATCGTCAATAACCTCGTCTCGGGCATTATTCTGCTCTTCGAGCGGCCGTTTCATGTGGGCGATTTCATCGAGGTGGCCGGCAAGTCGGGCCGGGTGCAGGACATCGGCATCCGCTCCAGCAAGCTCACCTCGCTCATGGGTTCCGAAATCATCGTGCCCAACGGCGACCTGCTCGCCGGCCACGTCATCAACTGGACCCGCACCAACGACCACATCCGCACCGAGCTGCAGCTCAAGCTCGCCCCCGGCGATAACCCCGAAAACGCCTTGCAAACCGCCCGCGAGCTGATTGGGGCCGAAATCACGGCCAGCCCCTACACCATGCACGCGCTGACCCCGGAAATCCTGCTCAGCAGCATCAACGGCCAGGTATACGAGCTGAAAGTGCTGTTCTGGATTACCAACATCCGCCAGGAAGAGCTGACCCGCAGCGAAATCCTGGCCGGCATCTACCGCCGCTTCACCGCCCAGGGCCTGCAATTGGGCTAAAGCAGCTTCCCAATGCTTATCAGATAAGCCTTCAACTCCTTCTCCGACATCGGCTGCCCGATGCGGCCCGCCTCCCACTCCGCCGCCGTCCGCCCATTGGCCGACGTGGTAACCGGCCCGTGCGGCCGGCACTGCTGCGCCGCGCAACGCAAGCAGGCCCGCACGTCGGCCGCCGTCAGGTCAGGGTGCTCCGGTTGTTTCTGGGGCTTTGGGGCGGCCACTGGCCAGCAGCTCCAGCACGTCCCACACCGCGTAGCGCCCACCGCTCACCGTGGGCCAGCCGTTGCGGGTCAGGTCAAAGGCGAGGCTAGACTTTAAAGTATACTTGAACGAGCAATAAGCTTGCTATTCTTAACGAGACTATGAATAGCTTAGGGCTGTGAAGCACCATGTTATTCTTATCGACTGTTAGTATCTACTTGCTCATTACCCATTAGTCCTTGAAGACCTTTCTCCTTGTAACGCTTACCAGCGAAAATATTTACCATATCTGAAATAAATTCCTGATGTTACGCAGCCATTTTGTTCAGCGCGTGGTGCATGGCTTTGAGTCCGCGCAAATAAAGTTGTGCTTTGAGGCGAAAATGACCGATGCCTGATTGCCGGGTTATCTTCTCTAACTTGATGTAAGCCAGAATGGAAGA
>JANXNW010000008.1 GCA_025353905.1 Hymenobacter sp.
GGGAACTAGTTCTAGATGTTAATCAACTAGTCTCTAAACCTCTAGAACTAGAAACTAGTCCCCCCTCTCTTTTGGAGAGGGGGCTAGGGGGTGAGGTTTACGGGCGGCGAGCCTGTTACACTATTCTGGAATTTGCTATAACACCCAACACGCTGCGGGCTGAAGCCCGCGCCACATGGCTCAAAAATCGCCAATCTGCCGCTTACCAGCCGGTGCTGCCTGCCCATTGCTGCCCGATGCCTGTACCTTTGAACCCGTTTTACCCCCAGCTGCTTTACAGCCCGCCCTTCTACCCGCCTGCCCGATGCCCGAAATAGCCTGCTCCTTCTGCAACCGCGCCAAGCGCGAGGTCGCGGTCATGATTTCCGGCATCAACGCCCACATCTGCGAGACGTGCGTGGCCCAGGCCGAGCACATTCTCAGCGAGGAAACCAAGCTCCAGGCTGAGGCCCGGCGGCCGAAGTTCAACCTCATCAAGCCCCGCGAAATCAAGGCCCACCTCGACCAGTACGTCGTGGGCCAGGATGAGGCCAAGCGCGTGATGTCGGTGGCGGTGTATAATCATTACAAACGCCTGATGCAGAAGCCCAACGGCGCGGCCGACGAGGTGCAGATTGAGAAGTCCAACATTATTATGGTAGGCGAAACCGGCACCGGCAAGACGTTCCTGGCCCGGATGCTGGCCAAGATTCTGCAAGTGCCGTTTTGCATCGCCGACGCGACCGTGCTCACCGAGGCCGGCTACGTGGGCGAGGACGTCGAAAGCATCCTTACCCGGTTGCTGCAAGCGGCCGACTACGACCTGGAAAAAGCCGAGCGCGGCATCGTTTACATCGACGAAATCGACAAAATCGCCCGCAAGAGCGACAACCCCAGCATCACCCGCGACGTGAGCGGCGAGGGCGTCCAGCAGGCGCTGCTGAAACTCTTGGAGGGCACCCACATCAACGTGCCGCCCCAGGGCGGCCGCAAGCACCCCGACCAGAAGATGATTTCGGTGAACACCGAGAATATTCTCTTTATGTGCGGCGGCGCATTCTCGGGGCTGGACCGCATTATCAAGTCGCGGCTCAACACCAAGCCGCTGGGCTTTGCCAAAACCAACCTGGAGGCGCAGGTGGACACCCAGAATTTTCTGCGCTACGTCTCGGCCCAGGACATCAAAACCTTTGGCCTCATCCCGGAGCTGATTGGCCGCCTGCCGGTGCTCACCCACCTCAACCCGCTGGATAAGAAGACGCTGCGCCTGATTCTGACCGAGCCGAAAAACTCGCTCGTGCGCCAGTACCAGCGTTTGTTCGGCATGGAAAACATCGTGCTCGATTTCACCGAGGGCGCGCTCGACTACATCGTGGAGCGGGCCGACGAGTACCGCCTCGGTGCGCGCGGCCTGCGCTCCATCTGCGAGAGCATCATGACCGACGCCATGTTCGAGATGCCCTCCGAAGCCGACGTGCTCGAATTCACCATCACCGAGAGCTACGCCCGCAGCAAATTCGAGAAGTCGCCCTTGCGCCTGATGCGCGCCGCGTAACGCCAAGCTCCAGCTTGGTGAACGCTCGCATCATTGTTCAGCGCTCGTTTCGTTGCTCGTTTCGTTGTTGAGGACGCTGAACAATGATGCGAGCGTTCACCAAGCTGGAGATTGGCGTTACTCGTCCTCATAGTCCAGCCCCAAGCAGCTATTAAGCGCCTGTTGCAGTTCGCTCGCGGCGTGGAGCTGGCCGGCTTTGCGGCTCACCACCAAGCCCTTGCGATAGACCTGCTCGGCTTCGTCCTGGCGGCCGAAGCCTTCGAGCAGTTTGCCGGCGTGGTAGTAGGTGCCCACGTAGTCGGGATGGTCGGTGAGCAGCGTCTGGTAAAACTCCCAGGCGCGGAGCGGCTCAGCGGCGCGGTACTCGGTGGCGAGCGCGTAGATAATGAACGCATCGGTCGGGTCGGCTTCGTGGAAAGCCAGCAGCTGGCTGAGGCGGCTCGGGACGGCTGACGCGGCGGGGTCGGGGGCGGAGATGGACATCGGGGACACGGCTAGAAAAGAGGCGGGTTATCTTTGGGGCAAAATTGCGGCACAAATTCCGGTCAGTGCGTAAGCCAGGCGCTTGTGCCCACCTGCTTGCAATCATTTCAGCCCGCCGGCTTGTTAGGCAAGCCGACTACTTTTGCCCGTCCATTCGCTCCACCAAATTAGTCCCGATGAAGTTCCTGGTTTGCATTTCCAACGTGCCCGACACGACCACCAAAATCACCTTTACGCCCGATAACAAGGAGTTCAACAAGGCCGGGGTGCAGTTCGTGATTAACCCCTGGGACGAGTACGCCCTGACCCGCGCCATCGAGCTGAAAGAAGCCGCCGGCGCCGGCACTGTGACGGTGCTCAACGTGGGCGAGGCCGACACCGAGCCCAACATCCGCAAAGCCCTGGCCATCGGCGCCGACGATGCCATCCGCGTGAACGCCGCCCCGAAAGACGCTTTTTTCGTGGCCGAGCAAATCGCGGCCGTCGCCAAAGAAGGCGCGTACGACGTCATTCTGATGGGCAAAGAAAGCATTGACTACAACGGCTTTCAGGTGCACGGCATGGTGGGCGAGCTGCTCGGCATCCCGACCATCGCCCCCGCCCAGAAGCTGGATTTGGCCGGCAGCGTCGCCACGCTGGAGCGCGAAATCGAGGGCGGCAAAGAGATTGTGCAGGTGAACGTGCCCTTCGTGGCCTCGTGCCAGCAGCCGATGTGCGAGCCGCGCATCCCCAACATGCGCGGCATCATGACGGCCCGCACCAAACCCCTGAAAGTGGTGCCCGCCGTCGGCGATACTTCCCGCACCCAGGTGTCGGAATACGCCCAGCCGCCCAAAAAGCAGGGCGTCAAGCTCATCAACGCCGACAACGCCGGCGAGCTGATTCAGCTGCTGCGCACCGAAGCAAAGGTAATTTAAGAGACATGGGATTTTGAGACATGAGAAGTGAGATAAACGTCTACTTACTCGTGTCAAAGTCGCCCGTCTCATATCTCACATCTCAAAGTCTCACTTCTAAAAATTATGTCCGTTTTAGTAATCGTCGAATGCGACAAGGGCGAAGTCAAAAAGTCTTCGCTGGAAGTAGCCACGTATGGCGCGCTGCTCGCCGCCCAGCTCGGCACGACGGCCACGGCCGTGGCCGTGGGCGAAGCTTCGGAGGCCAACCTCGCCCAACTCGGCGAGCAGGGCATCACCAAAGTGCTCTATGACGCGGAGCCGCGTTTGAAAGACTTCGTGAACAACGCCTACACCAAGCTCATCGCGGGGGCGGCCCAGCAGGAGTCGGCCCAGGTTATCGTGCTGGCCAACAGCAACATCGGCGCGGCCGTTGGCTCGCGCCTGTCGGTGCGGCTCCAGGCTTCGCTGGCTACCAACGTGGTCGAGCTACCGCGCACCGAGGGCGGGCAGTTCGTGGTGAAGCGCGGCGCGTTTTCGGGCAAGGCGTTTTCGGATGTCGTGCTCAGCGGCGAGCGCAAGATTATCGCCGTCAAGAAAAACGCCCTCGAAGCCAAGCACGAAGCCGGCCGCACGGCTGAGGTCGTGGCCTTTGCTGCCCAGCTCACCGATGCCGACTTTGCCGACGCGCCCACGCAAGTGGTGCTGCAGGACCAGGCCGGCGGGGTGCTGCTGCCCGAAGCCTCGCTCGTGGTGAGCGGCGGCCGCGGCATGAAAGGTCCCGAAAACTGGGGCTTGATTGAGGACCTGGCCAAAGCGCTGGGCGCGGCCACGGCCTGCTCGAAGCCGGTATCGGACGTCGATTGGCGCCCCCACCACGAGCACGTCGGCCAAACCGGCATCACGGTGTCGCCGAACCTGTACATCGCCTGTGGCATTTCGGGCGCGATTCAGCACCTGGCGGGCGTCAATTCGAGCAAGGTTATCGTCGTCATCAACAAGGACCCCGAAGCGCCGTTCTTCAAAGCGGCCGACTACGGCATCGTGGGCGACGTATTCGACGTGCTACCCAAGCTGACGGCCGCCGTCAAGGCGTTGGCGTAACACTCAGGCGTTGGTAAAAACGGTCATGCTGAGCAAAGCGAAGCATCTCGCTCGGGGTCGTCGGGTTTAGCCGGCTAACGACCCCCGGCGAGATGCTTCGCTTTGCTCAGCATGACCGTTTTGGTTTTGGGCGCTACCAGTCCAGCTCCATCCGCCCGTTCCGGCCGCCGTTGCTTTATTTGTCGTAGCAAACTCTCTTCCTCCTCGTTTCCGGCCCGCCCGGCCCCGCGACCCTTGAAAAAAATCCCGCTCGAAATCCTGGGCTTGTCGTCCTCCCAGTCGCAATCCGGCTCGTTCGCCCTCATCCTGGGCGAAAAGCTCGGCAACCGTCGCCTGCCGATTATCATCGGCATGTTCGAGGCCCAAAGCATCGCCATTCAAATTGAAAAAATCAGCCCCAACCGGCCGCTGACCCACGACTTGTTCAAGGCGTTCGCCGAGCACGTCCACGTTACGATTATCGAAGTCATTATTTCCGACCTCAAGGAAGGCGTGTTTTACTCGCGCATCGTGTGCTCGGACGGGGCCACCACGTTCGAGATTGACGCGCGGCCGTCCGATGCCATCGCCATCGGCCTGCGCTTCGGGGTGCCCATTTTCACGGTCGAGAGCGTGTTGAGCGAGGCCGGCATCATCCTCACCGACGTCGAGGAAAGCGACGATGAGGACGACCAGGACAGCGACGACGAGGATGACGACGACGAAGACGCGCCCGCCCGCCCGGCCCGCACCCCAGCCGAGCCGCGCGACCCCAGCGGCCAGGTTTCGCTCGACGAGCTGACCAAGATGCTGGCCCAGGCCCTGGAAAAAGAAGACTACGAAAAAGCCGCTAAAATCCGCGACGAGCTGAACAAGCGCGAATAATTTTAAATGTGCTGATGTGTTTTTGATGTGCTGATGTGCAAATTGATTCAGTGGGGACTTGGTTTACTGCTGTTCGTTGCTGGTCAGCATCTTGATGACAACAGCGCGAAAATTAATAATTGACATCAAGTAACCTGACTACTCCTGGACCAATTCGCACATCAGCACATCAAAAACACATCAGCACATTTAAAAACAATGACTATTTCTGAGCGCGGGCAGGCCATGCCCGTTTCGGCGTTCCGGCGGCTGGCTCCGTTCGCGGAAGCGGCCCGGCAGCGTGGGCGGCAGGTGTATGCGCTCAACATCGGGCAGCCCGATATCGCAACTCCACCCGAATTGCTGGAGGCCGTGCGGCAGGCCGACATCCGGGTGCTGGCCTACAGCGCCGGGGCGGGCACCGACAGCTACCGGCAGAAGCTGGCCGGCTACTACCAGCGGGCGGGCATCGAGGTGAGCAGTGAGCAGATTATGGTGACGACGGCCGGCAGCGAGGCGATTCTGTTCGCGTTGCTTACCTGCCTGAATCCGGGCGACGAGCTGATTGTATCGGAGCCGTTTTACGGCACCTACACCGCGTTTGCCATCGCGGCCGGGGTGCGGGTGGTGCCCGTAACGGCCCGCATTGAGGACGGCTTCGCGCTCTCGCCGCTGGCTGATTTCGAACGCGTTATAACGCCGCGCACGAAAGCCATTCTGGTTTGCAACCCCAGCAACCCGACCGGGCACGTCTATTCGCGGGCCGAGCTGGAGGCGCTGCTCGGGCTGTGTCGGCGGCACGGGCTGTATCTGCTCTCCGACGAGGCGTACCGGGAGTATTGCTACGACGGGGCAACGGCCACGAGCGCGCTGAGCCTGGCCGGGGCCGACGAGCACGTGGTGGTGATGGACACGATTTCCAAACGCTACAGTGCGTGCGGGGCGCGGGTGGGGGCGCTCGTCACGCGCAACGAGGCCGTGTTCAACACCGCGTTTCGCTTCGCCCAGATGCGCATCTCGCCGCCCGGCTTGGGCATGCTGCTCGGCGAGGCAGCGGCTGAGCTGCCTACTTCCTATTTCGATGAGAACCGGGCTGAGTACCAGGCTCGCCGCGACCTGACCGTGCGCCGCCTGCGGGCCATGCCGGGCGTGGAGTGCCCGGTGCCGGGCGGGGCGTTCTACGTGATGGCCCGCCTGCCGGTGGACGATGCCGGCCGCTTCGGCGAGTGGCTGCTCACCGATTTCAGCTACCACAACGCGACGCTGTATTTGTCGCCCGCCGCCGGCTTCTACGCCACGCCCGGTCTGGGCCGCCAGGAAGTGCGCCTGGCCTACGTGCTCAACCTGACCGACCTTGACGCCGCCCTCACCTGCCTGGAAATGGCCCTGGAGGCGTATCCAGGGCGCATTGGTAAACTGGTGAGGGATGAGGTGGTGAGTCGGGAAGTGGCGAGCTTGGTCTGAGGTGGTTGGTGTATGACGCGGGCGGGCGGCTTTTCGCCGCCCGCCCGCTTGGCGTTGCTGCGGGCGTTTGCGTTCGTAATCGTTCAAGTGTGCTGAACAACGCCAAGCGGGCGGGCGGCGAAAATCCGCCCGCCCGCGTCGCCCGTATTTAGCCATGTACCAGCTTTCAAACAATCAACCCCCATGCAAACCACCACCGCCCCCGCGCCTGCTGTCGCCACCACCCACGACTACTCGGCCCCGATGCGGGTCTGGCACTGGGCCAACGCGGTGCTGGTATCGGGGCAGCTGCTGACGATTTTGTTTCTGAAAGTCATCGTGAGCGCGCGGGCAGCCATCCCGGACATGCAGCGCGAAGTGGCCGAGAAGGGCGGGCAGCTCACTGAGCAGCAAGGCCGAGCCATCGCCCACGTCATCAGCGACCGCATCTGGAGCTGGCATATCTGGCTGGGGCTGACGCTGGCGGCGTGCTGGCTGTTGTGGACGGTTTTGCAGGTGCTCGACCCGGCCGGCCGCCGCTTCGGGGCGCAGCTGCTGGCCGCCGGCCGGCGCTACCGCCTGGCCCCGCCCGCCGACCACGCCGACGCGCGCCACGAGCTGGCGGCCAAGCTTACATATGCCGTATTTTACCTGACCATCACCGTGATGGTGCTCACCGGCCTGGCCCTGACCTGGGCCGACGACGTGGCCTGGCTCGGCAGCATCGAGCACTCGGTGAAAGAGGTGCACAACGTGGCCATGTACGTGATAATCGGCTTCGTAGCCCTGCACGTAGCGGGCGTGGTATGGAGCGAAATCACCAAGGACCGGGGGCTGATTTCGCGCATGGTGAGCGGGGAGCGGAGAGCTTAGTGCTTGGTGCCTAGTGCTTAGCACCTATCGCAACCAAGCACTAAGCACCAGGCACTAAGCACCAAGCACCAAGCACCAAGCACTAAAAATTCCCGGCGGGTAACTTTGCGCTACTCCCCTCCCACCCACCGCCGCCCTGTCTCACCCATGTTGAAAACCAAGCGCACCGTCAAGCGCGAGCTGATTCTGGCCGAGGCCGCCAAGCTCTTCAAGGACCGTGGCTACGGGGGCACGTCAATGCGCGACCTCGCCGGGCAGGTGGGCATGGAGGCGGCGAGCATGTACAACCACATCCGCTCGAAGGACGAGCTGCTCGACAGCATCTGCTTTCGGATTTCGGACACCTACATCTCCCAGCTCGCTCAGATTCAGGCCCAGGCGACCTCGTATTCCGGGAAAATCCGGGCGCTGGTGCGGCTCCACATTCAGCTCATGGTCGAGGACGGGGCGGCCGTGTCGGTGGCCAACCACGACTGGAAATATTTGCCCGAGCCGCGCCTGAGTGAGTTCAAGCAAGCCCGCAAAAGCTACGAGCGCGGCTTCGCGGCCCTGATTGAGGCCGGCATCGCGGCCGGCGAGTTTCGGCCCGTAAACGTGTCGGTGGCCTTGTTTACGGTGCTCTCGGCCGTGCGCTGGGTGGAATTGTGGTACCGGCCGGGACGCGGTCTGACGGCGGAAGAGTTGGAAACCAATATTATCACCGTGCTGCTGGGCGGCTTGGAGCGGCCGGGGTAGCGTTCGACGCGGGCGGGCGGCTTTTCGCCGCCCGCCCGCTTGGCGTTGTTCAGTTTGATTGATAAGCCACGCGCACTAACGCTCCTCAGCAACGCCGAGCGGGCGGGCGGCGAAAAGCCACCCGCCCGCGTCGAACGCTTCATCAGCCAGTAAAAAAATGTCCCGCTTCCATTCCCTGACCATAAAAAGCATCACCCGCGAAACGGCCGACTGCGTGAGCCTGAGCTTCGAGGTGCCGCCGGAGCTGCGCGACGCGTTTCGCTATCAGGCGGGGCAGTACCTGACGCTGCGCCTGCACCACGAGGGCGAGGAAATCCGGCGCAGCTACTCGCTGTGCAGCAGCCCCTTAGACGACGAGTGGCGGGTAGCCATCAAGAAGGTGCCGGGCGGGCGCTTCTCGACGCTGGCCGTGGACGAGCACCTGCGGGCCGGCGACCAGCTCGACGTGCTGCCGCCGCAAGGGCGGTTTTCGCCCGCGCTCGACCCGGCCCAGGCGCGGCACTATGCCCTGTTTGCGGCCGGCAGCGGCATTACGCCACTGCTTTCCATCGCCAAAACGGTTTTGCTCACCGAGCCGGGCAGCCACGTTTACCTGGTGTACGGCAACCGGGGGCGCAACTCCATTATTTTTAAGGAAGCCATTGAGGGCCTGAAAAATAGGTTTCTACAAAGACTAAGCGTATTTCACGTGCTGAGCCGCGAGCAGGGCGACACGGACCTGTTTTTCGGCCGCCTCGACCAGGCCAAAACCGCCGAGCTGCTGCGCGCCGCCCTGCCCGCCGCCCGCCTCGACGGCTGCTACATCTGCGGCCCCGAGGAAATGCTGCACGGCGTACGGGCCGCGCTCACCGAGGCAGGCGTACCGGCCGAACGGGTGCATTTTGAGCTGTTTACGAGCAGCGCGGGGCCGCGCCCGGCCGCCGCGCTGGCCCGGCCGGCCGGTCACGCCGACGACCAGCAGAGCCAGGTGCTGGTACAGCTCGACGGCCGCGCCTACCGCCTCGACATGTCGTTTTACGGCGACACCATCCTCGACGCGACGCTGGCGGCCGGGGCCGACGCGCCCTACTCCTGCAAAAACGGCATGTGCAGCACCTGCCGTGCCCGCGTGACGGTCGGCACCGCCGCGATGGACGTCAATTACTCGCTCTCCGAAGCAGAAATCGCCGCCGGCTACGTGCTTACCTGCCAGGCCCGGCCGACGAGCGAGCGGGTGAGCGTGGATTTTGACCAGTAGCGGGATGTAGGGGTCGTTGTCATGCTGAGCTTGTCGAAGCATCTCGCTCGCTTCATCAGACGAGCCGTTCAATGGTGCGAGCGAGATGCTTTG
>JANXNW010000062.1 GCA_025353905.1 Hymenobacter sp.
GTCATCATCACCACCTCGATGCCCAGCCGTTGCAGCCGCTGAATCGCGGCTTTCGACGTGTCGCGCACCGTGTCGGCCACGCCCACTAGCGCCACTACCTGGCCCGCCACGGCCACGTAAAGCACCGTCTTGGCCTGGCTCAGCAACTGCTCGGCCTGGGCCGCCAGCTCGGGCGGGAGCAGCACGTTTTCGTCGGCCAGCAACCGGCGGTTGCCAATCAGCACGGCCTGCCCGTCCACCACGGCCGCCGCCCCTTTGCCTTCCACCGCCCGGAAGCCGGTCGCGGCGAGTGGGGCAGCTAGTGGCGCGGCCGTGCCCGTTGCCGGCTTTTGCGCGTCGGCGTAGCGCACCACGGCTGCTGCCAGCGGGTGCTCGCTGCGCCGCTCGACGGCCGCCACCAGCGGCAGCAGCCGAGCCGCATCCTGCCCCGTGGCCGCCATAAAATCCGTCACGGCCGGCTCGCCGCGGGTGATGGTGCCGGTTTTGTCGAGCAGCACGGTGTTCACCTGGTAGGCTTTTTCCAGCGCCTCGGCGTTGCGAATCAGTACGCCGTACTCGGCTCCCTTGCCGGTGCTCACCATGATGGCCGTGGGCGTAGCCAGGCCCAGGGCGCAGGGGCAGGCGATGATGAGCACGGCCACGAAATTGACCAGCGCCAGCGGCACCCGGCTTTGTACCGGGGCTAAGTCAAACCACAGCACAAAGGCCAGAATCGCAATAATGACCACCGTGGGCACAAAAATGGCGCTCACCTTATCCGCCAGCCGCTGAATCGGGGCGCGGCTGCCCTGGGCATCTTCCACTAGTTTTACAATTTGCGCGAGCATGGTATCGGCCCCCACCTTCGTGACGCGGAAGCGGAAGGAGCCGGTTTTATTGAGAGTAGCGCCGAACACCGGGTCGCCGGCTCGTTTCTCAACTGGCAGGCTCTCGCCCGTGAGCATGGCCTCGTCCACGGCCGACTGCCCTTCGGTGAGTACGCCATCGGTCGCAATTTTCTCACCCGGCCGCACCACCACCACGTCGCCTAGCTGCACTTGCTCGATGGGTACGTCCACTTCCGCCTCGCCGGGTCGCACCACGCGGGCCGTGCGGGCCTGCAAGCCCATCAGGGTGCGAATAGCCGCCGAGGTCTGAGTTTTGGCCCGCAGCTCCAGCACTTTGCCTAGCAATATCAGGGCGATAATCGTGGCCGTGGTGTCGTAGTACACCTCCGGCATCACGCCGTGGCGCACGAAAAAGCCCGGCACGATGGTCGCGGCCACGCTGTACAAAAACGCCGCCCCGGTGCCCACCGCGATGAGCGTGTCCATGTTGGCTGCCCGGTGGGTGAAGCCGTTCCAGGCCGAGGTGTAGAACTCGCGGCCGCTGTAGAGCAGCACCGGCACCGTCAGGGCCAGCAGCAGGTAATTGAGCGTCGTCATCGGCACGACCCGCGCAAACGGCTGCCACAGCATCAGCATCGAGAGCGGCATGATGACGACTGCCAGCCCCACCGCCACCCCAAACCGGCGCTTGAGCTGGGCGTAGGCCGCCGCCTTCTGCCGGTCGATTGCGGCCTGCCGCTCGACGGCGCTCGTATTGGGTGCCGGCGCTGCCACGCCGTAGCCCGCGCTGATGACTGCTTCGCGCAGCGTCGCCGGGCTGGCCTGGCCGGGCGCGTACTGCACGGTGGCCTTTTCGGTGGCAAAATTGACCAGCGCGCTCTGCACGCCAGGGGCGCGGCTGAGCGACTTTTCCACGAACGACGCGCACGAAGCGCAGCTCATGCCCTCAATGTCGAGCGTCGCGGTTTCGGTATTTTTATCAGTAGATGGCATTGCAAAAGCTGCTCGTAAGTCCCTTTTCTGCATTAAAAGCAACGCAAAAAGGACACTACAAAGGAACGGCTACCCGGTAGCTGGGTTAGTACGTAATAACGCCTGGAACTTGCATAATTCGACGGTTGAGCTGCCAGCAGCTGCTTACAGAATTTAGACTTCTACTTGCATAATTTCGCATTCAGCTCCATGCGCTAAAGTCTGTTTAAGCCCTGGGCAGGCAACTGGAAGCAGGCTTATTCAGCAAAAGAGTGGCTTCTTCCCACACTACCAGGGTGCGCCCGCCGGAACCCTGACGCGCTGCTGACTGTAAATACCACGTCCCGTAACAGTCCGGCCGACCGCCTACTTTTGCGACGGCATCACGCCCCACCATGTTTCACCGCCTGTTTCCCTTCCGCCGTTTGCTGGCGACGAGCTTCCTGCTCGTCTTCGTAAACGTGTTCGCGGGTCAGTGCTGGTGCGCCATCGTGATACAGCCGATGCGCGCTGGCCAGGCGGCTCATTGCGAAGCGGCTGCCCCCGTCAAGCCCAGCCATCCCGGCTGCCACGGCCACGGCATTGCCAAGCATGGCAAGGCCGACCACCAGGCTGACCATAAAGCCGGGCACCCCACCAAGAAACCCGCCCGCAGCCACGACTGCTGCAAGGATAAGTCGGCTTCGCTGCTCTCGTCGCTGAGTACGCCCGCCGAAAAGCAGCTTTTCGTTTCCGCGCCGGCCCTGCTGCCGGCCGCGGCCGATTTTCATTTCCCGGCCCTCGCCGCCGGCCCCTGGGACCGCACGGCTGCCGTGCGCCTGGTGCCCCCGCAGCACCTGCCCCCCAAAATACCCGACATCCGCATTTTCATCCGGTCGCTGACCGTCTGATGCTTCCGCCGCGCTAAGGCTCGCGTCGGCACAGCTTTGCTGTGTCCGGGGTGGGCCTTTTCGTTGGCTTGTCGCGCCGGCTGAGCCGGCTGTTTTCCCCTCTCCACACTTACGGGTTTGCCCTCGCCAGCAAGGAAAAATGGCGGTGAGCCGGCCGTCGGGCCGCCACTTCGTGGCCCGCTTCGCTGCCGGTTCGCGGGCTTGCGCTCCGCCGCGCTAGTCGCGGTCGTGGGCCTTGCGTGCCGGCCACAAATCCGGGCCTGAGCGTGGCGATACGCTTACTTCTTATCCCCCATTTTCTAGTTCGATGAATCGTTTTCTTGTTCCCCTGCTGGCCGTTGCCAGCGCCCTGACCGGCTGCTCGGCCAAAAAAGACACCAGCAGTGCCACCAACACGGCGGGCATCGCTGCCGACAGCGCGGCCACTCCTGCCGCCGCCCACGCCGGCGGCCATACCTACGCCTGCCCCATGCACCCCGAGGTAACCAGCACCCAGGCGGGCCAGAAGTGCCCCAAGTGCGGCATGGCCCTGGTGCATAACGACCAGGTGAGCAACGGCAAAACCTACCAGATGAGCTTCGCGGCCCGGCCCCAGCAGCCCGTCGCCGGCCAGCCCGTCACGCTGACTTTCACGCCCCAGGAAACGGGCAACCCGACTGCCCCGGTGCCGCTGGACGTGGTACACGAAAAGAAAATCCACCTCATTATCGTGCGCCGGGACCTTTCGGTCTTCAACCACGAGCACCCCGAGTATACCGCCCAGGCCAACTACCAGGCCGCGTTCACCTTTCCGAAAGGGGGCGACTACGTGCTGTTTCAGGACTACACGCCGGCCGGCAGCGGGCACCAGCTCGGGCGGCAGGCGCTGGCCGTGGGCGGCCCGAAGTACGCGCCGGTGAAGTTCAGCCAGCCGCAAATGCAGTGGCGAGGCGACGGCGGCTACCAGGCCACGCTGGCCTTCGACAAGCCGCTGAAAACGAGCCAGCTGCTGGCTATGAGTATCACGCTCAGCAAGGACGGGCAGCCCGTTGCCAACCTCGAAAACTACCTCGGTGCGCTGGGCCACGTCGTCGTCATCAGCGAGGACACGGAGAATTACCTGCACGTACACCCCAACGAGCAAGCCGACCACGGCCCACGCATCGGCTTCAACACCAGCTTCGAGCGGGCCGGCCTGTACCGGGTGTTCCTGCAATTCAACCACGCGGGGAAAATCCATACCGCCGACTTCACCATCACCGTCGGCGCGTAGCCCGGCTTTTTCGCTGCTCTTTTCAACCCCAAACTTCAACCCAGATTCCAACCCCAACCCGAAATCCAAATTCCAACGCCAACCCAAAACCTGAAACCCATGAACAAGCCCGCATTTTTTCTCGCCGCCCTCTGCTCCGGTACCCTGCTGCTCGGCGGCTGCAACGGCGATAAGCCAGCCGCCACGACGGCCAACACCACGGCCGCCACCCCCGAAACCGCCGCCCCGGCCGCTGCCCCCGCCACG
>JANXNW010000114.1 GCA_025353905.1 Hymenobacter sp.
ATTTCCTCGGAGTCGATGTTGGAGAGCATTTCGAGCAGGAAGCGGGCGTTGAAGCCAATTTCCATGTCTTCGCCATCGTACTGGCAGGTGAGGGTTTCCTTGGCTTCGTTGCTGAAATCCAGGTCCTCGGCGCTCACTACCAGCTCGGAGCCGGTGAGGCGCAAGCGCACCTGATGGGTGGTTTTGTTGGAGTAGATACTGATGCGGCGCACCGAATTAAGCAGCTCGGCGCGGCTGATGGTCAGCTTGTTGGGGTTCGAGACGGGGATAACGTTCTCGTAGTCCGGGTAGCGCTCGTCGATGAGGCGGCAGACAAGCCGCATCTGGTTGAATGAGAAAAAGGCGTTGCTCTGGTTGAACTCGACCCGCACCGGGGTGGCCTCGCTCGGCAGGGTGCTCTTGAGCAAGTTGAACGCTTTGCGCGGCACGATGAGGTTGGCCGTCTGGCCCGCCCCGACATCCTGCCGACGGTAGCGCAGCAGACGATGCCCGTCGGTGGCGACGAACGTTATCTGACTGTCGGCCAGCTGAATGAGTACGCCCGTCATGGCCGGGCGCAGCTCGTCGGTGCTCACGGCGAAGATGGTTTTGTTGATGGCCCGCGCCAGCGACGACGACGGCAGCTCGACCGGCGTGGAGCCTTTCACGACCGGCACGCGGGGGAAGTCGGCCGCGTTTTCGCCCGCCAGCTTGTAGCGCCCGTTCGCCGAGCTGATTTCGATGGTGTATGTCTCCGCGTCCAGCGTAAACGTGACGGGCTGGTCGGGCAGGTTCTTGAGCGTATCGAGTAGGATGCGGGCCGGCGCGGCGATGCGCCCCGCGTCGCGGGCCTCGACGGGCAGCTCGGTCATCATACTCGTTTCCAGGTCCGAAGCGGTGATGGTAAGCTTGCCCGGCTCAATCTCGAACAGGAAATTTTCCAGAATCGGCACCACGGGGTTGTTCGTAACCACGCCATTGATGCTCTGAAGCTGCTTGAGCAAAGCCGAGGACGAGACGATGAATTTCATAAGGACGAAGAGGCAAAAATTGGGAGGAGGGCAAAGATAGTTCGCCGGGTCGGGCAATTTGCTACGTTTTAGAGTTGTTCGGCCGTTCCACGCGCGGACTCGCAGCGTCCACGCTACAACAGCCCCGCGCCGGTTTACACGTTAAACCGGAAGTGCATGATGTCGCCGTCCTGCACCACGTAATCCTTGCCCTCGACGGCCATGCGGCCGGCTTCCTTGATTTTAACTTCGGTTTTATATTCTTGATAGTCAGCGAGCTTGATAACTTCGGCGCGAATGAAGCCTTTCTCGAAATCGGAGTGGATGACGCCGGCGGCGGCGGGCGCTTTGTCGCCGCGATGCACCGTCCAGGCGCGCACTTCCTGAGGGCCGGCCGTGAAGTACGTTATCAGATTCAGCAGCTCGTAGGAGGCGCGGATGAGCTTGTTCAGGCCCGACTCGGTCAGGCCGTACTCGCTCAGGAACAGCGCTTTCTCGTCGGGGTCTTCCATCTCAGCGATTTGCGCCTCGATGGCCGCCGACACGAGCACAACCTGCGCGCCCTCGGTCGCGACGTGTGCCCGCAGGGCCGCTACGTGGGCATTACCGTCGCTGGCGATGCTGGCTTCGTCCACGTTGGCCACGTAGATGACGGGCTTGACGGTCAGTAATTGCAGGTCGGCGATGGCTTCCAGCTCGTCGGGCGAGGCGGCGACGGCGCGCGCGTTCTGCCCGGCTTCGAGCGCGTCCTTAAAGCGTTGCAGCGCGACGACTTCCTTCTTGGCGGCCGCGTCGCCGGCTTTGGCCGAGCGCTCCGACTTGAGCAGCTTCTTATCGACGCTCTCCAGGTCTTTAAGCTGTAGTTCGGTGTCGATGACATCCTTGTCGAAGACCGGGTCTACGCCGCCGGCTACGTGCACGATGTTGGGGTCGTCGAAGCAGCGGACGACGTGGATGATGGCATCGACCTCGCGGATGTTGGCCAGGAATTTATTGCCCAGGCCCTCGCCCTTGCTGGCGCCCTTGACGAGGCCGGCAATGTCCACGAACTCAATGATGGTGGGCAGCACCCGCTTGGGGCTGACGAGCGTTTCCAGCACCTGGAGCCGCTCATCGGGCACGGTAATCACGCCCACGTTGGGCTCGATGGTGCAAAACGGGTAGTTGGCCGATTCGGCCTTGGCGTTGGATAACGCGTTGAAAAGCGTGGATTTGCCGACATTCGGCAGGCCGACAATACCGCAGCGGAGGCCCATTTTTATTTAATTAAAAATTAAGAATTAAGAATTAGGCCGGGGCATAATCGGGGGCAAAGGTAGGCTTTGAGCGGGCGGGGTGGGCGGGTTGAAACGCGAATTACCGCGTCGACCGCGGGGCCGCGGCTACTGAGATGCGGCCGGGTTGGGGGCTGGGCTAGGCGCGCGCTGGCCTAACTTTGAGCTGTTTCAAGGTTGCCCAGAGCCTGATTTGGGCCTGACCACCTCTCCTACCCAGCTTCCGCCCATGCCCGCTCCCGCGCTTGATTTGGCCGCCGTTCGCTCGTTCGAAAACCTGGAGCTGCTGGCCCGGCAGCTCGTCGATGGCTTTATTACGGGCCTGCACCAGTCGCCTTACCACGGCTTTTCGGTCGAGTTTTCCGAGCACCGCCTGTTTAATCCTGGCGAAAGCACCCGCCACTTAGACTGGAAGGTGCTGGCCCGCACCGACAAGTTTTTCGTCAAGCGCTACGAGGAGGAAACCAACCTGCGCGCCCACCTGCTGCTCGACATCAGCCCGAGCATGTACTACCCCGTGCCCGGCCACGACAAGCTGCGCTTCAGTGTGTTGGCCGCTGCCGCGCTCACTACGCTGCTGCAACGGCAGCGCGACGCGGTGGGGCTGATAACGTTTGGGCGAACGGTGGAGCTGCAAACCCCGGTGCGCTCGACTTCGGCCCACCGCCACACGCTGCTGCTGGAGTTTCAGCGCCTGCTGGAACGGCCCGCGCCCGCCGCCGCCGGCCCGGCCGGAGCCACCGACGTGGCGGCCGTGCTGCACCGCATCGCCCAACAGCTGCCCAAGCGCTCGCTAGTGGTTATTTTTTCGGACATGCTCGGGCGCGGCGCGCAGGAGCAGGCCGCTGCGCTCGCCGCCTTGCAGCACCTGCGCCACCAGCACCACGAAGTGCTGCTGTTTCACGTGCTCGACCGGGCCACGGAGTCGGATTTCGAGTTTGCCGACCGGCCCTATATTTTCGAGGATGTCGAGACGGGCCAGGAAATCCGGTTGCAGCCGGGGCAGGTGCGGGCGCAGTATCAGGCGGCTATGCGTGGGTTTGAAACGGAGTTGGCCCTGCGCTGCGGGCAGCTCAAAATTGATTTCGTGCCGGTGGACGTGCGCGAGCCGTTCGCTAAGGTGCTGCACGCGTACCTGGTCAAGCGCGGCCGGGCGCGGTAATTTCGCAGGCTATGGGAGTTGTTTTAGGCGTTGGGTTGCTGCTGTTCCTGCTCGATGCACTGCTGGCCTCGTTCACGGCCTACGTGGCGTATTCGCACGGGCGCTCGTTCCGGCGCTGGTTTCTGCTGGGGCTGCTGCTCCCCTTCGTGTCGGTTTTCATTGCCCTGGCCGTGGGCATTGCCGACGAGCGCCGCGCCGCCCGCGCCCGCGGCGGTGCCCCCGCGCCGGTGCCCGAGCCGGGCGAGTTTTGAGCTGAGATATGGGACTTTGAGACATGGGACATGAGACGCTCGGCGAGAAAAGTCTCATGTCTCGTGTCTAACGTCTCAGGTCTTGTCTAAAACTAGCCCGTAGCTTCGCAATAGTTTTCACCCGGCCGGGCCGGCTTTCCGCTTTCGCATGAATTCCTACACCATTCTGCTTTATCTGCACTCCTGGCTGCGCTATTTCGTGCTGGGTACAGGCGTGCTGGCCGTTTATTACGCCTACACCGGCACGAGCGCGCGGCGGCCCTTTGGCAAGGCCGACAATGCCATTGGGGCCAGCTTCGTGGGCTTCATGCTGTTGCAGCTGCTCGTGGGGCTAGGCTTGTATTTCGGGCCGAGTCAGTATGGCTGGCAGACGGTAAAAGTGGCCGGCGCGCTCAAAGACCACACCGTTCGTTTTTTCGGCTTGCAGCATGTGCTGCTCATGGTTATTGCCATCGTGGTGGCGCAAGTCGGGCGCTCGCTTTCCAAAAAACGCCTCGGCGACCTGCCCAAGCACCGCACCGCGTTGCGCTACTACGGTATCGCGCTGCTGCTCGTGCTGGCCATGATTCCGTGGGGCATCTGGAACCCGTACCGGCCGCTGTTTCGGTTTTAAATTAGTAACTTCATTCTTTAATAGCTTCTGCGATGGAATACAGTATAATCGTTCGTAATTCCTTTGCTGAACTTGATATTATAAATCAATTAGCGGGAAGAGGCAGCCTCATTTCTGTTTTTAAAGACCCATGGATTGGGAACCGCACTTACGTATCCGGTGATTTCGACCCACACTTCTCACCTGGTTTACTGGCTCGGATGGGACGACACCTGCACAGCAAGCCAGTGTATGAGACAAGGGATTTCACGGTATATGAAGTTTCCAGCAAAGGCAGCTTGACAATGGACTATTACCACCTGTCTAAAAATCGTACTCTCATATACAACCGTTTGATGAAGTTTGCCAGTTGGGAGCAAATTTCAGCAAGTCCCTACAACGATTCTGACATCTTAGATAGTCCACTTGGACATGCTGTTATCAATTCTCCTTTCGGAAAGATACGTGGCGGCAGACCCCATGGAGGAACCGACTACCTAGCTGGGCGTGGCACACCCTACCATGCCACGGCCAGAGGAACAGTTGTTCGAGCAGACCTGTCAGCAACTTTTGGGAACGTCGTCATTCTAGACCATGGCCCTGGCTATCAAGGGGGTCCTCACGTGTACACTATATATGCGCACGCAAGCAAGTTGCTAGTCCAAAGGGGTCAAATAGTAAGCACTGGGGATGTAGTCTCGCTAGTTGGGAATACTGGCAGAGTAGTGCCCAAGCCACCTGGTGGCAATCATGGCCATTATGAGGTTATTCAGACCAACGATATCATTGGAAGTACTGCTTTTTACTCTTTCAATAACAAGCATAGGCCAACTGATTTGAGACGACTTCTCAAGGGGTTTTAAAAATTATTGAAAATGAAAATCCCTTTTAAAGCACTGATGTTAGGGGCCTCGCTACTTGTTGGCTGTAAGCAAATAAGTAGTAATGACCGTCCCGCTGACGCACCAGCTGGCACTCCGAAATTGACTCCGGCAGCGGGACCGAATGCCAACGCTCAGGCTCCTGACAAACTCGTGCCTTCTAAAAGTGCAGCCGCTGACACCATTCACATGGTAAATGATGCGTTGATTAATACCTTGTTTAAATCTTTAGATTACAGGAGAATTCGGCCTGAACTAATAACTGCCGTCAAGCAATTTGAGCTTACTTCTAGCATTGATGACCCCGCAGCGACTGACAGCGTTATTACTTACACAACAAACAGTAATTCTTTTGTTTACATCAAAAGCGGTATCGCAGGCGCAGGCAGTAACGCGGGCATTATTCGCTGTCAAATAACGACCTTCCCCACTCATTTGCCTAAAAGTATTTATTTAGGTATGAGCCAAGCCGCGCTGGCGCGAGTGCTCGGGACCGAGCCAGTTGTCGCCAATGTGGTGCTGGTTACTGAGCAAGAGGGTTATCAACGGTTTTTCTTCGTTTTTAAAAAAGGCATACTGCATGCGGTAAATTTCGAATCCTATTACACAGGCTAATAGCTAACACCCTTACCCAAGAATTAAAAGCGCCTTCCAACCACCAGGTGAGAAGGCATTTTGTACTACTTCAGATTGCCTACAAGTGAATACCGCCCGCTGCTTCGAGGCGCTGGCCATTCACCCATTTCGCGTCGTCGGAGCAGAGAAAAGCCACCAAGGGGCCGATGTCGTCGGCCAGGCCCACGCGGCCGAGCGCGGTGCGGCTGGCAATCATGGCGCTCAGCTCGGCATTGTCGCGCACATGGCCGCCGCCGAAGTCGGTGGCGATGGCGCCGGGGGCCACCACGTTCACGGCGATGCGGCGCGCGCCCAGCTCCAGGGCCTGGTAGCGACTCAGCACCTCCACGGCCCCTTTCATGGCGGCGTAGGCCGACGAGCCGGCGTAGGAAAAACGCGCCAGGCCGCTGGAAATGTTGATGATGCGTCCGCCATCGGCGAGCAGTGGCAGGGCTTTTTGGGTGAGGAAAAAGGGGCCTTTGAAATGCACGTTCAGCACCTCATCAAATTGCGCCTCGGTGGTTTCAGCGAAGGCCGCGTAGAGGCCCGTGCCGGCGTTATTAATCAAAAAATCGAACCGCTCGGCTTGAAACGTGTCGCGCAGCGCGGCTTTGACTTCGCCAAAAAAAGCGTCGAACGTGGCTAGCTGACCCACGTCGAGGCGCAGGGCGACGGCGCGGCGGCCGTGGGCTTGGATGTCGGCCACTACGGCCTCGGCTTCGGCTTGCTGGCTGCGGTAGGTGAGGATAACATCGTGGCCAGCAGCGGCCAGGCGCAGGGCCATGTCGCGGGCCAGGCCCCGGCTGCCGCCGGTGATAAGGGCAATTTTGGGGGTTGGCATAAAAGAAAAAACGGTTAGAAGTCAGCGCTGATACCTTTCAGCTATACCTTCGGCTGACGAGCGGGCTGCTGATTTACTTCAATCTTGCGCTCACGACCACTTTTTTCTTCACTCGCCCACTTCCCGCATGAGCACCGAATTTACCATCCTGGAGCGCACCATCCTCAAAGCCAAAGGCTTGAGCGAAGAGCAGCTGAACGCCCTGGGCACGATGGGCGTGCAGGGCCGCGCCGACTTCGCCCAAATAGGCACCGTCGTCACGCTGCTGGAGCTGCTGCCCGACCTGGACCCCGACGTGGCCGCGCGCGTGCTCGAATGGGCGCTGCCCGCCGCACCGGCCCCGGCCGCGCCAATTACCCCGGCTGGTCCGGCTGCTCCGGCCGACCCGCTGCCGGCCATCCTGGTCGATTCGTCGGATGCGGTGCTGTGTGCCAATTGCCGCTTCAAGCAGCCCAAAGACTACACGCCCGGCGACTTGTGCGTGAACTGCGGCCGGCAAGCCGAGCCTATCGAGCAGTGCTTCTGGTGCGGAGCGAGCGGACCAGGACGCTTCTGCCGCAACTGCGGGGCCACGTTCGTGCGCGTGGCCGAGCTACCGCTGGCCCTGCTGCTGCGCCGCGATGGCTTGTCGAAGGACGATATCCCGCGCCGCCTCGCCGAAGCCACCGATGAAGACAAAGAGCAGCTTTGGGGCCGCGTCCGCCGCGCCCGGATTTAGGTAGTAGGATGAGGGACTTCGGATGAGAGATTTGGGATGGGAGATGCGAAACCGCCATCGTGGCGAGCGGCGCAATTACATCGGGCGAGCTGCGTCCTAACGAGCATCCAAACGAACCTAACAAATGTGAGTGCTTCACCACGCTCACTGAGGTGTCCCTCCTCCTAAATCTAGTCTCTCGTCCTGAATCCCTAATCCTAAATCCCTCATCTTACTACCTAAATGCGTGCCTCTTGTGAAACCTGCGCTCAGCTGCAACCGCCTGACTGGCAGCCTGGTGACTTGTGCGGAAACTGCGGGAGCGTGGTGCGGCGCGAGAAGCGCTGCCACTGGTGCGTGCGGCTCACGCCGGAGGGTAAATATTGCCGCCACTGCGGGGCCGGGCTGGTGCCCGACGCGCGCTACGGGGCCGCGCGCTGGCTCAAGCACCTGGGTACCGACCAGTTCGCGCTGCCCGAGCGGCTGGCCGCGATGGACCCCGAACAGGCCGAGCACTTCGAGCGGCTCTACCAGCGGCACGCCATCGTGGCCGAGCGCCACCTCGACGACCGCGCCCTGGCCGAAACCCACCTGCGGCAGCGCGGCTGGGCGCAGGCGCTCGAAAACGAGCTGCTGCCCCGCTTGCCCCTGTCCGACGACGAGCTGACAGCCCTCAGTCTGGCTCCTCTGCGCGGCACGACCGATACCGAGAAGCTGCTCGAAATCCGGCAGACTTCCCCGTTTGAGCTGACCCGGCAGCTGGCGGGGCTGGCCCGGCTGCGGCTCTGGCAGGCGAGCGACGCGGCGTTCACGACCAACGAGCACACCGACCTGGAACTGACTGAGCGCGCCCTGGCCGCCTCCGCCACCGACGTCGCCCTGCGCACCGAAGCGGCCCTGGCCCTGAGCCACTGGCGGCTGGTGACCTGGACCGGCCCCTTGCCGGTATCGGGCGTAGAGTCGGCCCTGTACGCGGCCCCGCCCGCGCCGACCCTGGATGTGGCCGTGGCCGTGGCCCTGGCCCTGCTGGCCAGCCGCAAGCAGCGCCAGCCCCAGCCCGTGCCCGCCGCCGCGCTCGGTGCCGAAGACCCAGACCTGGCTTTTGCCGTCGCGCTGGCGCAGCACGCGCCCGCGCCGCTGCTGGCCGCGCTGCGGGTGCCGACGCGCCGCTTTGCCGCCGCTACCCTGCTCACCCGGCTCGGGGTTGACTTCGCGCTGGCCCCGCTGCTGCCCCATTTCAACCCGGACCAAACAAGCAGTCTGCTGTACCTGCTGGAACACCAAGCGCGCCCCCGACCCGATTTACGGGCTTTTCTGAGCGCCGTCGCGGCCCCCGACGCGGAGGGCAAGCCGGGGCGCGGGCACAGCCAAGCCGTGACGCTGCTCAGCCTCGACCTGCGCCCCGGCGACGCGGCCCGCCTCGTGCGCGAGCACGCCGACTCGACGCTCATCACCCGAATTTTGCGCACCCCCGACCTGGCCCCGGCCGAAATCGGCGAGGTGTGCGGCGAGCTGGTCGCGCTCGATTTGTTCAATCCCTCGCAGCTTTCGGTGCTGACCGAGCTGCTCCAGGCGGGCACGTTGCCGGCGGGCCTCGTGCCGAACACGCTGCGCACGGCCCCATCCACGTCGATGTTCGGCCTGGCCGCGGTGGCGCGCTGGCAGCTGGCCAATTTTTCTGGCTCGGAAGCGCGCAAGCTCGGCGGGTTTTTGCGGGCCACGCGTTGGGATGCGGCCCTGCCGCTGCCCACCCGCCGCCTGGCCCAGAGCCTGCTCGAAACCTGGCAGCAAGGCGACGAGCGCACCGGCCGCCCGCCACTGGCCCTGACCGAAACCGCCGCGTCGGCTTATTACGGCTCCCTGTCGGCTTACCTGACCGACCTGGTTTTCGGACTGGAACACTTTGCTGTTCTGCGGGAGCTGGAGGCGGATTATCTGTTTCTGCGCCCGCTCGAAACCGCCGCCCAGCCCGCGCAAACGCACGAGCTGCTGCCCGCGCTGGCCGCCTTGCCGCCCGCGCTCGTGGCCCGGCTGCGCGCCGCGCTGCTGGCCCTGGCCCCCAACCCCACCCCCGACTGGCAGACCCGCCGCTCGGCCATCCAGCTACTGGTGCAACTCCGGCGCCACGCCCCCTGGCAAGCCGAGCTGCGCGCCGAGCTGACCGCCCTGGCCGCTACCATCGAAGAGCTGGGTCTGACCTATTTGTTAGCTGAATAGCGGCGAGCCGCGCCCGCCTGGCTACGCTGCCTCAGCGCTGGCCGCATCAGCCGTGCCTAAATCAGGGACTGCCGCTGTCGTCCACTTCACTCAAGCAAAACGAATGAATTAACTCAGGTTTTGCTCATTGACAATCCGTTGAACTTAAGGCGCCTACTGTCCAAATACCTAATACCCAGTACCTATTTGCCACGCCATGCCCGCCGACTTTCTGCCCAGCGCCCGCCAGCAATTCGCCTACTACAAACTGCTCGGCGAGCAAGCCCTGGCCCAGGTGCCCGACGCGGCCCTGAGCTGGCAACCCGACCCGGCCAGCAACAGCCTGGCCACCATTGTCAAGCACCTGGCCGGCAACATGCGCTCGCGCTGGACAGACATCTTCACGACCGACGGCGAGAAGCCCGACCGTGCCCGCGAAACCGAGTTCGATAACGACCTGCCGACCCGCGTCGCCGTGCTGGCCGCCTGGGAAACCGGCTGGCAGTGCTTGTTCACCACGCTCGACGCACTCACCGAAGCCGACTTGGGCCGCATTATCTACATTCGGCACCAGGGTCACACCGTGCTCGAAGCCCTCAACCGGCAGCTCGCGCACTATCCGTACCACGTCGGGCAGCTGGTTTTTCTGGGCAAATTAATTCAGGGTGAGGCGTGGCTTTCGCTCTCGATTCCGCGCGGCGGCTCGGCGGCGTTCAACGCCGAAAAATTCGCGCAAGCGCCGCACAGGGCGCATTTTACCGACGAGGCGCGGCCGGGCGCGGGCCGGTAAAGCGACGAGTTGCGGGCAGGCAGGGCGCGGCTTATATTTGTCAGGCTTAACTCGAACCCGACGCTATGAGTGATTTTATCCACGCCAATTCGACGGCATCGGTGGCCGTGGCCGAAGCTGAGACCGTCTTACCGGCCGCCCCGCCCGGCCACGCCACCGCCAGTTGTTTGAACTGCGGCCAGGCCGTACCCTTCCGCTACTGCGGGCGCTGCGGCCAGGATGCGCACCACACGCACCGCCTCAGGCTCAAAGACATGCCTCACGACGTGTTGCACAGCATCTGGCACGTGGACAAGGGCATTCTCTACACGCTGCGCACGATGGTCTTGCGGCCCGGCCCCACCATCCGCGCTTACCTGGCCGGTCAGCGCGTGGACCATTTCCGCCCCCTGTCGCTGCTGTTTCTCATCACCGGCCTCTACGCCCTGCTTTACGCGGTGCTGCACATCAACATGATGCCGCCCCGGGACCCCGCTGTGCCAGAGGCGATGTACCAGGCGCAGGTATCGTTCCAGACGTTTTTTATGAAAAACCTGGCCTGGTGCTACCTGGCTACGGTGCCACTCTGGGCGCTAGCAGCCCGCTGGTGCTTGCGGCGCGGCGGCTACAACTACGCCGAATGCCTCATTATCGCGGCGTTTATTACGGCTATCAACAACTTTATCACCTTGCTGCTGCTGCCCGTTGCGTACGCCTACAGCGGCAAGCCTCAGATGCAGACGTTCAGCTTCTACTCACTGCTGCTGGTGATAGGCTACGCCTCATGGGCCTACGGCAACTTACTGAACCATACCACCATCGGCCGGCTAGGCCGCCTCTGGCGCGGCTTCCTGACGTTCATGCTGGGCTATGTAATGCTCATCATAGTAATGGTGGTTCTAATGTTCACTATGAGTTGGTCCAGCATTAAGCAGTCGATAATGCAGCAGTCCAAGGCCAAGCAGGAGCAGGAGCAACAGCGGCGGGCCGCTAGCGCTCAGCCGCCCAAAGCTGCCCAGCCGCCGCCCCACTAAGTCTTTCCATTTAGCCATAAAAAGTCCCCCGGAGCAACTCCAGGGGGCTTTTTCATGACAGGACCAGCCACCTGACCTACTGCCCCAGCACAATTGCCCCAGCACAATCGCAAAAATCAGCGGGGCCACAATCGTCGCATCCGACTCAACTACCTACTTCAGCGTGTGTCGGCTGAACTGACCCCCATAAGAACGAGTGAAATAAGCGGGCACTAACTTGCGGCCCTTAGCTTAAGTTTGTGCCCGAACTATTCACTTCGCCACTGGCTGCCGCTGCTGCTTTTGGATTGCGAGTACCCGAAGGCACGGCGCTAACCTTCAGGCTGGAACAGGTCGAGCGCCAGCTGGCTACGTTGCGTCACGAAGTGGCTCTGGTCTTCGACGCAACCGGTCAGCTGCTTCTATTTTTGGTTGGCAGCGAGTCCAGCGTTGACTTCACCGGTGCTAGGTCAGCCAGCTTACGCGCTGCGTATCTGACCCACAATCATCCCAGCCAAAGCTTTCTGACCGTGCGCGACATTGAGTTTGCCTGCCACCACGACGTAGCCCAGCTCCGGGCCGTGGCCGGCCCGATTGTTTATGTGCTGACTCGGCCGACTACTGGCTGGCCCCTGGCTCGCTGTCAGCAATTGGTAGCCACCGAGCAGGCGCGCTTACGTAAGCGCTTCGCCCATCCTGGTGCCGACCGCGCGCAAGCCCGTCGTCAATGGAATGCTTTTGCGCATAAGCTTGTCGAACGCTTATCTTTACCACTGAGCCAGCAAACGCTATGAAAAAGCCCGGTAACCTATCCGACCCCCACGTCCTGCTCACCGAGGCCGGCGAAGCGCAGTGGCTCGACCAGCTGCTGGATGAAGCCGCCGTGCAAAAGCAGCGCGACCAGCAGCAAGCCTTGGCCATGACGGTCCGGCAGCCCACTAGCCGCAAGCACCCTCGGAAGGCCGCTTAACTTATTGATGTAAAATTCACTTTGTTTTTGTCACACAAAAAAGCCTGTCGCTGAATTTCAGCGGCAGGCTTTTTAGCTTAATTTCTTCTCTGTTACTGCCCCAGCACAATTGCGAAAATCAACGGGGCCACAATCGTAGCATCCGACTCGATAATAAACTTGGGCGTTTTTTCGCCCAGCTTACCCCAGGTAATTTTTTCGTTCGGCACCGCGCCCGAATACGAGCCGTAGGACGTGGTGGAGTCCGAAATCTGGCAGAAATAGCCCCACAGCGGCACCGAGTGGCGCTGCAAGTCCTGGTGCAGCATCGGCACCACGCAAATCGGGAAGTCGCCGGCAATGCCGCCGCCAATCTGGAAGAAGCCGACTTTGCTTTCGGCGGTGGCCGTGCGCGTGTACCAGTCGGCCAGGTACATCATGTACTGAATGCCGGTGCGCATGGTGTGCACGTTTTTAATGTCGCCCGAAATAACGTGACCGGCGTAAATATTACCGAGCGTCGAGTCTTCCCAGCCGGGGCAAATAATGGGCAGATTTTTTTCAGCCGCCGCCAGCATCCACGAGTTTTTCGGGTCAATCTGGTAATACTGTTCTAACTCGCCCGACAACAATATCTGGTAAAAAAACTCGTGCGGGAAATACGCCTCGCCGGCTTTATCGGCTTTCTCCCAGAATTTGAGCACCGTATTTTCGATGCGCCGCATGGCCTCGTGCTCGGGGATGCAGGTGTCGGTGACGCGGTTCATGTGGCGGTCGAGCAGGGCTTGCTCGTCGGCGGGCGTCAGGTCGCGGTAATTCGGCACGCGCTCGTAAAAGTCGTGCGCCACGAGGTTGAAAATATCCTCTTCCAGATTGGCCCCGGTGCAGGAAATTATCTGCACCTTATCCTGCCGAATTAATTCGGCTAGTTGAATGCCCATTTCGGCCGTGCTCATGGCCCCGGCCAGGGTTATCATCATTTTGCCACCC
The DNA here is from genome assembly GCA_025353905.1 of Hymenobacter sp. Classification (GTDB taxonomy): domain Bacteria; phylum Bacteroidota; class Bacteroidia; order Cytophagales; family Hymenobacteraceae; genus Hymenobacter. Next base: position 13,220 of record JANXNW010000114.1, read on the forward strand.
TCGGTCAGGTGCTGGTTGTAGCCGTCGGCTGCGTCAATTAGCGCAGCGGCGTTGAAGTGGCGGTAGTGGTGCTTGAGGAAATTGGTAACGTGCATGGGGGAAATTAGTGTGCCAATAGAGGCGCTAAAAAATGATGGGTGGCTAGACTACAAAGCAACTGAGATGTACGATGGCTTCCGCGTGAAGCATTGGAATTCAAGCAAACGAAAGGTATGGCACGCGGGGAAACAGTTTCGCGCGGTAAGCACAGAAGTTTTAGCAAACTTGGCGAGCCAACGCATCAGCCAGCTCGCTGACTCGTGCTCAGCGATTATGGGAGGCGCTGTATGCTTCCACGCATTGGGCAATGTGCGTCATAATTTCGGATGCCGAACTTTGCAAAGCTCTGGTGTTGACGTGGAAGCGGGTTATTCCGGGAACTGAGGCCCACCGTAGGCGATTCCAGAAGCTCATCCGGGCCAGGTACTCCGCTTCGTTTCGGAGTTGCAAGCACACGTAGTGCTGGGGCATTAGCTGGCTGGCCAGCGCGCCAACGTGTAGCTGGCGCAAATATACCCGCTCCACATCGCCCCACTCTATGAGACCAACACCGATGAAGCGGTTGGTGAGGCCCGCGGCGCTGAGCGTGAGATACGGCCGGCGGTCAGCTAGCAGCCACAGACAGAGCAACGTTGCGAGGGTGAAAAAGCCTGTAACGCTGGCCCAAAACAACGGCAGACTGCCGGTTTTGTAAAAGGATATGCTGAAGGTCAGAGCCAGTAGCATCGCCCCGCCACTGCGCAGAAAAAACCGCCAGTTGAGGTAGATATGGATGGGGGCCATACCAGCTACGCCGGCTCGGCGATAATTAAATTATGGTTGGTGTAGATGCAAATATCGGCCGCGATGTGCAGCGCGTCTTCCACCATTTGACGGGCCGATAAATGCGGGGCGTGTTTTTTGAGGGCCAGCGCGGCGGCCTGCGCGTACATGGCCCCCGAGCCGATAGCGGCTACGTCCGAATCGGGTTCGAGCACGTCGCCGGTGCCGCTGATAATGAGCAGCTCGTCCTTGTCGCACACCACCATCATAGCTTCGAGCTTGCGCAGATACTGGTCCTTGCGCCAGTCTTTGGCCAGCTCAATGGCCGCGCGCTTCAGGTTTTGCCCATACGCGGAGAGCTTTTCCTCGAAGCGGTCGAGCAGCATGAAGGCATCGGCCGTGGAGCCGGCGAAGCCGGTAATCACTTTACCATCGTTTAATTGGCGCACTTTGCGCACGTTGCTTTTGGCCACGTGCTTGTCCATGGTGGCCTGCCCGTCGGCCCCGAGCGCAATCTGGCCGTTGTGCCGTACGCCGAGCACGGTCGTGGAGCGGATTTTAGCTTGCATCGGGCAAAAATACGCCCCGCACGGCGGGCCGTAACGCCAAGCCCGAGCTTGGCGTTGCTTCCTTAAAACCTTGCCTGGAGCTTGGCGAACAGAAACCTCCCATTCGAGCCCATTTGCACGGGGTCCCAGGCGCCACCAGTTTCGGTGGCCTGGGGGTTGAAGAAGGTCGGGTAGGTATTAAACACGTTCGAGCTGCCCACCGAGAGGCGCAGCTGATTGGTCAGGGCGTAGCTCAGGGCCAGGTCGGTGGTCAGGCGCGGGGCGTAGCGGTTGAGGTCGTTGTTGTAATCAAGCAGCTCGACCGGCCCGAAAGCCACCAGGCGCACCAGCGCTCCGAAACGGCCCAGGCTGTAGTCTTCGGTGAGGTTGATTTTGTAGGGCGGGGCCGAAGCCTTGACGAACGCCTGCTCGCGGGGACCGAAGAAAATGTCCTGCTTGCCGGCCAGCAGCGCGGTCGTCTGCACGTCCGTCACGGTGAGCTGGTTCACGTTCAGGGCCAGGGTGCTGCTGAGGCGGCCGCTGCCCAGGGCCGCGCTGTTGGCCAGCACCAGGTCCAGGCCCAGGGTGCGGGTGGAGGCGGCATTGGCAAAAAACTGAGCCTGCCCCACGTTGAGCCTGGTCAGGGTGGAGCCAATGATGGGGTCGTCGTCGCGAAAAGAGCCGGTGAGCACGATGCGGTCGCGGATTTGGATATAGTACGCGTCGAGCGTGAAACTCAGCAGCGAGCCGGCCCGGCCAGTCAGGCCCACGCTGGCTGAGCGCGACAGCTCCTGGCGCAGCTTCGGAATGCCCACTGCCCGCGACACAGGCCCGTCGTTGCGGTCGAGCAGAATGTCAATCGGCTTGCCCCCTACTACGTTAGTAAAGACGGTGTTGAAGTTGATTTGCGCTAGCGACGGTGCCCGGAACCCGGTGCTCAGCGTGCCGCGCAGCGAGAAATTTTCGCCCAGCTTGTAGCGCGTGGCGAGCTTGCCGGTGAGCGTCGAGCCAAAATCGGAATAATTCTCGAACCGGGCGGCAGCCTCCACCAGAAATTCCTTTGTCACGTCCAGCTCGGCATCGGCGTAAAGGCCCACGTTGTCGCGAGAGGCCCGCACCTCGTTGCGCGGCTGAAACCCCGGAAATCCCTGCGACCCACCCGGCCGGCTGGCCAGCGGACCGGCATACTGGGTGTAGGAAGCCGCCTCGCCGGCGAAAAGCTGGTACCACTCGCGGCGGTGTTCGCCGCCGAAGGCCAGGTTCAGGCCCTGCCCCACGGTCTTGAAGCTGCGGCTCAGGTTCAGGTTCACCACGTTTTGCTGGAGCTGAAAGCCGCCCGCGTCGAAGCTCGTCGGCGAGCTGGCCCCGAGCGTGGCGTTGAGCGTGTTTTTCACGCCGTAGCGAAAGCGGTTCGAGCCGAAACCGTTGCTCAGGTCCACGTCGAAGCCGCCGAACGTGCCGCGTACGCCGGCCACGCCGTGCCCGTCGAAAATAGCGCTCGTAATAATCGGGTCGAACCCATTCGGGTAGAGCGTCGGGTTCGAGCGCGGGTTGGGGATGTCGTTGCCGTTGTCGTCGGTGATGGTCGCGAAACGGGTGTAGGCATACGCGTCGCCGGCCCGCGAATTGATGCCGCCAAACACGTAGGCGTAGATATTCTCGCTCAGTGGCAGGCGGCTGTTGAGGTAGAGGGCCGCGTTGCTGGCTTTCGGGTCGCCGTACTCGCGGCGCTGAATGCCGTCGGGGGCCGGCACGTTGGCCCGCTGGGTGTGCTGGCGCTGGTTGTAGTCGGCCGTCAGGTTCACAAAGCCGCCCTGCCCCACGGCCACGCCGTAGTTGAGGTTAGCGTTGAGGTTGGCGCCGTCGAAGGTCTGGTTGTCGAACCGGTATTTGGCCGTGTAAGCTCCGTAGTTCACGTTGGCCGTCAGCTCCTTGACGCTGGTTTTGAGCACGATATTGATGACCCCCGCGATGGCATCGGAGCCGTACTGGGCCGAGGCCCCGTCGCGCAGAATCTCGATGCGCTCGATGCTGGCGGCCGGAATCGTGTTCAGGTCGGTGCCCGTGTTGCCGCGCCCGCGCGAGCCGAACAGGTTCACCAGCGACGACTGGTGCCAGCGCTTGCCGTTGACGAGCACCAGCGTCTGGTCGGGGCCGAGGCCGCGCAGGCTGGCCGGGTCCACGTGGTCGGCCCCGTCGGCCCCGCTCTGCCGGTTCGAGTTGAACGAGGGCGCGACGAACTGCAAGAGCTGGTTCACGTCGAGCTGGCCGGTTTTGGCCGTCACTTCCCGAATGTCGATGATGTCCACCGGCGAAGGCGAGTCGGTCACCGAGCGGTTGGCGTTGCGCGAGCCGACCACCTGCACGCTGGCCAGGGCCGTGGTGCCAGCCGCCAGGCGCACGGTGAGCGCGCCGCCCTCGGCACCCGTTTCCTGGCCCGTGTAGCCGAGGGCACTGATTTGCAGCCGGGGCTGGGCCGTGCGCGCCCGCAACGTGAAGCGGCCGTTCACGTCGGTGTTGGTGCCGTTGTTGGTGCCTTTTTCCACCACCGAGGCCCCGATGACGGGCCGCCCGTCGGCATCGAGCACCTGCCCGCTCAGGGTTGTAGTTTGGGTCGGGGTCTGGGCCAGCGCCACACCACTGGCCAGCAGCAGCGGGACAAGTAATAACTGTTTCATGGTCATGTTAGCGAATGGTTAATTGGTAAATGTACACGGATTTCGCATTCGCGCAACTTTCACCTTATTCAAACGCAAAAAAGCCAGCTTGGTGAGAGCTGGCTTTGGTATAAAATGGCACTCCATTTTGCTTTTGTCTTAAATCAGCATCCGCAGTGGGTCTTCCAGCAAGCCTTTCAGCGTTTGCAGAAACGCCGCGCCCGTCGCTCCGTCCACTACGCGGTGGTCGCAGCTCAGGGTGACTTTCATGAGGTGGCCCACGGCGAGCTGGCCGTTGTCCACGACGGCCGTTTGCTTGATGCCGCCCACGGCCAGGATGCAGGCGTCGGGCGAGTTGATGATGGCCGTGAACTCGTCGATGCCAAACATGCCCAGGTTGCTGATGGTGAAGGTGCTGCCTTCCCACTCGGCGGGCTGAAGCTTCTTGGTTTTGGCCCGGCCGGCCAGCTCTTTTACCTCACTGGCAATCTGCGACAGCCCCTTCTGGTCGGCCCCGCGCACGACGGGCACGAGCAGGCCCTCGTCCACGGCCACCGCCACGCCGATGTTGATGACGTGATTCTGGCGAATTTTATCGCCCAGCCACGATGAGTTCACGACTGTGTGCTGACGCAAAGCCACCGCCGAAGCTTTGATGACGAGGTCGTTGAAGGAGAGCTTGACGGGGGATAATTCGTTGAGCCGGGTGCGTGCCTCCATCGCCCGGTCCATCCGAATTTCCATCGTCAGGTAAAAATGCGGGGCCGTGAACAGGCTCTCCGATAAGCGCTTGGCAATGACCTTGCGCATCTGGGACACGGGCGTGTCGGTGTAGCTGGTTGTTGGTTGTTGGTTGTTGGTTGCTGGTTGTTGGCCGGTAGGCTGGGCCGCAACTGGGGCCGCTTCCGGCAACGCGGCCCGGACGTACTCGTTGGGCGCGGCAGCCGGTGTCGCAACGGGGGCCGCCGCGGCGACTGAGGAACTGACTTGAGGCGCAGGCGTAGCGGCCACTGGCTGGGCGTTTTCCAGGTCGCGGGCCACTATGCGGCCGTTTTCGCCGCTGCCTTGTATCTGGCGTAAATCCAAGCCCTTTTCTTTGGCGATGCTCTTGGCTAGCGGCGAGGCCAGAATACGACCACCGGTAGCAGCCGGGGCTGGAGCGACCGCAGCGGGCTGAGCCGGAGTGGCTGGCTCGGTGGCCGGGGCCGGAGCGGCTGCTTCAGCCGGCTTGGCAGCCTCGGCGGGTGCAGGGGCTGCGGCACCGCCGCTCTGGCCACCCAGCAGAGCCTGAATGTCGGCTCCTTCTTCACCGATGATGGCCAGGATGCCATCAACGGGCACGGCTTCGCCGGCTTTGGGACCGGTGTAGAGCAGGGTACCGTCTTCGTAATTCTCCAGCTCCATCGTGGCTTTGTCGGTTTCGACTTCGGCCAGAATATCACCCGATTTCACCTTATCACCCACTTTTTTGAGCCAGGCCGCGATGGT
>JANXNW010000119.1 GCA_025353905.1 Hymenobacter sp.
TGCAGGGCGTGTTCGCGGGCGCCGGAGCCGAGGAGGAGGAGGTTTTTCAAGGTTCGAGGGGGAGAATTTCGCACAGAGTTCACAGAGTTTCACGGAGAAAAACTCTTTTAACTCCGTGAACTCTGTGCGAGAAATTTACAAGGCCCGCAACTCCGCGTCGGCCGCGCGCAGCTTGGCTTTGGTGGCTTGAATATCCTGGGCCAGTCGCTCGCGCAGGCGGGGCACGTTGAGGGCGCGGAGGGCGGCTTGGGCGGCGTTGTCGGGGCGCACGACGGTCAGGTTGGGGGTGCCGCTGGGCATTATCACCGACGAGTTCAGGTTCATGGCCAGCTCGGCGTAGTCCTTCCACGGCGGGCAGGAGATGACGGGCACGTTCACGTTGGCGGCCAGGGCGCCGCCGAGGCCGTTGCTGAGGCCGGCCACGGCGATGATGACGCCCGGCTCGATGCTGTGGTTCCAGGTGTCGGCCATGCCGGCGATTTCCTCGCCGTTTTTGTGGGCCGAGCACACCCGTAGCTGCGTGAACACGCCGTAGCCCTCGAAGTGCTTGCGGATGTTCTGGCAGTGCTCCTTGTCGGCGGGCGAGCCCATCACGATGTTCACCCAGGCATCCTGCATGAGGCCGGCGCGCACGAGGTTGCCGGTGAGGCGCACGGCCACGTTGCCGCCGCCGGTGGCCAGGTCGTCGGCCGTGGGCAGCGGGTGGCCCACAATGCGCTCGAAAATATCGAGGTAGCGGCGGCTGGCTTCCAGCGTTACTTCGGGGGTGAGGGCGCGGGGGTACTGGCCGTCCTGCTTGTTGGCGATGAGCCACTGGCGCACGTACTCCTTGTCCATCTGCTCGACGCCGGTGGGGTTTTGGGCGTAGTCGGCAGCGGCCCAGAAGCGCGACGAATCGGGGGTGTGGATTTCGTCAATCAAAGTCAGCTCCCCGTCCAGCAACCCAAACTCGTACTTGGTATCGACCAGGATAATGCCCTGGGCGTCCAAGTGCTTCGAGGCCATGTCGAAGAGGCGGAGCGAGGTTTCGGCCATCTGCTCGTACAGCGCGCGGCTCACCCAACCTTCGCTCACGAGGCTGTCGGGGGTGATTTCGCGGTCGATTTCTTCCTTCGTGGTGGGCGTGAGGATGGGCACCGGAAACGGCTGGTGCTTGCCGATGCCGTCGGGCACGGTCACGCCCGAAAACGTGCGCTGCCCGCGCTCGTAGCCCCGCCACATCGAGCCGGTGAGGTAACCTCGCACGACCATCTCGACCTTAATCGGCTTGGCCTCCCGCACCAACATGGCGTTGGCATCCAGCAGCTTGACCACGTGGTTGGGGATAATATGCCGGGTGCGCTCGAACCAGAAATCAGCCAGCCCATTGAGCACCGCGCCCTTGTGGGGCACGGCCGTTTCGAGCACCGAGTCGAAGGCCGAGAGCCGGTCGGAGACGACAATGAGGCGCGTCTGGTCATCCACGCGGTACGAGTCGCGCACTTTGCCACGGTGCAGGAGGTGGAGCTGAGGAGTGGCGAAGTGGGGGAGGGTATTCATGCGTTCAGCCCCACCCCCCGGCCCCCTCCCCTTCGGGGGAGGGGGAGCCTGACGACTATTCTGCGGAGGGTTTTCGGGTTTTTTGGGGTTTAGCTTTAGGCGTATTAGGAGCGTTTGGGGGTGGTTAGTGAGGCATCAGTGCGCTTTGAATGGTAGCTAAAACTTGCGGCAGGTGTTGCAGCACCTGTTCGTTACGGAAGCGGAGTACCCGGTAGCCCAGTTCTTGGAGCCTGGCGGTGCGGCCGGCATCGTACTCAGCTCGGTCGATAGTATCATGAGTGCCACCATCAACTTCTAGGATTAGGCGGTCAGCCAACGTCACAAAATCGACGATGTAATCGGCAATAGCGTGTTGTCGGCGGAATGCTACGCCCAGCTTCTGCCCGCGCAGGGCCTGCCACAATTCGTCTTCGGCCGGGGTTGGCTCCTTGCGCATTCGTCGGCCGAACGCTTTGAGCACTTCCCACTTTCCGCTACCCACCGCCGTAAACACGTCGTTCTCAATCGAAGTAATCAACCCCTCCACCCGATTATTCCGGCGCTTATAGTAAGGCCGCCGTTCCGCTACCAGCCCAGTCATGCCTAAAAAAGAGTCGTCAGGCTCCCCCTCCCCCGCAGGGGAGGGGGCTGGGGGGTGGGGCTGGAGGTGCTCCACGATATTCCGAAAAATCGCCAGCCCCTCCCCCACTTCCCCCAGCTCTCCCACCCGCCGCCGCCGTCCCCAATCCGGGTGATTGCACGCCGCCAAGTACGCCTCTGGGTGCGGCATCAGCCCAAAAATGTGCCCCGTCGCGTCCTGCAAGCCGGCGCAGTTCAGGTCCGCACCGTTTGGGTTGAACGGGTAGGCGCTCGTGCCGTCGCCGGCCGCGTCCACGTAACTCAGGCAATTTAGGCCCTGCTCTTCCAGTTGCTTGCGCGTGGCGGCATCGGGCACCACGAGGCGGCCTTCACCGTGGCGCACGGGCACTTCCAGCGTCGTCAGACCACGTAAAAAAGGGGTAGTACTCAGCGGATTGACGCGCAGGCGTACCCAGCGGTTTTCGTAGCGGCCGCTTGCGTTATGGGTCAGCGTCAGCTCGGGTCGAAAATCGCCACCCAGGTTGGGCAGTAGCCCCAGCTTCACCAGCACCTGAAAGCCGTTGCAGATGCCGAGCACGAACTTTCCGCTGGCCACGAACGCTTGGATATCAGTTAATAATGTCCGGCCATCGGCCCCAGTTTGGCGGTAGCGCAGCTTGTTGGCCAGCACCACGCCCGAGCCGAGGTCGTCGCCGAACGAGAAGCCGCCGGGAAAATTCAGCACGTCGAAATCGTGAATGCTGACGCGGCCGTGCAGCACCTCGTTGAGGTGCACGATGGTAGCCTCAGCCCCGGCCAGGCGATAGGCGGCCGCCATTTCCTCCTCGCAGTTGATGCCGAAACCCGTGAGCACCAGCGCCCGCGGCGGCCGGGGGGGCGTCTGGGTTAAGTTCGAGCTATCTGTTTGTACTGTTTTCAAAACGCTTTGTGCGGTCAGCTTGTGTTTTTATACTGTCTGATAAAATTTATAAGCCGAAATAAGAAGGCTATAAACTAATTCGCGTCGTGCATTGATTCAGAAAAGACTCCAATCGTCTCATTCACAATGCCGTTGCTCCACGCTTGGCGCAGCGCCGTTGTACTCACGCGCAGGGCCGTATGCCCACCGTGCAGCGCGCGCAGCGCGCCGTCGTCGGTTACCTCGCCCAGGCGCGTGGCGCGCTCTTCCAGAATGCTCTCGAAGGCCCACACGTCTTCCGGGGCCACACTCACCACGAAGCGCGAGTGTGACTCGCTGAAAAGCAGCGCAAGCAGGGGCAGCTCGCCGGGCAGGTACCCGCCCAGGTCGAGAGCCGCCCCCAGGCCGTCGCGGCCAAAGGTGCATTCGGCCAGGGCCACGGCGAGGCCGCCGTCGCTCAGGTCGTGGCAGCTCTGAATGAGCTGCTGCTCGTTGGCCTCGCCGACGAGCACGTACAGCGCCTTGGCGGCTGCGAACCGGACGCGCGGCACATTGGCCCCCAGCGCGTTAGCGAGCTGATAAAACTCAGAGCCGCCCAACTCATCGTAAGTTTCGCCGAGCAGGTAAATCACGTCGCCGGCCTGCTTGAAGTCGGAGGTAACGACCTGGCGCACGTCCTCGATTTTGGCCGTCATCGAGTACAAAACCGTGGGCGGCACCGAGATTTTCACGCCGTCGGCTTTGAAGTCGTTCTTCATCGAGTCCTTGCCCGAAGTCAGTGGGATGCAGTAGGCGGCGCAGGCATCGCGCAGGGCTTGGCACATTTGCACGAGCTTGGCCAGCTTGAGCTTGCCGTCAGGGTTGCTCACGGGGTCAAAAACCGAGTCAGGGACGCAGAAGTTGTCGTTCACCGACCAGAAAATCCCGTCGCTGGGCGTGAGGTTGGGCAGCCGGCCGCCCACCGAAATAATCTGCCGCACGCCCTCATCGAACGCGCCCGCCGACATCTGGTACGGGTCCAGGTCGCCGTAGCGGGGCAAAATACCGTTGCTTACGGCCACGCCAGCCCAGCTCTCGAAGTTGAACCGCACGACGGCCGCGTCCTGCGGGGCCTGCCCGGTGCCGCCCATCAGCGGCTTGACGATGGTGCGGCCCTTCACCTCGTGGTCGTATTGCCGAATCACAGCTTCCCGCGAGCAGATGTTGGGCGAGCCGAGCAGCCTGAGCAGCACGTCGTTGTAGTCGAGACCGGCCGGCAGCGCCGGCTCAGTCAGCACGGGGGCCGTCCACTCGGCGAGCAGGGTTTTGCGCGGCACTCCCTCGTGCAGAAACGCCAGGCTGAGCGCTGCCACCGGCTGCCCGCCGAAGCGCACGTCGAGCACGCCCGCGTCGGTGAAATGGCCGATGTCGGACAGCTCCACTTCCATCTCGCGGCCCAGTTCCAGCAGCGCCGCCAGCTTTTCCGGGGCCACGGCCAGGGTGAAACGCTCCTGCGACTCGCTTAGGAAAATCTCCCAGGGCCGCAAGCCGGGGTATTTGAGCGGTACTCGCTCCAATTCGACCACCGCCCCGCCCGGAATCAGCGCCAGCTCGCCCACCGACGACGACAGTCCGCCCGCCCCGTTATCGGTCGAGCACCGAATGAGGCCGCGCCGCGTAGCCAGAATGAGGAAGTCCATCGCCAGCTTCTGGGTGATGGGCGAGCCGATTTGCACGGCCGTGGCGGGGGCGGCCTCGTCCAGCTCGATGCTCGAAAAAGTGGCCCCGTGGATGCCATCCTTGCCCACGCGTCCGCCGGCCATGACGATGCGGTCGCCGGGTTCGATGTGCTTCTCCCAACTGTTCAGCCCCGCCAATTGCGTGGGCAGCACCGCCCCGGTGCCGCAATAGACGAGTGGCTTGCCCGCGTAACGCGGGTCGAACACGATGGCCCCGTTCACGGTCGGAACGCCCGACTTGTTGCCGCCGTCCTCGATGCCCTTGCGCACGCCCTCGAACACGCGGCGCGGGTGCAATTGCCCACTCAGCAGCGGCCCATCGTAATCGGGCAGGCCGAAGCACAACACATTGGTATTGAACAGCAAGCGCGCCCCGCCGATGCCCGTTGCCAGCGGGTCGCGGTTGTTGCCCAGGATGCCCGTAATGGCCCCGCCGTAGGGGTCGATGGCCGAGGGCGAGTTGTGGGTTTCGACCTTCCAGATGAAGAGCGAGTCGTCGTCAATCCGCACCGCTCCGGCGTTGTCGGAGAACACCTTGACCAGCCAGTCGTTGCCGTTGGCCCGCAGCTGTTTATCGACCTCCGCCGTCGCGCCCTTGATATAGGTTTTGAACAGCCCGTCGATGGTTTCGCGCGCGCCCGTCGCGTGGTTTTCGTACTCGATGAGGGCCGCGAATTCCTTGTGCTTGCAGTGCTCCGACCAGGTTTGGGCCAGGATTTCCAGCTCGCAATCGGTCGGCTCGGCCGGCAGCCCCTGGCTTTGGCGCAAGGCAAGCGTGGCGGGCAGCTCATAATAGTCGCGGATGGCGCGCATTTCGGCCAGGTTCAGCGCATACACGTTGTCCTTCGAGAGCTGCACGAGCTGCTCGTCCGAGAGGCCCGTCAGCGACACGGTCGCGGTCGTGTTGTCGGCTCCGCCGCCCGGCCGGGGCGTGTAGTCGCGGATGCCCTCGGCCACGCGCCCCACCTCAAAACGACTTATCAGCTTGTTGCCCAGCAGCTCCTCGGCCACGCGGCGCAAGTCAGCATCGGGCAGCTCACGCTCCAGAAAATATAGCCGCTTCGAGAAAATATGTTGGGTGCGGGTGTCAATCGGCTCGTTCAAGAAATCACTCAGCGCGCTTTGAGCCGACGTGCCCTCGTCGTCGGTCACGCCTGGCGCTTTGGCCACCAGGATGTAGGAGCCAAAGCTGTTCGGCGCGGGCAGCGTGTTCACCGCCACGGTGTGCAGCACGGGGTCTTGTAGGCAGGCGGCGGCAAAGGCTTGCACCTGCGCGGCCGCCAGCCCGGCGTAGCGCACGGTGTAAAGGGCCGCGCTCTGTACCCGCCCAGTCGTCAGGCCCAGGTGCCGGGCCGCGTCGGCGGCCACGCGCTGCCCCTCGCCGTCGTGGCGGCCGGCTTGCAGGGTGAGGAGGATGGAGTGGGTCACGGGGATTTAAGAGTTAAGAGCTAGAAGTTAAGAATTAGTTGTAGCGAGCAGAAATGATGGAAGGCAGTACCCTATCACCCCTTAATTTTTAACTCTTAACTCTTAACTCCTATATCCGGCCGACTGCCCGGCTTCACGGCCGGTACGCCCACCAAATGCGCCGGCACGGCATCGGCCGCGAACACGGCCGCGTCCACGCGCAGCAGGGCGAAGTTCGGGAAGGGCAGCCCGGCCGCGCCGCCGGTGCGGTCGATGAGCGAGGCCACGGCCAGCACCTCAGCCCCTATGGCGGTGAGCAGCCGGGCGACTTCGAGCGTGCTCTTGCCGGTCGTAACTACGTCTTCGGCAATGACTACCCGCTCGCCGGGACTGATGGTGAACCCGCGCCGCAGACTCATTTCACCGCCCGCGTCGCGCTCCGTAAAAATGCCCGGCACGCCCAACTGCCGCGCCAATTCGTAGCCGATGACGATACCACCCATCGCCGGCCCGACTACCACGTCGGGCCGCAGCCCGGCCGCGCGCAACTGCTCGGCCAGGGCCGCGCAAGCCGGGGCCGCCAGTTCCGGCTTGCGCAAAAAGCGGGCGCACTGCACGTAAGTATCCGAATGCAAGCCCGACGAGAGCTTGAAATGGCCCGAAAGCAGCGCGCCCTCCTGCCGCAGCTGGGCTTCGAGGCGGGCGGCAATTTCGGCGGCGGGCAGGTCGGTAGTGAGGGGCTGGGACATTATCTTAGCTTGTGCATATTGGGCGAGTACCTTACTATTTTTCACGCACTCATGAAACTCAGCCATCCCGTTAGCGGCGCTCTCCGCACTTTTTCTTTCTTTATGGCTAGCGGTACGCACCATACATTGGAAGGTGTTGACTACCTAAGTCTATATGGCGACGAGCCGAGTGTAATTGAGATGACCTATGCCATCTTTGCCAACGTTCTCGAATTTGATGAACTAGGTGTTGTTATCAATGAGGACTACGCTACATACCGCGCCACCCAATACATCCGCCGATACTTGGACAGAACTTATCACGTGGAGCCACCTTTCGCTGACTGGGAAACAATGCTTTACTGAACATCTGCCGCTCATTACGCCGCCACCGCTCGGTGCTCGTTTATCTGCTGCATCAACGCCCGCGCCGCCGCGCCCGCGTCGGCCGCCTGCCAAATGCTGCGCGAAGCGTTTATTAGCAGGCCCGACCCATCCGCCCGCAGGCCGGCGGCGAGCACGGCCGCCAAGTCGCCGCCTTGCGCGCCCACGCCGGGCACCAGAAACCACTGTTGTGGGCAAAGCTGCCGCAGCCGGCCCAGCGCGGCCGCGTCGGTGGCCCCGGCCACGAGGCCGATGTTGCCGTGCTCGGCATCCAGCCCGGCGATGACGCGGGCGGTGAAATCACTCAGCGGCTCGCCGGTTTGTAAGCGCTGGTCTTGCAGGGAGTGAGCGGGTTGGTTCGAGGTTTTGGCCAGGGCGAAAACGAATTTATCGGGTCGGGCGAAGGGCACGATGGCATCATCGCCCATGTAGGGGTTCACCGTCACGGCATCGGCCCCCACCACGTCGTAGGCGAAGCGGGCGTAGTGCTCGGCCGTGTTGGCGATGTCGCCGAATTTGCCGTCGAGGATGACGGGCACCTCGGGCGGCACGCTGCGCACCACTTGTCGCAGCAGCTGCACGCCGTTTTCGCGGCTCAGAAAAAACGCCAGGTTGGGCTTGAAGGCCGCCGCGAACGGGGCCGTCTGGGCAATAATTTCGGGCAGCCGGCGCGTGACCTCCGCGTCGGGGCCGGTGGGGTCGAGGCCCACGCAGAGCAGCGAATTGACCTGAGCCACGCGGGCAAGCAGCTTTTGCATTTGAGGGTAGCGTGGACGCTGGGAGTCCGGGCGTGGTGTCGTGGTGGAGTCGTCTGACGCGCGAACTCGCGCGCTATGAATTGGGTATGACAGGGCGGGCCGAGCACAAAAAAACCGCCTCGAAAAACGGGGCGGCAACGCGAAAAAAGCGAAATGTAACGGGGACGCAAACGCTGCTGATAACCGGCTGGCCATAGCCCTGGCGCGGCTCACGGGCCGTATCGCGCAGCTTCAACGAAGGGTTGAGAAGGTTCACGACGCAAATTTACGGCGGTGTTTTGTGTCATCAAATTAATTTTTGCTGAGCGAAATAATTACGGCTTTTTACCGGCAATTTTTCTTGGCTATCTCGGCAGGTTTTAGCTTTCGAGAGGCGCGGCTTTGTTAAAAAAATTTGCCAGTACGCGCGCGCTTGCGGCTGCCGGTGAGCCGGGCGTAACTTTGACTGTTTGCCTCCAACGTGACGCGGGCTTCAGCTCACGTCGTCACGCTACTTGAACGCCTCATTCAGCACGGCCGCCAACCGCACCCCGGCCTGCTGCAAGCGCAGCTTCAGCAAATCGGCCTGGGCTGGAAAGTAGCGGTAATCGGGGGCCGGGTTCTGGGCGGCATCGGCGTAGAGCTTGTCGGCGGCGGTGTACGACTCGTAGAGCCACTCGGTGGGGTCGGCGCTTTGCCAGGTTTTGGCCAGCGGGGCCGGGATGGCGGTGTTGAGCTGCTGACCCAACTCGGTGTACGTCAGGCCCAGGTACTCAATCAGGCCGCTGTCCCAAAGGCTGTGCAGGTTGGTTTCCTTGCCCCGGTACGTAAGCTTGACATCATTGCCGCCCTTGTCTTCGGCGTGGCCCGCGTGCAGCGGCTGATGCACGTCGCCCACGATGTGCACTACGAAAATCAGCGCCCGCGCCCGCTGCTCGCGGCTGAGCGCCGGGTCGCGCATCTCCTTGATTTTGAGCAGCAGAATGTTGTAGGCATTCACCTCGGGCTGGGCTTTAAGGGCGGCCACGTAGGCATCGTGCGCGAGGCCGCTGGCCGAGTTCACGTAGTGCCAGGGCGCGGTGTCCTTGAACTCAGGCAAATAGCGCATCTCGTCGGGCTGGGTGCTGACGAGGGCCAGCGTTTGGGTGCCGAGTAGCGCCGCGACGGCCTGCCGCGCTTTGGGCGAGAGGCGCTGCTCGGCGATGAGGCCGATGGCGCGGTGGCCGTCCACGCCCCAGGCGCGGGCGGCGAGCGGCAGAATAGCGAGTAACAGGGGCAGCAGAAGCTTGGGCAGGCGCATGGGAGAAAGCGAAATTTTTGGGGAAGATACCCGGCCGGTTGCCTTTGGCCAGGCGGCGCTTCAGATTTGGCGGATGGGAACGTTTGACGCGGGCGGGCGGCTTTTCGCCGCCCGCCCGCTTGGCGTTGTCAAGAGCGTTAGTGTGCGTAGTTTTTCAATCGGGCCGAACAACGCCAAGCGGGCGGGCGGCGAAAAGCCGCCCGCCCGCGCCGTACACCCAAAATCAACTCAAACCTCGCGCTAAAACTCCACGTGCGCCCGCAGACCCACGATGTGCACCGGGGCCGACACCCGGCTGGTATTGTAGCCCGGATTGACCACGAGTTGATAATCCGGGCTGAGGGCGGCGTGGTAGCGCGGAAAATCGATGCTGTAGTACAGCTCTGCGATGTATTCGGGGCCGTAGTCCAGGCGGCCGTCGCCGAGGATGAAGCCCTGGCCGCCGGCGGCCAGGTAGGCGCGGTGCTCGCGCGAGAGGCCGTTAGCGAGCACGGCCAGACCCAGCCGGTCGGTGGGCCGCTGCCAGCGCGCGCCGGTATGGGTCAGGCCGACGCTCAGGCTCCGGTCGATTTCGGTAAAGGCCCAGGTTTCGTTCTGGCCATCGTTGTAGGAGTAGCGCCCAAACAGGCCCAGCGACGGGTTGAGGGCGATTTCAGCGTTCACCACGAAGCCCTGCTTCGAGCGGCCGGACGTGCGGGCCTGGGTCACGTCGGGCACGGTGCCAGTGGCGCGGGCCTGCTGGGTGGCCAGCGCGTACGAGCCCATCGCGGCCACGTTGCGAAAGCCCAGCACCCGCACGGCCCCGGTGTTGTCGCCAAGCTTAAAAGTGCGGGTCAGCTCCAGGGTCAGGGCACGGGCCTGGGCGAAGTCGTAGTCGAGCAGCGGCCCGTTGGCATCGGTGGGCATGGCCGAAACGGCCGCGCGCAGGGCCAGCTCGGGGCGCACGTACTCCAGCACCGCCCCCACCGTGTAGCCGCGCACGTTGGCCGGGTAATCCCAGGCCCCGGCGCTCATCAAGGCCCAGTTCAGAAACTGGGTGCGCGGGTCGTGAGCATACGAGTTCTGGTCGAAGTAGTCGGCGATGCTGAACTTGCCCGCCGTCAGGGCCAGGTAGTGGGCCGGGCGCGGACCGCGCAGCTGGTTAAGGTCGTCCTCGTCCTGCTCCTGAGCTTGATTTGGAGCGGCGTCCAGCGCCCACACCTGGCGCACGAACAGCCGGGCCAGATACACTTGCGGGCTGGGGTCGCCGATGCGAAACGTCTCGCCGTTAGGCGCGCCGCCGATGCCAGTGGCCCCACTTAGCCCGCTGCCGCCGGCCACTTCGGGATTAAAAAACACCGAGCCGCCCTTCCAGAGCCGTCGGCCCAGAAAGATGGTCGAAGTGAACGAGAGCTTGGCGTTTTCGCGCGCTTCGAGGCTGTTGTTGCCCTCGTAGGCGGGGCGCAGGTTGTTGTGCCACTGCTGCACGAGGGTCTGCTGAAAGTGCAGGCTCCAGTTGTCGGAGCCGCCCGCCGGGCTGGCCGCGTCGTGGCGGGGTTGCTGGGCCGAGCCGGGCGGCACGTCCTCGCGCCGCGGCGTGGCCGAAGCCGGCGGCGTCACGGCCTGACCCCAGGTCGTATCAGCGCCCGCGCTCAGCACTAGGCTCAGCCCGAGCGTGACTCCGAGCCGCAAAAAAGTAAGCTTAACCAAAAGAAAACGCGAAAAGTGAGTGCTGCCCGACCGCCGCGCAAAGGTAGCCGCAGGCGCTGGGGCACTCCGTGCTACGTGGGTGCCCCAGCGCCTGCGGCAGAACGCATCCGGGTTTCGACCGTTGGTCTTTGGCGCCCACTGCTCATTTGGGTTCCCGACCCAGGAATCGCCAGTGGTTGGAACTACTCCCGTGAGGCACGAGAAGACGGCGTAGCATTGGGCAGCACGGCCACGCCGGCAACTCGGTCAGCTGTGGCATTCCTTGCTTTTAGACAAAAAAACAGCCACTTAAACTTTCGTCTAAGTGGCTGATAGTAAGGGTGGGAGATAAAGGATTCGAACCTTCGACCCCCTGCGTGTGAAGCAGGTGCTCTAAACCAACTGAGCTAACCTCCCGGTCAAATAAAAAGTGAGAAACGTGGGAGATACTGGGTTCGAACCAGTGACCCTCTGCTTGTAAGGCAGATGCTCTGAACCAGCTGAGCTAATCTCCCCAAAGCTGCCTGGCGGGCTGCTTTTTTATTTGGGAGCACAAAGATGGCGGTTTTTTCCGAAATTGCCAAGCCTTGCGCCAAAAAAGGCCCTAAACAAGCCCAACCACTGGGCGCGGGCAACGCCGAAACCTGGTAGCCGTTAGCAGCCCCGGAGCCGCTGCTGTTGGCAATTGGCCCCGCTCACTGACCTCATTTTTCTTCTCACCCCTTTTTCTTTTCACCTCATTTTTTCTCTTCCCATGGCACAGCTCCTGGAAAACTATTCCGACACCGAAAAAACCGCTTATTTGAGCGCCGTGGCCGCGCTGGCCACCGCCGACCGCGCGGCCTCACAGCCCGAGCTGGAGTTTCTGCAGCACCTCACCCAGCAAGCCGGCCTCTCGGGCGAAGCTGCCCAGCAAGTGCTGCAAGCCGCGCAAGACTCGAACAACCAGACGATTCAGCAAAATCTTGACCAGCTCAAAGGGTCAGATTTGCGCTTCTCGCTCATCACCGACCTCATCAGCTTCGCCCGCGCCGACGGGGCGTACTCGAACAACGAGGAGGCGATGGTGGCCAAGATGGCCGAGTACCTGGGCGTGAACCCGGACCAGAAACAAACCCTGGAAACAGTGGTGGACCAAGCCGCCAACGTGCCCCACGACGCGCAGGACCCCGGCAAGCAGGGCTTCTTCGGCGGCCTCGGCGACAAGCTCAGCAACGTCGGCATTCCGAAGGCGGCCCTCATGACGGGCCTGCTCGGCGTGGTGGCCCCGATGGTGATTTCGCGCGTACTCGGCGGCGGCGGTGGCCAGCAGCAGGGTCAGCAGAATCAGAGCGGCTCGCTCGGTGGGCTGCTGAGCGGGGCGCTCGGCGGGGGCGGCCTGGGCGGCGGCAGCGGCCTGGGTGGCATGCTCGGCGGCTTGCTCGGCGGCGGTATGCTGGGCGGACTGCTCGGCGGCGGGCAGCAGCAAGCGGCTATGCCGCAACAGGGCAGCCTGGGTGGCGGCGGCTTGGGCTCCATCATGTCGGTGCTCGGCGGCCTGGGTGGCCAGCCCAACTCGCAGCCCGCGAGCGCGGGTGGCGGCGGCCTGGGCAGCCTGCTCGGCGGTGGCGGCAGCATGGCCGGCTTGCTCGGCGGGTTGCTGGGCGGACGCTAGGTTTCTGGATTAAGGATTAGGGACTCAGGATTAGGGACTGAGACTTGTGAATCGGAACGCGCTCGCGTGAGCGCTGATTCGTAAGTTTTAGTCCTTAATCCTGAGTCCCTAATCTTTAATCCAAATGAACAAATCGTCCTCGCCCACTTTTTCCTGGCTTTGCCAGCCGCGCAGGCCGAGGCGAGGGGCGGCGATGCCGCGTTCGAGGCGGCGGGGCGAGCGGAAGATGCGGATTTCGTCCCAGGTATCGGCCGCGAGCAGCGCGCCGAGCACCGTGGGGCCGCCCTCGACCAGCACCGACTGGATGCCCCGCTCGTGCAGGTCGGCGAGCATGGCCGGTAGCCAGTCGGCAGAAACGGCCGTGCCGGGCAGCTTCACGAAGGTGAGGTTGGGCGTGGCGGCGCGCTCGCGGAGCGTGTACACAACGGTGGGCTGCGAGCCGTCTAGCACGTGATGGGTGGGTGGCAGGGCCAGGTTTTTGTCGATGACGAGGCGGGTGGGCTGCGGGCCGGGCCAGTCGCGGGCGCTCAGGCGGGGGTTGTCGTGCAGGGCCGTGCGGGTGCCGACCAGAATAGCCGCCTCCTGGGTGCGCCACTGGTGGGTGAGCAGCCCCGCCTGCGGCCCGCTGATTTGCACCGGCTGAAAATGCGGCCCGGCCAGAAATCCGTCCGCCGACTCGGCCCACTTGAGCACCAGGTACGGCCGCTTTTTCTCGTGGAAAGTCAAGAAGCGGCGGTTCAGCCAGCGGCCTTCCTCGGCCAGCAAACCGGTCTGGACCGGGATGCCCGCCGCGCGCAGCTTGGCCAGCCCGCGCCCGGCCACGAGCGTGAACGGGTCGTCGTGGCAAACGATGACTTCGCCCACTCGCTTCTCAATGAGCAAGTCGGCGCAGGGCGGCGTTTGGCCGTGGTGGGCGCAGGGTTCGAGCGTGACGAAAACGCGGCTCTGGGGCAGCAGCTCCGGTTGCCGCACGGCGGCCAGCGCGTTCACCTCGGCGTGGGGGCCGCCGTAGCGCTCATACCAGCCTTCACCAATAATATCGCCTTCGGGACCGACGACCACGCAACCTACTATCGCACCGGGCCGCGCGTGGCCTAAGCCGAGGGCGGCCAGGTCGAGGGCGCGGCGCATGAAAAAGGCATCGTCGGGGGCAGGAGCGGGCATAGGAGGAGTAAGAGCGGCGGGCACGGGCGGCGGGGTGAATTGCTCGCGTAAAGCTATTCGTCAGCAGGAGGTTTTGGCAGAAAGACGCCCCTTGCGACGCGGTTCGCTTTTTCCGCTTTGGGGCCAACTGCCGCCATCTTTGCCCCGCGCCATGACTACCCAACAACTCACCATCGACCTGACGGCTGCGCTTCAGGCTCTTTACCCTGCACCCGAAGCCGCCGCCATCACCGCGCTCGTCGTGGAAAACCTGCTCGAAATCAGTCCCTTACAGCGGCGGATGCGGGCCGCTGAGCCGGTGCCGACCGCCGTGCTGGCCCGCCTGCCTGCCCTGCAAGCGCGGCTGCTGGCCCACGAGCCGGTGCAGTACGTGCTGGGCACGGCCCACTTCGCCGGGCTGGCGCTGGAAGTAAGCCCGGCCACGCTCATCCCCCGGCCCGAAACCGAGGAGCTGGCCCGACTGGTGGAAACAGAAAACGCCGGGCGAACGGGCCTGCACGTGCTCGACGTGGGCACTGGCTCGGGCTGCCTGGCCATTGCGCTGGCGCGGGCGCTGCCGGGCGCGCGGGTGCGGGCCGTGGATATTTCGGGCGAAGCGCTGGCCGTGGCCCGGCGCAACGCCGCCCGCTACGCGCCTGCGGTCGAGTTCGAGGAGCTGGATATTCTGACTCAAACGACGCCCGCCGTGGCCCCGGCCAGCCTGGACGTACTCGTCAGCAACCCGCCCTACGTGCGCGAAAGCGAGCGGACGCGGATGCGCGAAAACGTGCTGAGCTGGGAGCCGGCCACAGCCTTGTTCGTGCCCGACAACGACCCGCTCGTCTTCTACCGCCGCCTGGCCGCGCTGGGCCGGGAGCTGCTACGGCCCGGCGGCGGCATTTACCTGGAAATCAACGAGGCGCTGGGCGCTGAGACGTGGGCGCTACTCGAAAGCCACGGCTACGCGCAGGTGCGGGTGGTGGCTGATATGTTCGGGCGCGACCGGCTGATAGCGGCGTGGGTGTAACGCGAAGCCCCAGCTTCGCGCATCGCCGCAACGCGGCGAAGGGCGGTCGGCGAGCGCGGTCGGCGAGCATTCGCGATGGCCCGACCGTGCTCGTCGGGCGGAGATTCGCCGCTTTGCGGCGATGCGCGAAGCTGGAGCTTCGCGTTACACCAGCTTGATACTGGCCGAATTGATGCACAGCCGCAGCCCGGTTGGGGCCGGGCCGTCGGGGAAGGCGTGGCCCTGGTGGGCGTCGCACACATTGCAGAGCACTTCGATACGGGTCATGCCGTAGCTCGTGTCTTTGTGGTAGCGCACGGCGGCCTCGTCCACGGGCTGGGTGAAGCTGGGCCAGCCAGTGCCCGACTCGAACTTGGTGCGCGAGTCGTAGAGCGGGGTGCCGCAGCACACGCAGGCGTAGAGACCGGCCTCGTGGGCCTCGCAGTATTCGCCCGTGAAAGCGCGCTCCGTGCCGTGCTCGCGCGTGACGTGGAACTGCTCGGCGGTCAGCTGCTTGCGCCATTCTTCGTTGGTTTTTTCGACGCGGTGGGGCGGGGCGGGCGCGGCGTGGTTGGCGAGGCGGATAACGTCGTTCCAGGTTTGCATCTTTTGATGGTTGGTTGGTTTTTGTTTGTTGCTGACAAACGCGGAGCGGCCAGCGAAAGTTAGCCGGATTAGCGGCTCTTACTTGTCGGCGGGGCGCAAAACTGCTGCCAGTGCTGGCGGGCAAAAGCCAGCAGCTGAGGTTGCAGGCGAAACTCGGTCTCGTTGCGATAGCGGCCCATGTGCTCGTTGCGCTGGTAAGCTTGCTCGCGCTGGTCGGCACTGAGCTGGTCGAGGCAACACGGCTCGGCGGGTGGGGCGGGTGGGCGCTCACTGGCCGGGCGGCCATCGGCCTGCACCACGCTGAAGCCGCGCAGCGTGTACTTGGCCGGCCCGTCGAAGACAACCAGCTTAAGGTCTCCGGGGCTGACCTTTTTGCCACGGCACGAGAAATCGTACATGAGCGTCGTTTCGGTCTGGCCGTTGCCGTCGAGGTCGGTCACGGTCGTTGCGCCGGGTATCAGGCCGATGTGCGCTTCGAAATCACAGGCATACACGCCATCCTGCAAGCGCCATAGCTCTTCATAGCGGCCGTATTGGCGTACGTACTGGCACACGTAGAGCTGGACCATGCGCTGGGCTTCGGTGTGCGTGTCGCGGTCCTCGAATCGGGTCATGGTCAGCTTGCGCCAAGCCACGAGCGTGTTCTCGCCGCGCTGGTCGGTCCAGCGCCAGGCTTCGAGCAGCCGGCCCCCGGATTCGGGCCGCAGCGCCTCCGGCAACTGTTTCAGCGTGAGCGCCTGCCGCGGCACGGGCGTGGGGTCGGGCGCAGGCGCAGGGTTGGTCGCGCCGGTTCCCAAAGCCAGCAGCGCGCAGGACAACAAACGAAGTAGCATACTCAGGTTGGAAAACTTCAGGTCAAATTTGGGGAGAAATATCGGCAAGCTACCCCCGGCAGTCGGCGAAGCCAAAGCTGAACTTACGCCCATGAAACTTCTCTCCCCTACCCAAACCCGCGCCCTCGACCAGGCCACCATCCAGGAGCAAGGCATCACGTCCGTAGACCTGATGGAGCGCGCCGCCCAGGCCCTGCTCTTTTGGCTCTACGGGCAATACCTCTACCAAAGCCCGGCGGATATTTTGGTACTGTGCGGCCCCGGCAACAACGGCGGCGACGGGCTGGCCCTGGCCCGGCTGCTGCACGAGGCCCGGCAGCCGGTGCGCGTGGCGCGGCTACCAGCCGAGCGGTATTCAGCTGATTACGAAGCGAATCTGTCGCGCCTGCCTGCCGCCGTGCCGCAAGTGGAAATCTGGGCCGATGCGCTGCCCGCCATTCAGCCCACGACGCTCGTGGTGGATGCGCTCTTCGGAGCCGGCCTCACGCGGCCGCTTGCCGGGCTGGCGGCCGGGCTGGTGC
>JANXNW010000131.1 GCA_025353905.1 Hymenobacter sp.
GCAGTCATACCTCAAATTTACTCCCAAGTGCATAACAGGCTCTAGCCCCCTCTCCAAAAGAGAGGGGGGACTAGTTTCTAGCCCTAGAAATCTAGCAACTAGTAAGTTAAGCTCTAGAACTAGTCCCCCTCTCTTTTGGAGAGGGGGCTAGGGGGTGAGGTTTACGGGCGACGAGCTGCTACACTAATCTGAGAACCGCTCTAAGTACCGCAGTGGCCAACATGCGAACGGCCCCGCGGGTAGCTTACCCACGGGGCAATTGGTATGCTAGCGCGCTCAGCGGTGGCGCTTACTTGAGCTCGTACCCCGCGAAATCCCGGCGCAGCTGCGTTTTGAGCAGCTTACCCGTAGCCGTGTGGGGCAGCGCGTCCACAAACTCCACCGCGTCGGGGCGCCACCAAGAGTTGTTGCCAGGAGTAAGTGAGAGGCTTTCGGAATCAACTCATAATCTTTATTGTGAAATTACTCACTACTTGTGGGTTAGCTCACGGAACGGGCTACGGAACATTAGCCGTATTATTGCGAATGCATAACTCCGTGGCGCTATATCGTAACCCGGCGGCGATGACCCCGCTCAAGCCAGCCGAGCTGCCGGCCGAGCTGCGTGGACTAGCGCTGGCTGTCGTAGAGGCATCGGCGCGCCTGGCGGGTGCACTCCCCCCGCTAACGGCGCGGGCCATTGCCGATTTTTTGCGGCCGGCCAACAGCTATTACTCGAACCTAATTGAGGGGCACGATACGCACCCGCTCGATATTGCGCGGGCTTTGCGGGCGGACTACTCGCCCGACAGCCGTAACCGCTCGCTACAGCTGGAAGCGCTGGCTCACATCAGGGTCCACGAGCACTTGCCGGAGCTGCTACGCCGGGCCAATGACAACCCGTACACGGAAAGCTTCTGGCGGGAGGTCCACGAGGCGTTTTATGCGCACCTGCCCGAAGAATTCCGGTGGACCAAGACGCGCGAAGGTCAGCAGTTGGAGGTAGTGCCGGGTGAGCTGCGCACGACTGAGGTGCGGGTGGGCCGGCATGTGGCGCCGGCCGCCGACGCCTTGCCGGGCTTTATTGAGCTCCTGGAGCAGAGCTACCGGCCGGGCGCCGAGCCAGACCGGCTGGTTCGCCTCGTCAGCATCGCGGCCGCGCACCACCGGCTGGCTTGGCTGCACCCGTTTCTGGACGGCAATGGGCGGGTGATGCGGCTGTGCAGCGACGCGGCCTTCCGGGTCGAAGGACTGGACGCGGGGGGGCTGTGGTCGATGTCGCGCGGACTGGCCCGGCACGAAAAAGCGTATAAGCAGGCCCTGGCAGCCGCCGACGCGCCCCGCGAAAACGACTACGACGGGCGGGGTAACCTGTCGGAAAAGCAACTAGTGGCGTTCTGCCAGTTTTTCCTGGGCGTGGCCCTCGACCAGTTGACGTACATGACCCAGGTGCTGGCCCTCGACAAAATGCTAACCCGGCTGCGGGGGCTGACAGACCTGCTGGTAATCAAGCGTAAATGGCGGCCCGAAGCGTACTACGTGCTGGAAGCCGTGTTTCTAAAGGGACAGGTGGCGCGGGGTGAGGTCATGCGCCTGACGGGCCTGTCGGATAAAACGGCCAAAGCCCTGGCCCAGACGCTGCTCGGGGCCGGGCTGCTGGCCACCGAGCCGGGCAACCGCTTCGCGCCCTACCGCGCGGCATACCCGATTGAGTTCGCCCCGGTGCTGTTTCCGGGACTGTACCCGGCGGGTAAGGAGGCGGACATGGTGAGCTGAAAAACGGTCAGGCCATTCGGGCAGCAAGCAGGCGCTACTTCATCCACCCGCCGGCAGCTCGTAGCCCGCGAAATCCTTGCGCAGCTGCGTCTTGAGTAGCTTACCCGTTGCCGTGTGGGGCAGCGCGTCTACGAACTCCACCGCGTCGGGCCGCCACCAGGGGGCGATTTTGCCGTCGAGGAAGGCTAGTAGCTCCTCGCCCGAAACCTCGTGGCTGGGCTTGCGCACCACTATCAGCAGCGGGCGCTCGCTCCACTTGGGGTGGGGCACGCCGATGACGGCGGCTTCGGCCACGGCGGGGTGGGCCACGGCCAGGTTTTCGAGGTCGATGCTCGAAATCCACTCGCCGCCCGACTTTATCACGTCCTTCGAGCGGTCGGTGATGTTCATAAAGCCGTCGGGGTCGATGGTGGCCACGTCGCCGGTCTTAAACCAGCCGTCGGCCAGCAGCGTGCCCGGCTGGGCCGCGCCGAAGTAGTCGCTGGCGATGAACGGGCCGCGCACGAGCAAGTCGCCGAAGGCCACGCCGTCGTGGGGCAGGGGCTGGCCGTGGGCATCCACGATTTTCATGTCCACCCCGTAAATCACGCGGCCCTGCTTGATTTTGAGGAAAAACTGCGCCTCCGGGGCCAGGTCGAGGTGCTTGGCCTTGAGCGTGCTGATGGTGCCCAGCGGCGAAGTCTCGCTCATGCCCCAGGCGTGGCGGATTTCCACGCCCAGCTCCTCATCAAACGCCCGCAGCAGTGCCGGTGGGCACGAAGCCCCGCCGACTATCATCTTGCGCAGCGTCGAAAACCGATGGCCGCCCGCCCGCATGAATTGTAGCAGCCCAAACCAGATGGTGGGCACCCCGGCCGAGAACGTGACGCCTTCGCCCTCAAACAGCTCGAACAAGCTGGCCGCGTCCAGGCCGGGGCCGGGCAGCACGAGCTTGCAGCCGTTGAGCGGGGCCAGATACGGAATACCCCAGGCATTGACGTGGAACATGGGCACGACGGGCAAAATCACGTCCCGCGCCCCGCAGTTGAAACAATCGGGCAAAGACGCGGCGTAGGAGTGCAGCAGCGTCGAGCGGTGCGAATAAAGCACACCCTTGGGCTCGTCGGTGGTGCCGGACGTGTAGCAGAGCGACGAGGCCGTGTTCTCGTCGAAGCTGGGCCAGGCAAAATCGGCGCTTTCGGCGGCGAGCAGCGGCTCGTAGGCGCTCAGGTTCGGCAAGCTGCTGGCGGCGGGCAGGTGCTCCGGGCCGGTCATTAAAATCCAACGCTCGACCTTGGGGCAGTGCGGGGCGAGCTTTTCGACCAGCGGCAGAAAGGTCAGGTCGAAGAACAGCAGCCGGTCCTGGGCGTGGTTGATGATGTAGACGAGCTGCTCGAAAAACAGGCGCGGGTTAATCGTGTGGCACACCGCGCCCAGGCCCGACACGCCGTAATACAGCTCGAAGTGGCGGTGGGTATTCCAGGCCAGGGTGCCGACGCGGTCGCCGGACTGGATGCCCATTTTATGCAGCGCGTTCGCCAGCTGTTTGGCCCGCGCGTGGGCGCGGGCGTAGGTGTAGCGGTGCAGCGGCCCACCCTCAGCGGGGCGCGACACAATTTCGGTGTCCGCGTGCCAGTGGGCGGCGTGTTCGAGCAGCCCCGCGATGAGCAGGGGCGTGGGCATCATGTGGCCTTGCATGGGTTTGGATTATGAGTTAGAAGTTGTGAATTTTGGCCTGTCATTGCGAGCGCAAGCGAAGCAATCGCACTTGTTGAGCGTGTTTGGTGAACTGAACAACGAGCTGAACAGGTGCGATTGCTTCGC
>JANXNW010000196.1 GCA_025353905.1 Hymenobacter sp.
CAGCCGCCGCAGGGCCAGCGCGCCGCTGTGGCCTTCGTCGGACGTGCCCAGCGTGGCGTTGTAGTAGGCGGCACGGCGGAAAATGTCGGCTGGCTTGTGGCGGGCTAGCCGGCTGAGCGCGGCCCCGAGCGCGGCTTCCGATGCGGCCAGCTCGCTCAGGCCGTGGGCCACGTAGCCGTAGTAGTCCTCCACGCCCGCCACGGCACTGAAGCGGTAATACACGCTGGCCAGGTTGAGCAGCACCGCTTCGAGGTGGGTGCTCGTATCAGCGGCCACCAGCGCATCGTGCCGCAGCAGAAACTCGAACACGTTTTCCTGACGCGGGTCCGACCAGGCCAGCGCGGGCAGGGCCTGGCGCAAGGGGCCGAAGTCGCGGCCGTCGCTGGGGTGGGGGCGCAGGGTGAAGCTGAGGGCGGGCAGCTCGCGCAGCAAAAACGTGAGCGTGGCCGTGAGGGCGGGCAGCTCATCGAGCAGGTTGCAGGCCACGGCCACCCGGCGCACCACGGGGGCCAGGTTGCGGCGGGCCAGGTAGGCATCGGCCTTGGGCATGCCGACCAGCGCGACCTGCCCGCGCACGGGGCCGCACTGCCGGTACTTGTCGAGCGCGTCCTGGCCTTCGAGCAGGCTCAAATTGAAGCATAGGGGCGGGAAGTTGGTGCTCACGCTGGCGTGCTGCACGTAGGCCGTGGGGATGCCCTCGGCCTGGCAGGCCAGCAGCAGGGCGCGCGCGTCGTCGTTGTGGTCGTTGGCGAAGACGACGGCCCGCGGCCGGTAGTGGCGCAGCGCCCGTCGATAAACTTCGTAATAGCCGATGGCGTAAAAAATCAGGTCGAAAAACCGCGTCGCCCGCCCGCCCACCAGCCGCCGCAGCCCTAGCAGCGCCGCCGGATATTGGCCGTAGTACAGGATTTTACGCCGTAGCGAGAGTCGGTTCACGGCCCCGCCGTAGCGCCCGATGTTCTTGCCCTGGCCGGCCACCAGCACCGCGTCAGGCTGCGCTTCAGCGATAAATCTCAGCGCTTCGTAGTTGTTGGCGCTTACCACGTAGAGCCACACCTTGCCGGTAAGCTGGTCGGGGTTTTTTATGGGCTGGAACAGGTGGCCCACCAGCCGCAGCCCGGTGTAGGCGGCTACGCGCGCTAGTCTTTTGAGCGGACTCGCGGGCGAAATGCTGGCCAGCGCGGCCGACGGCAGGCCCGCGAACAGGTCCGTAAAGCGCAGCTGGAGGATGTCGCGTAGGCGGGTCAGGTGGTTGTCGTGGGGCATGAGTTTTTTCACCGCAGAGGGCGCAGAAGTTACGCGGAGGGTTTGCAGAGGCTTCTGCGTAACCTCCGCGAACCCTCTGCGGTGAAAAATTAGTCCGCCTCGCCCAGCAGCGCGTCCCAACTCAAAGGTGTGCCCGGCACCAAAGCCCGCGCCGCCCGCCGCCCGAGTACCACGTCCCAGAACCGGGGCAGCAGCCCGTCGCTGGGCCGGATAACTCGCAGGTTGTCAGTTGTCAGGGCCTCGCCCGCCGCCACGGGCCGCGCCACGTAAATACTTCTTTTAAATACCCGGCTTTTTTCCTCCGTGGGCTGAATGCCGAGCTGCACCACGCCCAGAGCCTGCTGCGCCCGCAAGGTTTCCTCGACCAACAGCTTCAATTCTTCGGGTTCGAGCGAAAAGGCGCTGTCCACGCCGCCGTCGGCGCGGCGCAGGGTGAAGTGCTTTTCGATGACGCACGCGCCCAGCGCCACGGCCGCCACGCTCGCGCCCACGCCCATCGTGTGGTCGCTCAGCCCAATGGGGCAGCCGAACATCCCGGCCAGCACCGGGATGGTGCGCAGGTTGGTCGTGGCCGGCGAAGCGGGGTAGGTGCTCGTGCATTTGAGCAGCACCAGCGCCCGGCAGCCCGCCGCGCGCAGCACCCGCACGGCCTCGTCAATCTCGCTGAGCGTGGCCGCGCCGGTGCTCAGTATCACGGGCTTGCCCGTGGCGGCCACCCGGCGCAGCAGCGGCCAGTGGGCGTTTTCAAACGAGGCAATTTTGTAAGCCGGCACGTCGAGCGTCTCCAGAAAATCAACCGCCGACTCATCAAAGGGCGAGCTGAAGGCCAGCAGCCCGTGCTGCCGCGCCCGCTCGAAAATCGGGGCGTGCCACGCCCAGGGCGTGTGCGCCTGCTGGTAGAGCTGGTATAAATTCTGACCTTCCCACAGCGACTGACCTTCCTCGCGGATGACGAAGCCGGTGTCCATGCTGATGGTGTCGGCGGTATAGGTCTGGAGCTTGAGCGCGTGGACGCCGGCCGCCGCCGCCGCGTCCACCAGGGCCAGCGCCCGGTCGAGGCTTTGGTTGTGGTTGCCCGACATTTCGGCGATGATAAACGGCGGGTGGGCGGGGCCGACCAGGCGGCCGCCGAGGGTAATTTCGGGAAGCATTAAGCGAAAGTAGGCACGGCTGGCACCTCCTGCCGAAAGCGCGTAAAGTCGGCCTCGCCATGCGTCTCGGTGCCCGCTGCGTCAAAGCCCAGCCGCTCGAATATGCGGGCCGAGGCGGCGTTGCTCGTGCGCACCAGGCCATCCAGGGTCCAGCGGCCGGGGCGCGCGCGCCGCAGCTCGGCCAGCGCCCGCCGCAGCACGGCCGTGCCCAAGCCCTGCCCGCGCCAGGCCGCGTCGAGCGAATAGCTGATGGTGCCCATCTCCTCCCGAAACTCGACCCGCACCTGGCCCAGCAGCTGCCCTCTCAGCCCGAACAGCAGCAGGTAGCAGTGGGGGTCGGCGAGGCGGCGCTCGAACCAGGCCAAGTGGTCGGCCCAGGCAATCGGCTCGGGCCGGGTGGCCGTGGCCCGCACGCTCGGGTCGTTGGCCCAGCTGAAATACAGCGTCGCATCAGCCGCCGTCGCGCGCCGCACATCGAGCTGATACGTCCGGCCCAGGTCCTCAAACACGCGTCCGTACCGCGCCGCGATGCCATCCGGGCTAAACACCTGGCGCTGGCGCGCGCGCATGGCCGCCGCCAGGGCCGGCAACTCTGCCACCGGCAAATCGGCCAGGGCCGAATAGGGCAGGGCCAGCTGGTTTTGAGTCAGGTAGTTGTACACCAGTTGCTGATTACCGGCGGTCAGAAAAACCAACAGCAGGCCGCCCACGGCCGCGCACTCGCTGGCCATGCCGCTGGGCGGACACACGTACAGCCCGCAGCGCCGCAGCAGCTCAGCCAGGGCGCGGGCGCTCAGGTCGTGGTGCAGGCGCACCTGGGGCAGCGCGCGCGCCGCCGCTTCCAGGGCCGGCCGGTGGGCGTAGGCCGCGCCGGTCACCACGCTCAGGTGCCGGGTCGGGAAGCGGGCGGCCAGCTCCCGCATCAGGGGCAGGGTGTGGTTGTGCGGGTCGGCCCCGCCCAGATTCAGAAAAACGCGGTCGGTGTTGGGCGGCTTGGTCGCCCGCCGCTGCGCCTGCCAGAACTCGGGCCGCAGCAGGGCGTAGGCTGGGCCGAGGGCGAGCTGCGCGCCGGGCGCGGTGCGGCCCGCGTAGTGGGCGGCCGTGAGGCCCCCCGCCGCGTTAAGCACCACGTCGGCCGGCGAGTAGGCGCGGGCGAAATCATCGAACAGCACCAGCCCGCGCCCCAGCTGCCCCCAGCGCAGCTGATAAGCCAGGTCAAAGTCGTAGCCGTCCAGCACCAGCAAATCATAAGCCGTCAGCTGCTGCCCGAGCCAGGCCGGCTCGTCGGCCAGCGCCACGTCGGCCGGGATGGGCAGCACCCGCACCCAGTCGTGGTGGCCCAGGGAGCGCCCGGCTTCCCGGCCCAAGCCAAACCAATTCGGCCCCAGCGGCTCGCGCGTGGCCAGCAGGCAAGTATGCCCCTGGGTCGCCAGCAGCTCAGCCAGTACCCGGCAGCGGGTCAGGTGGCCCAGCCCAATGCGCGCGTTGCCATCGGCCCGAAACACAAGGCGAGACGCGGGATAATTTAGAAAAGGAGTGAAAGTCAGCGGCAAGCGGCGCGGGCTTAGTGGTAAATAGATGCGGATAAAATTGACTTAACGTTGCTCATTATCGGCGTTCACCGCCCCCAGCCAGGGGTAGTGGGCGAGCAAAGCCGGCAGTCCGGCTGGGTCAATCAGCGAAAAGTCCGGCCCCAACTTCTCGAAAAGCAAGCTCAGCAGCGCATAGTCACTCGGGTAGTCCACCGTCAGGCGCAACGCGGCCACGGCCGGCGACACGGACAAGGCCAGCATTTCGAGCCGAAACAAGTCGGGGTGCCGGCGCAGGTAGGGCGTAACGTGCTCGTGGTCGGCAGCTTGGCGGGTCTCGCGGTGCGCCCGGCGCAAGGCTCCGGCGGCAATAACTTCGACGTTGGTGCCTAGCGGCAGGCCGGTCGTCAAGGTGTAGTCGGCCCCGATGCGCTGATGATGCGCTACGGCCGCATCCACGAAGGCCGGGTCCAGGGCGGGATTGTCGGCCGTCAGGCGCACCACCGTAGTGGCGGCGGCACCGGCCGCGTCGAGCGCCTGAACAAACCGGGCCAGCACGTCGTGCTCGTCGCCGCGTACGATGGCCGCGCCCAGGCGCGCGGCTAACGCGGCCAGCTCGTCGTCAGCGGCTTGGGTGGTGGTAGCGACGACTACCTGCCCCACCGATGTCGCCCGACGCGCGCGGCTCACCACATGGCCCAGCAGCGTGGCCGCGTCGCCGGTTGCGCCCAGCGGCAGCGGCAACACCGATTTGCCCGGCAACCGCGACGAGCCGCGCCGCGCTTGAATGATGG
This sequence comes from Hymenobacter sp., assembly GCA_025353905.1. Taxonomy (GTDB): domain Bacteria; phylum Bacteroidota; class Bacteroidia; order Cytophagales; family Hymenobacteraceae; genus Hymenobacter. Next base: position 4,741 of record JANXNW010000196.1, read on the forward strand.
CAACAACCATGGGGTCAATTATCAATAAGCAATGAACGATTGAGGTCGGGAGCGACCAAGCACTAGGCACTAAGCACCAAGCACCAAAATTTAGCGAATGGTCCAGCCGCCGTCCACGACGAGGTTGTGGCCAGTGATAAAATCCGAGGCGGGAGCACTGAGCAGCACGAAAGCTCCGGCCAGGTCGTGCGGCTCGCCGACGCGGCCCAGCGGAATACGCCGCGTCAGCTCGGCTTCGAAGCCGGCGTTTTCGCGCACTTTATCGGAGGGAAAAGCGCCCGGCGAAACGCAATTTACCTGAATGTTTTCCGGTCCCAGGTATGAGGCGAAATACTTGGTCAGCTGCACGAGGGCCGCCTTGCCCGCGCCATAGTGCGGCGGATTCAGAAATTGCGGCGCTTCGGCGTAGGCCGCGAAATCGGGCGCGACCACGCCGTACATCGAAGCCACGTTGATGACCTTGCCGCCGCCGCGCTCGCGGAAATAGGGCAGCACTTCGCGCAGGCAGCGGTAGGCGCTGCCCACCGAGCCGTCGAGGCCGAGCGCGAAGTCGGAGTCGGGCAACGCGTCGGGCTTTTGCCCGCGGCTGTAGTAAGCATTATTAATGAGTACGGCCGGTAGGCCGTAGGCCGCCGCGCTTTGCTGAAAAGCCGCTTGTACAGATGCGGTATCGGCTACATCGCAGGCAATAAAGTGCAGCAGCTCAGGCTTAGTAGCGAACGCCTGCTCGAAGGCTGCCTCGTTGCGGCCCAGCACGATTACCCGCGCCCCTTGGGCCAGCAAGCCGCCCGCGATGGCGCGCCCCAGGTGGCCGTAGCCGCCCGTCAGCAGCACAACTCGCCCGCTCAGGTTGAACATGGTGCGGTAAAAATCGGCGTTCAGGGGCGCGGCGGCCATGCGTAGGGTAGAATAAAAGTGTCGTCGGGTTCGGCCAGTGCCAACAGGTCCGGGCGCAATGTTGCGGCGGCATGCGCGTAGGCCGCCGCCGCCAGGTTTTCGCGCAAGTTCGCCACCGAATCCACGCCAATCACGACCCGCGTCAGGCCAGGCGTGCCGGCCGCGAACAGCAGCAACGCTGCCGACAGCGGTACATGGGCCGCCGCGCACAGTGCTCGCAGCCGGGTTAGCTTCGGAGCCAGTGGCGCAAAAAAGGGCGGCAGGTCGGCGGGGTCGCGCAGCAGCAGCCCTTGCAGAAAAACCGAGCGTCCGTGCACCTCCACGCCGCGCGCCTCCAGCCGCGGCAGCACGTCCGCGAAGCGCTGGTCAAATACGCTGAAGGGCACTTGCACCAAGTCAATATCCCAGTTTTCGGCCAGCAGCCACTCAGCCTCGTGTGGATGGTAGAGCGACACACCGATGCGCCGCACTCGCCCCGCCGCCCGCGCCGCTTGCAGCGCTTCCCAAGCCGCTGGCTGGGCTTGCAGCGGCTCAAAGGCGTGAAAAAGAACGCCGTACACCTCTGAACGCCTTAACCGGGCCAGCGACTCCGCCAGCGCCTGTTGCACCAGCTCAGGCGGACCAGCCGGGAGTTTAGTCACCAGCTCGAACCGACCGGAGCCGTCCAGCAGCTGACCCAGGCGCAGCTCACTGTCACCGTAGGCGGCGGCCGTGTCCAGCAGGGTCAGCCCGGCCTGGTGCGCCGCTTTGAGCACATCGGCTACGTGCGTCAGGTCTGGCTGCCCGGCTGTATTGTTCAGCCCGTAATCCAGGCCAAACTGCGCCGTGCCCAGCACCAGCCGCTGGGCGAAAGCCTGGGTTTCGGCCGAAGCAAATGCCGCTCCTTCCGCCCGGCTCATGCGGTTACGGCGGTATTTTGCGCCTCAAACTCCCCCACGCACCGCACCACGTACGCCTGCTCCTCGTCGCTAAGCGTCGGGTAGAGCGGCAGGCTCAGACACCGCTCGTAGTACGCCTCCACGGCTGGGAAGTCGCCGGCCCGCCAGCCGAGCTTTTCGTAGTACGGCATCCGGTGGACGGGCACGTAATGCACCTGAGCCAGAATGTTTTTGGTGCGTAGAAAGTCGTACAGCCCGCGCCGGTTCGCCACCTGAATCACGTACAGGTGATAGGCGTGGCCGGGGCGGCCGGGCGCCAAAATCGCCACGCCGGGCAGCGCGGCAAAGGCCCCGTCGTAGCGGGCGGCCAGCTCGCGGCGACGGGCCAGGTTCGCGTCGGCGCGGCTCAGTTGGCTGATGCCCAGCGCACAGAGCACGTCGGGCATTCGGTAGTTGTAGCCCAGCTCCTGCATTTCCATGTACCAGCCGCCCTCGTCCTGCCGCAGCAGGCCGGCCGGCTCGCGCTCGATGCCGTGGGTGCGCAGGCGGCGCAGGTGGCGCGCCAGCTTTTCATTACTGGTCGTAATCATGCCGCCCTCGCCGGTGGCGATGTGCTTGACGGGGTGGAAGCTGAAGATGGCCAAATCGGCAAAGCGCCCGCTGCCACAAAGCTGCTGCTGCCCTTTCGAGTCCACGAAAAAGCCGCCAGGGGCGTGGCACGAGTCTTCGATTATCCACAGCCCGAACTCGTCGGCGAGCGCCCGCGTGGCTTCCATATCGACGGCCAGCCCGGCAAAATCGACCGGAATCAGGCCGCTGAAATGGCCGCGAGCGTGGGTTTCAAGCAGGGCGCGTGTGGCCGCCAAATCGAGCAGGCCGGTGGCGGGGTCGATGTCCACGAAATGCACTTCGCCGCCGCAGTAGCGCACGCAATTGGCCGACGCGGCGAAGGTGAGCGGCGAAGTAATCACGCGCTGCCCCGGCCGTACGCCCAGCGCCAGTGCGCACAGGTGCAGCGCGGCCGTGCCGTTGCTCACGGCCACGGCATGTTTCGCCCCTACGTAGGCCGCGAACTTCTCCTCAAATTCCGCCACGCGTGGCCCTTGTGTGAGAAAATCGGAGCGCAGCGCGGCCAGCACGGCTGCTTCGTCGTCGGGTGTAATGTGCTGGCGGCCGTAGGGAATCATAGTGGGGGCGCGTCGCACGCGCCCGTTGGAGGCTGTGCTGACAATTAAAGTACGAAATGTAACTCCGGCGGCTGATTGAATCCATGCGCACGAATCCAACCGGCGCGGGCGCGTGCGACGCGCCCCTACGTGGGCATTAAAACCCGAAAACTCGGGTCCACATGCAGGCGGATTTCCTCGCGTATTTGCTCGGCATCGAGCCACTCGCTGTTGTTGGCCGAGTCGTAGTGAAAATCCGTCGCCACGCGCTTGCCGTTGAAATGAGTGATGAAATCTTCTTCCTTCCAGCCCGCCGACGTGGTGGGCAGAATCACGTAATAGCGCGCCAACTCGACGGTGCTCAGCGCGTCGGTTTGGGTTATCATTTCCTCGTGCAGTTTTTCGCCCGGCCGGATGCCGACCACGCGCTGCTCGCAGTCGGGCCCGATGGCGCGGGCCACTTCGGTGATGCGGTAAGACGGGATTTTGGGCACGAAAATCTCACCGCCCCAGGCGTTTTCCAGCGCGTAGAGCACTAGGTCCACACCCTCTTCGAGCGAGATGTTGAAACGCGTCATGTCGGGGTGGGTGATGGGCAGCACGCCCGTGTGGCGCTGCTGCAAGAAGAAGGGCACGACCGAGCCGCGCGAACCAATGACGTTGCCGTAGCGCACTACTGATAGCCGCAAGTCTCTGGCTCCCTTCATATTATTGGCCGCCACGAAGAGCTTGTCCGAGCACAGCTTGGTCGCCCCGTACAAATTAATCGGCGCCGCGGCCTTATCGGTACTGAGCGCCACCACGTCCTTCACGCCGCAGTCGAGCGCCGCGTTGATGACATTCTCGGCTCCGAAAATATTGGTTTTAATGCACTCCATCGGGTTGTACTCGGCGGCCGGCACTTGCTTGAGGGCAGCGGCGTGGATAATAATATCCACGCCCTCGCAGGCCCGTTGCAGGCGTTGCGCGTCGCGCACATCGCCGATAAAAAACCGAATGGCCGGGTACTGGCTATGCGGAAATTCCTGGCTCATCTCGTACTGCTTCAGCTCGTCGCGCGAAAACACGATTAGCCGCCGCACCTTCGGATACAGTTTAAAAACCGTGCGCACGAACTGCTTGCCGAACGAGCCGGTGCCGCCGGTAATGAGCAAAGATTTTCCGTTAAGGTCGAGAGGCATTATTTTTTGCTAATTGTTTTTTTGTTTGTTGCTGGTAGTTGATTGTTCGCTCGTTCAGTCATAGCGAGCAAACAATCAACCACCAGCAATCAGCAATAAACAAAATTACGCGCGCTTGGCGCGCCGACTGGCGCGCACCAATCCAGCCAAACGCGCAGCCTGGGTTTGCCGGGCGTAGCGAGTCACCACGTCGCTGGCAGGCAGGTCAAGGTTGGGGGAGCGCAGCCAGCGCTCAGCCAGCTCATTCAGCGTGCTGAGCATCAGCTTGTAATCATCATAAGGCAGAGCTTGTCCGGCGGCGGCTTCGCGCAATATCCGGTCGGCGTCGGAGCCGGCCGGCCCCACGCACAGCACTGGCTTATGGGCGGCGAGGTACTCGAAAATCTTGCCTGGCAAAATCCCCTCATTCAGCGCCACGTCCGGGATGGCTAGTAACAAGGCGCTGCTGCTGAGCAGATAAGATACCGACTCGTGGTGCGGCACGAACGGCAGAAATTCGGTCGCTTGGGTCAAACCCGCCGCCGCTACTTGCGCCCGCACCCCGGCATCGACCTCGCCCACGAAGCGCAGCCGCAGCGGCACGGCCGGGTGCGCGTCGGCCGTGGCCCGCAACGCCCGCAGCAGCCCGTCGATGCGGTAGCCCGCCGTGATGGTGCCCGTGTGCGTGATGCGCAGGCAGTCGCGCGGCGGGGCTGAAACGCCTTGAAAATCAGCCTCGTCGTAGCCGTTGGGCAGCACCACGATTTTGCCCTTGGCCAAATCCGGCAGCTTGCGCCGAAACAGGCGCTCGGTGGCCGGCGAGGTCACCAGCACCACGTCGGCGGCGCGCAGCACCTGCTGCTCGTAGTGCGCGTCGAGCCAGGCGGCGGCGGCCGTGCGGTGCAGGTCCTTGGCGTAGTAGATGTCGGTCCAGGGGTCGCGCAGGTCGGCGAGCCAGCGCATCCCGTAGCGCTTTTGCAGCTCTAAGCCAATGAGTTGGGTGGAGTGGGGCGGCGAGGAAGTCAGCACCGCGTCGAACGTTTCGCCCTGGTCCAACAGGCGGCGCACGGCGGCCAGCGCGTAGTTATTCCAGCCCCGACGCGGGTCGGGGATAAAGAGGTTGCCACGCACGAAGCGCAGCACTTGTTGGGCCATTCCGGGTGCGCCCTCATTGGCGAAGCCGCCGTGCGGCACGGTGCGCCCGGTCAGCCGCTGGTACGAGCCGAACGGTTCGAGCGTGGCCGTGCGGATGACGCGTACCCCGGCCGGCACCTCACGCAGCAGACTCTCGTCGCGCACCGGGTAGGTGGCCTGGTCGGCATCGACGGTGAGCACGGTCGGCTCCACGCCCAGCGCGGGCAGGTATTTCACCCATTTCAGGCAACGCTGCACCCCAGCCCCACCCGACGGCGGCCAGTAATACGTGATGACGAGTAAGCGAAGCGGAGCAGCCAAAGTGTGCAAAACTACGGCCCCCGGCTCGTTCGTTCTCCCGTAACTTTGGCCCGCACCTTCTTTCACTTTCGACCCATGAGCGACGACCGGATTTTCGAATTTATGGCTCAGGTAAGCGAGTTTATGCGCTTGACCGACGAGCGTGCCGAGCAAACCAACCGAAATTTTGAGCGCCTCATCACCGTGATGCATGACGGGTTTGAGCGGGTGACCAATGAGTTAGCCGCCCTGAATGCTCGCGTGAACCACCTCACCGAGCGCGTGGACCGTCTCACCGAGGAGGTAGCCGAAATCAAGCAGGAGCTAAAGGAAGTGAAAGCTCAAATCGCGGCCCTCACCCGCCGCCTCAACGCCACGTTCGACCAAACCGGCCGCCTGACCGAGCAAACCGACAGCAACGCGCTCCGCGTGTCGGAGGTCGAGCAGGCGCTCATCCCCACCAATGCCGAGCTGCACCAGCGGGTATTGGCGCTGGAGCAACGGCTCGACAAAGCGGCTTAATCTGCGCAATCAATTTAATCCGCAAAATCCGCGATTTATGTTTGACAACCTCTCTTCCAAGCTCGACCGGGCCATTAAAACCCTCAAGGGCCAGGGCAGCATCTCCGAAATCAACGTCGCCGCGACCATCAAGGAAATCCGGCGGGCGCTGGTCGATGCCGACGTCAATTACAAAGTAGCCAAGGAGGTAACCGATAAAATCCGGGATGAGGCGATGGGCCGCGACGTACTCACGACCGTCTCGCCGGGCCAGCTCATGGTCAAAATCGTCTATGACGAATTGACCCAGCTCATGGGCGGCGAAAAGCAGGATATCGTCATCAAGGGCGACCCGGCCATTATTCTGCTTTCGGGCCTGCAAGGCTCGGGAAAAACGACCTTCGCGGGCAAGCTGGCCAGCTTTATCAAGAAGCAAAACCGCACGGTGCTGCTCGTCGCGTGCGACGTGTACCGGCCCGCCGCCATCAATCAGCTCCAGGTATTGGGCGAGCAGATTGGCGTGGAAGTCTATGCCGAGCCGGACAATAAAAACCCGGTTGAAATCTCACAAAACGCGCTGGCCTACGCCAAAGCCAACAACAAAAAAGTCGTCATCATCGACACCGCCGGCCGCCTGGCCGTGGACGAGCAGATGATGCGCGAAATCGAAGCCGTTAAGCGAGCCATCAACCCCAGCGAAACACTGTTCGTGGTGGATGCTATGACCGGGCAGGATGCCGTGAACACGGCCAAGACGTTCAACGACCGACTCAATTTCGACGGCGTGGTGCTCACCAAGCTCGACGGCGATAGCCGCGGCGGGGCGGCGCTCAGCATCCGGGCGGTGGTCGAAAAACCGATTAAATTCATCTCGACCGGGGAAAAGATGGAGGCGCTCGACCTCTTCTACCCCGACCGCATGGCCCAGCGCATCCTGGGCATGGGCGACGTGATTTCGCTCGTCGAGCGCGCCCAGCAGCAGTTCGACGAGGAAGAAGCCAAGCGCATCAACGCCAAGATTCGTAAAAATCAGTTCGACTTCAACGACTTCCTCGGCCAGCTCGAACAGATTAAAAAGATGGGCAACTTAAAAGACCTGGTCGGCATGATTCCGGGCGCGTCGAAAATGATGAAGGACGTCGAGATTGACGACGACGCCTTCAAGCCCGTCGAGAGCATCATCAAATCCATGACCCCGCAGGAACGCAGCCAGCCCGACCTCATCAACCCCTCGCGCCGCCGCCGCCTCGCCAAAGGCTCTGGCACTGACATTCAGCAGGTAAACGCGCTGATGAAGCAGTTCGAGGACATGCGCAAAATGATGCGCCAGATGAATAAAATGAGCCAGACCAAAGGCGGCATGGCCCAGATGGCCAAGATGATGGGCGGCATGAAAGGCGGCCCCGGCGGCCCGATGGGCCGGCGCTAAAGTTGATTTTAACGCAAAAAAACCCGGCTGATATTTCTCAGCCGGGTTTTTTATTTGGTAATAATAATGCGCGGAATGTCGCGCTCGCGCAAGTCAATGTCAAGCGGCGCGGCTTGCGTTGTAAAGGTGTCGAAGCAAATAGTCCGTTGGCCCTTGAATTTCATTTGCGGGTCGGCGATAATAACGACGTGCGGAAACGTGCCAAATTCTTTGTCGGCCCGCATCAAGGTTTGTTGCGTACCAAGCGTCGGCTCGTTCTGCACGTTCACGTACGCCAGCTGGCCTTGCTGGTTAGGGCCTTCCGCAAAATACAGCACGGTGGCTTCGATGCGGCCGGTGCAGGACGAAGTGCACCCGCTCAACAGCAGCCCAATAAAGCAGAATAGCGGCAGAATTTTCAGGAGCATAAACGGCTAAATTTCAGTCTGCCAATCGGAGCGGAAGAACGCTGATACCTTCGTAAATATCAGCCAGCGCAAGCTGACTTGC
>JANXNW010000241.1 GCA_025353905.1 Hymenobacter sp.
ACGGAGCGTCCTTGACGCACCGCGACTGCGATGCTCGCGGCTCCACACCCGTGCTCATGACAATAAAGCGAGCGAGATGCTTCGCTGCGCTCAGCATGACCAACGCCCTTCTCACCTCCTCACCCAATCACCTACTCACCCAAAGAACTTACCTTCGCGCTTCATGGCGCAACCCACTTTGCAGCGTCGCCTGGGCCTCGTGCAGGCCACGGCGCTGAACATGATTGACATGGTGGGCATCGGCCCGTTCGTGACCCTGCCGCTGGTGATGGGTTTGCTCGGGCCGAATTTCATGCTGGCCTGGCTGGTGGGCGCGGCCCTGGCGGCCGTCGATGGCCTCATTTGGAGCGAGCTGGGCGCGGCTTACCCCGAAGCGGGCGGCTCGTACCGCTTCCTCAAACTGGCCTACGGCGAGCGGACGTGGGGACGGCTGATGTCGTTTTTGTACGTCTGGCAGACGCTTATTCAGTCGCCGCTCGTGCTGGCCTCGGGGGCCATCGGCTTCGCCCAATACCTGGGCTACCTCGTGCCTTACGGCGCGTGGTGGCAGCCCAAGGCCGTGGCCGGCGCGGTCGTGCTGGGGCTGGTCGTGTTGCTCTACCGGCGCATCGAGGACATCGGTCGGCTCGGGGTGGCGCTCTGGGTGGGCGTTCTCGGGCTGATGGGCTGGCTCATCGTGGGCGGCCTCACGCACGCGCACTACGCCGTGGCGTGGCTGCCGGCTGGTGGTGTAGCTGGGCTGGGCGCGCTGCCGGCCCTGCTGCTGAGCGGGGCCATGGGCCAGGCCGCCGTCAAAACCATCTATTCCTACCTGGGCTACTACAACGTGTGCCACCTCGGGGCCGAAATCAAGCAGCCGGAGCGCGTCATCCCGCGCAGCATTTTCCTGAGCATCGTCGGCATCGCGGCGCTGTACCTGCTGCTGAACTGGAGCGTGGGCACGGTCATCGGCTGGCCCGAGGTGCAGGGCTGGCAGGCGAAAGGACTGGGCGGGGCCGGGGCCATTGCCGACCGCTCGCAGTTCATCGTGAGCGTGTTCGTCGAGCGGCTCTACGGACCGCTGGCGGCCAAGGCGGCGACCGGTCTGGTGCTGCTCGTGGCCTTTGCGTCGCTCTTCGCCGTGCTGCTCGGCTACTCGCGCATCCCCTACGCGGCGGCGGCCGACGGCGAGTTTCTACCCGTCTTCGCTAAGCTGCACCCGACCAAGCAGTTTCCCTACGTGTCGCTGCTGCTGCTGGGCGGCGTGGGCTTCGTGTTCAGCTTGCTGTTTCGGCTGGGCGAAGTCATTTCGGCCATCCTGGCCATGCGGATTCTGGTGCAGTTCGTGGGGCAGGCCGTGGGGCTGGTGCTGCTGCGGCGGCGGCGCGGCGCGGCCACGCTGCCCTTTCGGATGCCGCTCTACCCGCTGCCCGTCGTGCTGGCCGTGGCCACCTGGCTGGCCGTGTTCGCGGGCATCGCCCCGGTCGAGGTGCAGTGGTTCGGGCTGAGCTTCCGGCTGTATTTCCAGCTCGCCGCCCTGGGCATGATGGCGCTGGGCGCGGGCGCATTCCTGCTCTGGAGCCGCCGGGCGGGCAAGTGGCCGTTCGCGGGTTAGCTGAGTTCGGCGACCAACGTTTCGAAACCGCCCTCCGGGTCCAGGCTGCTGTGACGAAAAGCCAACCAACATCCCACACCCCACCCGCTATCCCACTCGCCACTCGTAGCAGAAAAACCGCAGACCCGGCCGGCTACGAGAGCCGCCAGGCGTTTCCATAATCGTCTGAACTGACAATTACTCGTCTTCGTCTGGCGAAAGCGGCCGTTGTGAAACGTCGCTGCTGGTATGATGAAAGTCTATCACAGCCACCACATTGTCGGGCCGCAGCTCATACAGCAGCACGTAGTGACGCTGGAACACAGCCCGCCGCAACGGCCGGCCCGGCAGCAGCGGATGCGAGTAGGCGGGAAACGCTAACGGGTGCGGCGCGATGATGCCGTAAACGAATTCCAATACGGCATCGGAGAACGCATGACCTTTTCGTCGGTCGAACCGACCAATATATTGTTCGGCCTTCGACAGCTCGTCCAGAAATCCTTGTCGAAACGTAAGCATCAGCGCCGGGCCGCCAGATAGGCCCGCGCCTGCTCCAGACTCAGCACGGGCGAGTCGAGGGCTGCTTGCAAACGGGCCGCGAACGCTTCGGGTGTGGGTGGCGGACCGGGCCATTCCGACGGAGCGGCGGTTTCTAACTCAATGCGCTTCTGGCGTAGCAGGTCCGTGAGCAAGGCCATCACAGTGGCTTCGTCCTGCTCGTCGTGAACGCGAAGCGTGTACGTTTTCATAGGGGCAAGTTACAACTCAGCGCCCGCTATCCTACTCGCCGCTCGTAGCAGAAAAACCGCAGCCCCGGCCGAAACGCCAGCGCAGTCTCACCCGCGAAGCGGTAGCCCAGCTTCGGAAACAGCCACTGGGTGGCCGCGTTCCTGAAAGCCGCTTCAGGCTGACCCGGCAGCTAGACCAGTAACACAACGCTGCTTATGTCCCGTCGGGTCGGGTAGAAATAAAGGAAAGTCAGTTCGGCTCCCTCCAGCCGGTACAACAACGCATACTTGCGTTTAAAGACGGCCCGGCGCAACGACAGCTCCGGCGACAGGGGGTGCTCGTAGCGCGGAAATCCTTCCGGGACCGTAGCCACTACCGAGTAAGCGAAGTCGAAAACGGCGCGCGTAAAATCCCGCCCCCGGCTGGGTTGAAAACGACCCAGAAAACGCTCCACCGCCAGCAGCTCATCCAGAAAGACCTGGTGAAATTCTAGCCGCGACTCAACCGGCATCATAGCTTCAGATACGCCCGGGCCTCGTCCAACGAGAGCTTGGGCGAAGCCAGTGCCCGCCGCAGCTCCGCCGCGAATTCTTCTTCCGACAGCGGGCTGAATAACGCGTCGGAATCGCTTTCCAGCACGATACGCCGCTGTTGTAGCAGCTCAGCCAGGGCCGCTTCTACGGCCGCCTCAGTTGCCGCGTCAGGCACTTGCAAGATGTACGTTTTCATAGGGCCAAAGTACGCAACAACAGACAGCTCACCCCACGAGCCGCTCGTAGCAAAAAAACCGCAGCCCCGGCCGAAACGCCAGCGCAATCTCGCCCGCGAAGCGGTAGCCCAGCTTTGGAAACAGCCGCTGGGTGGCCGTGTTCGCCGAATTCGTATCTACCCGCACCCGGCCGTAGCCCCAGGCGCGGGCCAGCGTTTCGGCCTGGGCCAGCAGCGCCTGGGCCACGCCCCGACCCTGGGCAGCGGGGGCCACGGCCAGCCGATGCACCACCACGGCGGGCGCGGCCGGGTCCCAGTCGGCGAGGGCGTATTCCGGGTCCTGGGCGTTGCGCGTGAGCGCGGCCACGCCGACTATTTCTCCGCTTAGCTCAACTGCCCAGAGGTGGCCGGCGGCGAGGTCTTGCTCGAACACGGCCGCGTTGGGATAGTCGGGGCTCCACTGCAAGTTGCCGCTGGCTTGCATTATCGGCACCACCTGCCCGACGAGGGCCAGCACGGCGGGCAAATCGGCGGCGGTGGCCGGGCGTAATCGAAGCGTAACTGAAGACGACATAAGACGGGAAACAAAGGCTCGATGAGCCAGAAAGTCCGACCTAATGTTCGGTTTATTACCAGCTGGCCAGCAGCCGGCCGCCGGGCCGAAACGGTTGCGGAATTAATTAACTCAACTAGGTTACATTTGCCTGCATCATCATCATTTTCTTCACATGAGAACGTTATTTACGCTACTCGGGGCTTGTTTGAGCGCGGGGCCGGCCCTGGCCCAGCAGCCGACGGACTACCAGCCCACCCTGCCCCGGCCGCGCACCAGCACGACGATGAACAGCTCGCCGGCCGCCGCGGCCGCCGCCAAGCTACCCACCAATCCGCGCTCGCGCATCAGCCGCCAGCTGCAGCAGCTCTACAGCTACTCGAACGGCGCGGGCGCGACCAGCGCCAACCCCCGGTCCAGCGCCAACATGCTCTCGTCGGGCGCCGCGCTGCGCGAGGCTTTTCCCAACCTGTCGGTGCAGGACAACGGCGGCCCGGCTACGGTGCTCGTGCGCATCACGGCTGAGAACGTGGCCGCCCTGCGGCCCCTGCTCGAAGCGCGCGGCTTCCAGACGGTGTCGGCCAAAGGCGGCCTGCACTTCATCGAGGGGGAGCTGCCCGTGAGCCAATTGGCTCCTGGTAAAGACGGCATCACGGCCCTGGCCGCGCGGGGGTTGCTGGGCGTAACGGCCGTGTGGCAGCCCATCACCCACATCGGCCGGGTGCAGAACCAAGCCGACTACCTGCTCGAATCGTACCGGGTGCGGGGCACCACGGGCGGCTTCAACGGGCAGGGCCAGCGCATCGGGGTGATGAGCGACTCGTATAATTCGCTGGGCGGCGCGGCGGCCGGCGTGGCCTCGGGCGACTTGCCGGCCAACGTGCAGGTGCTCCAAGACCTGCCCGCCGGCCGGGGCTCCGACGAAGGCCGGGCCATGATTGAGCTGATTCGGGACATCGCGCCTGGCGCGGGCATCGCGTTCAGCTCCGTGTTTCGGGGCGAGGCCGACTTTGCCGACCAGATGCTGCGCCTGGCCGACCCGACACTGGGCAACTGCAAGATTCTGGTCGATGACGTAGGCTACTTTGCCGCGCCCATGTTTCAGGACGGCGTAGTGGCGCAGGCCGTCAACGAGGCCAGCAACCGGCTGGGTATCACCTACTTCGGCTCTGCCGGCAACGCCGCCGACGCGTCGAGCGAGTACGTGAGCCCGGTGTTTCGGGCGCGGACCGGCCCGGCCGGCACTCCGTCCGAGCTGGACTTTGGGGCTAGCTTCACGGCGGGCGGCGCGAGCGACACCCGGCAGCGCTTCTCGATTCCGAAAGCCGGCACCCTCGTGCTGAGCCTGCAATGGAGCGACCCGTTTTATACCACCCGCGGGGTGCGCACCGACCTCGACATGTACCTGGTTAAGGCCCGGGCCGGCGGAGCCGTGCAGCGCGGCGACACGGTAGCCGTCAGCGACGACAACAACCTGGCCAGCCAGACCCCGGCGGAAATATTCGGCTACGTCAACAACAACGACACCGACACCGAATTTGACCTGGTCGTTACCCGCCGGGCGGGCACGGCCAACCCGGCGCGCGTCAAGTACATTTCGTACGGCGATAACATTACCCCGGTCAACTACTTCACGCGCAGCAGCACCCTGACGGGCCACCACGCGGCCGAGCGCTGCATGGCCGTGGCCGCCGCGCCCTCTTACAACCGCCTGGCCCCGGAAGGCTTCACGGCCAAAGGCCGGCCAACGATACTCTTCACCGCCGATGGCAACCCGCTGGCTGCCCCCGACGTGCGCGAGAAACCCGAATTTACGGCAGTAGACGGCGTCAGCACGACTTTTTTTGCCGGCGGGGCCGTGCCCGACCCTAACGACGGCTTCCTGTTTTTCGGCACCTCGGCAGCGGCCCCCAACGCGGCGGCCGTGGCGGCGCTGCTGCTGCAAGCCCAGCCAACCTTCACGCCCACCCAGGTGCGAACCCGGCTCCAGACGACGGCGCTCGACCTGGGCCCGGCTGGCTTCGATGACCGGACCGGCGCGGGGCTGATTAACGCCTACCGGGCCATCTTCGGGCCGGTGGTGGCGGCCACGGCCCCGTTCACCGAAACCTTCGACGTGACGGGCCTGAGCACCGCCTGGGATATCCAGGGCCGGGGACCGGTCCGCGCCTTCGTGCGCAGCGACTTCGGGCCGGCTTCGACGCCAGGCCACCTGGTGCTCGATGGCTTCTTCCCGTATTTCAACTTTCGTGACTATCCCAGCGGCCCCAATGGCCCGCGCGTGGCTGAGGCCACGCTGCGCCTGAACCTGAGCGCTGCCATAGCCGGAGGCTACGTACTGAACTTCAAGCAGAAAAAATTTGCGGGCGAGGTAGACAATGCCATGCCTGCCACCTACGCCAACAACAGCCCGGGCAGCATCTCGGACGGCGTGGCGCTGAGCGTGGACGGGGGCCAGAACTGGTTTCGCCTCGCCGACCTGACGGGCACCAACTCGACCACGACCTACCAAACGGTGAGCGTGAACCTGAATACGTTTGCCACGGCCAACAACCTGACGCTGGGTGCCGACGTGCGGATTCGGTTTCAGCGCAGCGGTTCGGGCCAGGTTGATTCGAGCCTTCCGAACTTCCGCGGCGGGCGGGCTTTCGACGACGTACTCGTGAACGGAGCCAATGCCGTGCAGGCGCCGGTGGCGCAGTTCGGCGTGTCCAACGGCGGGCCGCTCTGCCCCGGCAGCAGCGTCCAGTACCGCGACGCGTCGCTTTTTGCCGGCACGGGCACTACCTACGCCTGGACTTTTCCGGGCGGTACGCCGGCCACCAGCACCGACGCTAATCCGGTCGTCGGCTACACGGCGGCCGGCACCTACGGGGCCACGCTGACCGTAACCAACGCCAACGGCACCTCGACCCGCACCACGGCCGCGCTGGTTACCATCTCGACCATCGTGCCGACGGCTAATTTCACCGTCGCCCGCCAGGCCCCGATTTGTCCGGGCGGCCGGGTGGCATTCCGCAACGCGTCCAGCAACTGCGTGAGCACCCTGGCCTGGAGCTTTCCCGGCGGTACGCCGGCCACAAGCACCGATGCCAACCCGGTTATCACCTACGCGGCGGCCGGCACCTACACCGCCAGCCTGGTAGCCTCGAACGCCAACGGCAGCAGCGCGCCCCGCACTTTCACCGTGGTGGTGCAGGGCCCGGCCGCGGCCATTCCGTTTGCCGAGTCGTTCGCGTCGGGCATTCCGGCCGTCTGGTCGGTGCTGAACCCCGACAACGGCCTGACCTGGACGAGCGCCCCCAATACGCTGCGTAAAGACGGCACCCGCGGCACGGTGGCCGTGATGCCCTTCGGGCCGTACCCCGCCAAGAATCAGCGCGACTCGCTGCAGTCGCCCGCGCTCAATCTGAGCGGCCCGGCGGCTTTTCTGCGCTTCGACATCGCGTACGCGCCGGTGACCGGGGCCAACGACTCGCTGGGAGTAAATGTGTTCCGGGCCTGCACCAACGCCCCGCTGGGACAGGTGTACCTGAAATCGGCGGCTACGGGCCTGGGCACCACGCTCCCGCGCGACAATACCGTGTACACGCCCAGCTCGCCGAGTCAGTGGCGCACCGAAATCGTCAACCTGTCGGCTTTCCTGGGGCAACAGGTGTACCTGCGCTTCATCGCCTACAACCAGTACGGCAACAACCTGTACCTGGCCAACGTCCAGCTCGATGCGGTGCAGCCGCTGGCCGTTCGTACGCTGGTCGATTCGCCCACGCTGCAAGTCTATCCTAACCCGCTCGGCGGGGGCGCGACCCTGAACCTGACCCTGCCCAAGGCGCCCGGCCAGGCCACGCTCCGCGTCGTGGACGCGGTGGGCCGCCTCTGCTCCCAGACCAACGTCGCGCTGAGTGCCGGGGCCAGCACCTCGACCACGCTGCGCTCGCCCGTGGCCGCCGGCCTCTACACCGTCCTCTGCCAGACGGCCGACGGCCAGCTCTTCTCGCGCCGCTTCGTGGTGGAGTAAGCTGTTGGGTTGAATGCTATTTCAAAGCCCCCACCTGGACAATCCGGGTGGGGGCTTTTGTGTGGTTTTCGGACCCGGAAGCGCGAGTAGTTGGCACGGACCGGAGCTGCCGGGCACTAGTTTTCCCGTAACGCCTGAGCCGACTTTTTGGCGAAATACGTCAGGAGGGCATTCGCTCCGGCGCGCTTGAAACTGAGCAGCAATTCATTAATCCGAGCTTGTCAAGTAATGAGCGGAACAACCGGCGGGCGGCGCTTGGTGCTGTACACCAGCAAAAAGGTCAGCTCCGTATCGGTGAGCTGATAAATCAGCACGTGGTTTTTACGAAAAACCGCCCGCCGAAACTCGCAGGCGGGCTGTTCGGGTACCGGCAACGCGGGTAAGCCCGCGGCGAGCAGCCGATAATCTGATAGGCAAAATTCATGAGGAAGTTCACCAACTGCCGCCCCCGGCCGCCGCGCGCGTCAGCGTACTCCTCGATTTCCAGCAGTCCCTGGTAAAAATCTTCGGCCAGATTGATAACAAGCGGCGGCTCGCTACTCATTGGCCCAAGCGGTGGCGGGCTTCTTCAAACGACAAGCGCGGGCTGGCTTGAGCCGCCGCCAGACGCTCGGCTAGCTCAGTAGCAGAGGCTGGTGGCGCTGACCAGCGAGCCGGGCTGACCGCGAACCGAATCAGCTTACGCTTGTGTAAATCATCCAGGATACTGGCTACCAGCTCGTCGTCAGCCAGCACCTCTAATGTGTAGGTTTTCATACCGCAAGATAATGCCGGCCCCACCCACTCACCCCCGCCGCAACGCCCGGGCCGCTTCCTTGGCGAAGTAGGTCAGTATCGCGTCGGCGCCGGCGCGCCTGATGCTGAGCAGCACTTCGAGCATCGTGCGCTCGCCGTCAATCCAGCCGCGCTGGGCGGCGGCTTTCGACAGCGTGAAGCGGTAGTACTTCGGAGTTGCCTGGTGCAGCAGGACAAACTACAAACTGATGCGGCCGGCATCCTGAGAACTGGCGAACAAGGCGACAAATTTTACCTCCTCCTCGCTCACTTCGTACAGCACGATGTAGTACCGTTGAAAAACCGCCCGTCGCAGCAGTAAGTCAGGGTAGCGCGGCAGTTGGTAAGCAGGAAACGCCAGCGGAAAAACACCTATCGTATCGTAGAGAAAGTCGAGCAGCTCGGCGGAAAACTCGCGCCCTCGCGCTGGGTCTTGCTGCCCCAGGTACTGCTCAATGGCCGCCATGCGGTCCAGAAACTGGTCTGGGATGACGACGCGCCGCTCACTCATAGCCCCAGCCGGGTTCGTACTGCCTCCCGCGACAAGCCGGGCTGTTGCCTGGCAAGCAAAACGTCCGCCTCAATCTCCTCGGCCGTCAGCAGCAGCGGATTATCCGCCGTCGGCGCTTCAATGTAGCGAATCAGGTGTTGCCGGTGCAAAGCGGCCAATAGGTCAGCCACCAGCGCTTCGCTCTCGGGCCTCAGCACCTCCAATGTGTAGGTTTTCATACCGCAAGATAACGCCGGCCCAACCCACTCATCCCCGCCGCAACGCCCGGGCCGCTTCCTTGGCGAAGTAGGTCAGTATCGCGTCGGCGCCGGCGCGCTTGATGCTGAGTAGCACTTCGAGCATCGTGCGCTCGCCGTCAATCCAGCCGCGCTGGGCGGCGGCTTTCACCATCGCGTACTCGCCGCTCACGTTGTAGGCCGTCACGGGCAGGGTCGTGGCATTTTTCACTTCCCGGATGATGTCAAGGTAGCTCAGCGCGGGCTTCACCATCACCATGTCGGCACCTTCGGCTTCGTCGAGGGCCAGCTCGCGCAACGCCTCGCGGCGGTTGGCGGGGTTCATTTGGTAGCTCTTCTTGTCGCCCCGCTTGGGGGCCGAGGCCAGCGCGTCGCGAAACGGGCCGTAGAAGGCCGACGCGTACTTGGCCGTGTAGCTCATGATGCTCACGTGCTGGAAGGCGTTGCGGTCGAGCACGTCCCGAATCCAGGCCACGCGCCCGTCCATCATGTCGCTCGGCCCGATGATATCGGCTCCGGCGCGGGCCTGGGCCAGGGCCATCTGGCCCAGAATTTCCAGGCTGGCGTCGTTGAGGATTTCGCCCGTTTCCTGGTCCACCACCCCGTCGTGCCCGTCGCTCGAATACGGGTCCATCGCCACGTCACTCATCAGTACCACGTCCGGGAACTGCCGCTTGATTTCGGCCACGGCGCGCAGGTATAACCCGTCGGAGTTGGCCGACTCGCGGGCCAGCGGGTCTTTCAAGTGGTCGGACAAGCCCGGAAACGGCGCGAAAGCGTGAATGCCCAGCTCGACGCACTCCGCGATTTCCGGCAGTAAGCGGTCGAGCGAGTAGCGGAAGATGCCCGGCATGGAGGCCACCTCGACCGCCTGATTCCGCCCCTCGATGACGAAGAGCGGGTAGATGAAGTCGTGGCTGGTAAGGCGCGTTTCCTGCACCATATCGCGGATTACTGGCGACTTGCGGTTGCGGCGGGGGCGGTGGGCAGGCAGCAT
>JANXNW010000261.1 GCA_025353905.1 Hymenobacter sp.
TGGCTGGTCGAGGTCGAGTTGTTGTCGTGCGCCACGGCCGCCTCGGGCGCGTAGGCGGGGTTCAAACTCTGTTCCATGAAAAATAGCAGAAATAAGTGGGTGGGATTTTTTAGCTGTTGGCTGTCAGTTTTTGGCTGTTAGCTGCGGGCTTTTCTTACTGGAAAGCCCGCAGCTAACAGCCAAAAAAATTACAGAAACACCTGCACCTGCATCGTAATTTCGGTGCGGTAGGTGATATTGTTAATCGTGGCGGCCCCGTTATTAACGGGCAGGAACGTCTGGTCGCTCACATCGGGCCGGGCGCGGTAGTTGAGGGTTACCTTGGCGTTGTGCCCGTCGAGGTAGAGGTTCAGGCCGGCATCGTAGATATTGATGCCCTTGATGCCGCCGTCCGTATCGAGCAGCCCTTCGAGGCGGTTGTGCAAATACGCCACGTAGGGCTGAAGCTTGGCCTTGGGGCCGAGCAGGTTGCGCGGCAGCAGCAGGCCGGCCTGAGTGTAGAAGCTCTGGCCCGTGCCGAGGATGGGCGCGGCGTTGCCGGTTAGCGCCCCCAGGCCCGACGAAACGCCGTTGCCGGGGTTGAGCAGGCCCACGTAGCGCACGTAGTTCGGCCCAAAATTATAGTTGTAGTACACCCCATAGAAGGTCAGGGCCGTGCGCTTGGCCGTGTCGAGCGGGGCATCGTAGAACACGTCGGCCCCCAAGAGCTTGATGTCGTTGGTCTGGGTCGTCGAGAACGGGTCGGCGGGGGGGGTCGTGGTCGGGTAAGCCGCTGCGCGTGAATACGTCCCGGCCGGGTTGTAGTGAAAGCCCGCGCCCACGTTGAGCACATTTTTGGTGCCGAGCCAGGTGCCCTGCGTGAAGGGCAGCAGGTTCGGCTCCTTGTCGCGGAACGAGTAGCTGAAATAGCCCTGGTATATCTTGTTTGTGTTGCGGGGGTTGAACGCGGCCACGTTGGTGCGCAGCGTGGCCGGGGTCGTGGCGGTAGGGTTTATCTGGAAGGCATCGTCCACGGCCACGCGGTAGTCGAAGCCGCCGATGCGCCCTTTGGCGTACACGCCCATGAAAAAACCGAACTGGTCGGTCAGGTCCACGGTCGGAAAATTGACCACCGGGATGTCGTAGGTCATCATCGTGCTCGTGCTGGCCGCCGTCATGCGCGAGATGCCGGTCTGGTAGTTGAGGCCCGCGCCCAGGTTGAGGTACTTGTTGAGGCGGAACTCGCCCACGGCCTCGTGCACGTAAAACGAAGTCTTCTTGCCCGGCCCGCCGGGGTCGTTGGGCACGCCCCCGCTGAAGGTGGTCTGGTTTTCCATGCCCAGGTCGAGCAGCAGCAAGAAACGCGGGTTGAGCTGGGCCAGGGTGATGAAACGCGCCCGCCGGATGCCGAAATCGAGCTGGTCGTATTTGGCAATACCGTTACGCAGCGTGTTGGCGTTGTTCTCGTTGTACGTGGACCAGAACTGCGCCCAGGCCAGAAAGCGCAGGTATTTGGAGCCGTCGGCCGAGATATTGACCTTCATGCCTGCCCCGTAGGGCACCGGTTTGGTAGGGGTCGGCGCGGGCGGTGGCGCGGCTTGGGGCGCGGGCGGCGGCGGGGTGCCCGTGGCCGGCGGCGCTACCTGGCCCAGCGCCGCGAAGCTGCTGACAAGCAGCGCCCCCGCAGCCAGAAAACCAGGCAGACGGGATGGAACGTAGTGGAATTTTTGCATGGGCATGAAGAAGGTGAAACAGGTGGGAGAAATGAGGCGTTATTCCCGTCTGGCCAAGGCCGAAACCCCAACCCGGACGGTTTTGTAGCGGCTAAGTAGCACCGCTTTCGGCTCCCGTCGCACCCGCTCAGCTATACCCAACTCCCAAACTATACCCCCGCCGCCCCTATCCCGCCCGAAACCGCTCCCAGCGAATGAGCATGAACTTGTCGCCCAGCTCGGTCAGCAGCATTCCGGCCCCTTTCACGTTCGCCGGATTCTGAAAATATTCGGCCACCTCGCGCTGATTGAGGATTTTGTAGGTCGGGTGGTAGTCAGTCTGGCGCGGCACTTTCACGCCGTACTTCTTCACCCAGTTCATCACGCTGACGTGGCTCACACCCAATAGCCGCTCAATCTCGCGGTAGCCCACGCCCTCAATATAAAGCTGCAACGCCTTCACGACGTAGTACGGATTGACCTCGCGCCCCACCTTGGCCACCGTGAAATGATAGCCGCACTGCCGGCACCGAAACCGCTGCCGCTCGTTGATAATGCCGCTTTTAGTGGCTTCCAGGGATTCGCATTTGGGGCAGGCGGGCGCGGTCATGGCGGGCGGGATTTGAGAGATTGCAGGCAAAGCTATACGTAGTCAGCAAATCTATACTATTTTAGCGAATAATTCGCCCTATGATTGCCGCGCCAGCTCCCAACGCCGCCGCCGGGACCGGCTAACTTGCGCCTCCAACTTCGGTCCGACCTCGCCTTTTCATGCCCACCACTACTTTCCGCACCCTCGCCCCCGCCGACCTGCCCGCCGCCGACTGGTACCAGTACCTCATCAGCGCCGTCGCGCCGCGGCCCATCGCGTTCGCCAGCACCGTGTCGGCCGGCGGGCACGTCAATCTGAGTCCGTTCAGCTTTTTCAATCTGATGAGCGCCAACCCGCCCATCCTCGTGTTTTCGCCCGCCAACCGCGCCCGCGACAACGCCGAGAAAGACACCCTGCACAACGTGCGCGAAGTGCCCGAGGTCGTCATTAACATCGCCGACTACGCCCTCGTCGAGCAGCTTTCGCTGGCCAGCGCCGAGTACCCGGCCGACGTGAACGAGTTCGGCAAAGCCGGCCTGACGGAACTACCCGCCGACCTCGTGCGCCCGCCCCGCGTGGCCGAGTGCCCGGCCGCGTTTGAGTGCGTGGTCGAGCAGGTTATCGAGCTGGGCGCGGCGCAGGGCCACGGCAACCTGGTCATCTGCCGGGTCGTGAAGGCCCATTTTCGGGAAGAGCTGCTGCTGGAAAACGGCCACGGCCTGGACCCGCGCAAGTTCACGGCCATCTCGCGGCTGGGCGGCGACTGGTACGGCCGCGTCACGCCCGAGACGCTCTTCACCGTGAGCCGCCCCAACCGCCGCCTCGGCATCGGCTTCGACGCGCTGCCCGCCAACATTCGCCACAGCCCGCTGCTGAGCGGCAACCACCTGGCCCGCCTGGCCAACGTCGAGGCTGAGGCCCTGCCCACGGCGGCCGACATCGAAGCCATCCGCACTGAGCCGATGGCGGCTTATCTGCTCAATAAGCACCGCGCCGACTCGGCCGAATCAAGCAAACAGCTGACGTTGCTGGCCCGGCAGTGGCTCGAAGACGGCCGCGTGGGCGAGGCGTGGCAGCTGCTGCTGCTGACTGAAGCGGGTGCTTAAACGCGAATTCTGCGGACGAACCCGCCGAATTCACGCGAATTCGGCTATCTTAGTGGCTGTCATCACATCGGGTGCGGTTGGCGCGAGGCATCAACCACTAGCAATAAACTCAATTGCGCACCGCAATTAGCAGCCCTAATTCCTTGTAGCGCAGGTTGAATTTCTTGGCGATGGCCGCGTTCGTCAGCGAGCCTTTATACATGTACACGCCGGAGCGGAAATGCTCGTTCGTAAACAGCGCCTCGTTGATACCGCCGTGCTGCGAAATTTCCTGCAGGATGGGCGTGAAGATGTTGCTCAGCGCGTTGGTGGCCGTGCGCGGCACCCGCGAGGCAATGTTAGGTACGCAATAATGCACGACTTCGTGCCGGCGAAATACCGGCCGGTCATGGCTCGTCATCTCGCTCGTCTCAAAACACCCGCCCTGGTCGATGCTCACGTCGATGATGATGGAGCCGGCCGCCATACTCGCCACCAGCTCGTCGGGCACCATGAACGGGATGCGGCCGTCCTCGACGGCGAGCGCACCGATTACCACATCGGCCCGCCGAATCTGCTGACTCAGCGCGTACGTGTCGAGCGTACTCGTGTAGAGCTGCGCGCCGAGGTTGTGCTTCAGGCGGCGCAGCTTATACAAGTGATTGTCGAACACTTTCACTTCGGCCCCCAGACCCAGCGCGGCGCGGGCCGCGTATTCGGCCACCGTGCCCGCCCCCAAAATGACGACCTGCGAGGGCGGCACCCCCGTGATGCCGCCCAGAATAATACCCTTGCCCTCGTTGGAGCGGGCCAGGTACTCGGCCGCGACGAGCATCACCGTCGAGCCGGCGATTTCGCTCATCGCCCGCACCACCGGCCGCGCCCCGCTCGGGTCTTTTATCAGCTCGAAGCCAATGGCATTTACTTTTTTGCGAGCCAGGGCAGAGATGAATTCCGGGGTCATGGTGCCCATTTGCAAGGCCGAAATCAGCGTCTGGCCGGGGCGCATCAGTTCAATTTCGTCGCGCGTGGGCGGCGCCACTTTCAGCATGATATCGGCCTTGTAAACCTCATCCGGCGAGTGAGCGATGCTGGCCCCGGCCTCCGAATAATCATGGTCTGAGTACTTGCTCGGCGCGCCGGCCCCGGTTTCGAGCATCACCTCGTGACCGGCCTGTACCAGGTGCAGCACGGCTTCGGGGGTGAGGCCCAGGCGGTTTTCCTGCAACGAGCTTTCCTTGGGCAAGCCAATGAAGAGCTTCCGCTTGCGGGTCTCTACGGCCAGCATCGACTCCTGCGGAAAATAGGCGCGGCTCGTGGCCACCGCCTCAAAGCCAGACGGTACTGGTTCGGCCATCTTATTTTTAAGTAGCAATTACCGATGAGTAGCTCGTTTTAATTGCTGCTCACGACTAATTACTAACTGTTCGTTATTGATTGGTAATTGATAATTGCCTTGATTCAGGGCCGGTAACCAGCAGCTCGACGCGCAGGCAATCGGCGGGCAAGAGCGCCGCCACGCGGCCGGGCCACTCCACCAGGCAAAGATACCCCGAATCGAAATACTCGGCCGTACCCAGCCGTTGGGCCTCATCTTCGGTTTCAACGCGGTAAAAGTCAAAGTGATAAACCGGCCGGCCTTGCCCATCCCGGTACTCGTGTACGAGGCCAAACGTGGGGCTGCTCACGTCGTCGGTCACGCCCAGTTCGGTGCACAGCGCCCGCACCAGGGTGGTTTTACCCGCGCCCATCTCTCCCTCAAACGCCACCACTGAATGAGGAGATTCAGCAATGATGGCCGCCAGCTGCCGGGCAGTGGTGGGCAGCTCAGCCAGGTCAGCAGTAAGGAAGCGAGCAGCTTGCAATGGAAATCGCCTGGGGCGGAGGTTAGCTGGAAATTATCGTCTCTAGGAAATCCTCGCGATGGTGAGGAGCTTTTTACTGTGTTTCAAGTAAGTTATTATCACCTTCATTTCTACCGCATAAGCGGTGTATTCTTCCTCGGTTACGAGGAGTCTTATCTTACTGCCCTCCTCCTCACCCGCAAAAGTCAGATACTCGCCGTGTTCCGTCTTGTCACGGTTAATCAGTACGCTGGTCAGCTTGCTTTTACCACAAGCAATGTCTTTCCTTATATTAACGGTATCGTATTTACACATTAACCAACCTATTAAATAAACAAAGCCGTAGGAAACAACCGTAGCCCCCGCTAGAAGAATAAAGTCGTAATAGTAAAAAGTGCTGAATTTATCTCGTATTAGCCAACAAATAAAAGCCGCAACGGGGAGTACTATTAAAGCTATAAGCGGGGGCAGTTTTTTGAGCATGACCAGCTCTTGCTCGGCAGCGGCCAACTCGGTACCATCCAGCGGAATATTCTCCCGAAGTAGTACTTGTTGATGTTCAACTATAAACTCTGTCATCAGACTTGTTTTTTTATATTTAGGAAAGCCCCTAAATCAGTGCATCCGGTCGTCCCGGACAGGCAAATTAATAACGATTTCGCCCTCGATTAATAGTAGCTCTTGCAAGCGGGCGTCCACTTCGGCGGGGTCGCAGTATTCTTTGGCCAGGTCTACGTAACTCACGAAATGGCCCGCCTCGCTGGCCATTAGCTCGTAGTAGAACTGGCTCAACTCGGGGTCGCGGTCCTGCAAATGCAGCCAGAGCAGCTTGAAGCGCTCGCAGGAGCGCGCCTCGATGAGCGAGGACACCAGCAGCTGGTCCATGAGCTGCCGCTCGCGCTGGCCGCCCTTGCGAATATGCAGCATGAGCTGGCCCACGTACTCGTCGCGGCGCGGGCGGCCCAGCGGCAAGTTGCGCTTGCGCAGCTCCTTGATAACGCGGTCGAAGTGCTCCCACTCTTCGGCCACGAGCGCGGTCAGCTCGTCCACCAGCCGCTCTTTTTCGGGGTAGTGCACGATGAGCGAAATGCCCGTGCTCGCCGCCTTTTGCTCGCAGTAGGCGTGGTCCACCAGGATTTCCTCCAGGTTTTTGCTGGCCAAATCCGCCCAGCGCGGGTCGGAGTTGAGCTTGAGTTTGAGGATGGTCTTCATTAATCGCAGATTTTGCAGAGGCTCGTTAGAGGTTGGATTCCTCGTCGGATGTTGGATTCAATCGGGCAACAGTCGACAAATTTAATTGCTTTATCCTCCGTAGTCATCTCACGATTGAATCTAACATCTGACGAGGAATCCGACACACGGCGGGCCTCTGCAAAATCTGCGATTAAATCAAACATGCGGCGAGGATTCCAACACTCGACGAGCATTCTGTATAATCCGCGATTCTAGTTATAGAACCGCCAGCGCAGCCCCAGCTGAAATCGTCGTGGGTAGCCGCTCAGGTAAGGCGACGCGAAATAGCCGTCGCGGTAAATTCCCTGGTTTAAATAAGCACCCTTTAGTAGAATAGATACCGACCCGATATCGGCCGCGACGAACGCATTGACAACGGCGAAGTTACCGCTCGCAAAATCGTTTTGTACGTAAAATTGCTGGGTGTCGGGCGAATAGCCGTAAGGCTGAAACCGGGCCTGGTAATAGAGCTCGCCGCCGACCTGCGCAAACAACGCCCGCCCAAACACCCGCCGCTGGTAATACACCCGCGACTCGGCCACGAGCGCCGGCACACGCAGCACCGGGTTATCGTTGCCCGCGCCCCGAGTGTAGGTAGCCTGATTATCGAAATACACGTTGCCCAAGCGCACCCGGTGGCGCGCGAAGCCGATGAGCAACTGCCGGTTTTTGTTGTCCTGGGCTGGCTGGCCCTGCGGGCCGTAGTAGATAAAATTGCTCAGATTGACGAGCGTCGCGCTGGCTTCGAGCGTGTGGTCGGCGAGCAGCGGCAAGCGCTGCGCCAGGTGCACCGTAAACTGCTGACTGGTAACATTTTTAAAACTACTGGCCAAGTTCGTAGTGATTTGTCCATTTTCTATATTCAGGTTGCGCCACTGATGGTGGTTGCCCACGAACAAGCGCTGCGTGAGCGTGGCCGAGTAAGAGTTGAGCAACACCTCGGCCGAGAGCGGGCCGGTGCGGACACGGCCGCGCAGCCAGTATTCGGCCCCCGCGCCCGGCACCTTCGGCACCACGCTGTTGTCGAAAGGCAGGTACTCACCGGCTACCTCTACGGCGTAAATTTCGCGGTAGTTGAAAGCCGCCGTGCCGCCCACGAACAACTGCCCGAACCGTAGTGGGCTGGCCGCGTTGTCAGTCGCACTGGGTGCCTTCGAGGGGTCGTCAGGCACCGAGGCCGGCCCGACCGACACGAGCGGCACATCGGGGCCGGCCAGGCCGAGCTGGCTGGTCTGCAAGCCCAGGCTCGCCTCGCGCTGCCGGGCGTACAGATTGTACTCGACGCGGTCGGTGCGCCCGAGCAAGCCCAGCGTGTTTTCGACCTGCCGATACAGCGCCCGGTCGCTGGTCGCCAGCGGGTTGCGAAACGTCTGCCGATTGGGTCCCAGGCCGGGGTAGAAGAGCACGTTGTCGGCCGCATCGCGCAGGGTTTCCCGGTCGATGTAGCTATTAAACTGCCGCCGCACGTCGAGCGCGTGGTAAGCCGTGAAGCCGCGCCGCGCCAGCCGGTACGACTGAAACAGGCGCAGCTGGTCGCGGTCGTCGATATTAGTCGCCTTGGTGAGATACACCCGCTGGTCAGCATACTTGAAGAGGCTGCCCAGGCCGGTGGGCACGGCCGCGCTTTCGGTATCCCGGGGCCAGATGCCGCCCTGCTCGCCGGTGCGCTGCCGGCTGGCCGAATAATTAGTCAGCAAATGGTAGCGCCCGTCTTCGGTTTGGTAGCGGCCGAAGAGTGTAAAATTATTATGCTCGACCTGGGGCGTAGTGGCCCCGGCGGCCAGCACCTGATTCGAAGCAATGCGCTCGTAATCAGCCCCGACACTGAAATTTTTGCGCAGCGAGCGCGAGTAGCTCAGCTCGAATATCTGCTCGCCCTCGGAGCTTTGCAGCAGTCGGAAAAACGAAAACGGCGAGCGCGAGTCGTAATAGGGCACGTCGCGCCCGTCGCGGGTATTGCGGTCGAACGCCGTGCGGCCCAGCCGCGCGCCCAGCCGCAGGTTGGGCTGATAAAGTAACGGCCGCGAAGCCGAGCCGAGCACCCCCAAATCCTGCTGAAACGCGCTATCGTGCAGCCAAAATCGACTTTGAGGCAGCCGCGTGAGCACGGTATCGAGCCGGGTGCCGCCCACGGAGTCGCGCGCCACTTCGGCCTCGTACACAATGCGCGTCGTGCGCGGGCCGTACACGATTTTAGTCGAGTCGTCCACTATTTGAGCGCGGGCGCTCAGCGCGCCGGTCAGCAGCAGCAACAGCCAATAAATGACTGCTGGTTTTTGGTTTTTAGCTTTTGGTTTTTGGGCTTCCAATATTCTACTCGTTAAAACTCATTCAGCAGCCAAAAACAACCAACCAAAAACAACTATCAGAACAACCCCGCCAGCGCGGCCCGCAACCGGGCCGCGCCATCGGCCAGCAACGCCACCCGCACCGGAATCGTGTACACGGGCAAGCCCGCCAAGGCCGCCTGCAGCGCGGGCGCTTGCAAGCGGGCGGCATCTTTTTCGGTCGTAAAAATAGCCTGCCCGGCGCGCCAGCCGGCCCGCACCGCCGCCAGGTCAGCGGGCGTAAAGGCGTGGTGGTCGGCGAAGGCATACGTTTTTTCCAGCACGAAGCCCACCGCCGCCAAGTGCGCTGCCAGCGGTTCGGGCCGGGCAATGCCGGTGAGCAGCGCCGCCGGGCCAAAGCCGCTTAACGGCGCGACGGGCGCACCGGCGGCCCGCGCTGCGTCGGTGAGCGGCTCCGGCGCGGCGTAGTCGTAGGCTGAAAACAGCACCGCCGCGCCCGGCCGGGCGTAGCGCCGCGCCTGCGCTTCGGCCGCTGCCTGGGTCGCGGCGGGCAAGTCGGGCGGGCACTTCGTAAACACGATAATGTCGGCCCGAACGGCCCCAGTGCGGGCCTCACGCAGACGGCCGGTGGGCAGCACGAAGTCCTCGTAGAAAGGCCGCGCCAGCTCCGTGAGCAGGATATTGAGCGCCGGCCGCACCCGCCGGTGCTGGTAGGCGTCGTCGAGCACGACGACCGTCGTTTCGGGGTGCCACTGGCGCAATAAATCCAGGCCGAGCTGCCGGTTTTCGGCCACTGCCACCGGCACTCCGCGCGGACCAAACTGCTCGATATAAAACCACGGCTCATCTCCGACCGTCGCGGCCGAGTCGGCGGGGCCGGCCAGGCGCGGGCCGCGCGTCTGGCGACCGTAACCCCGGCTCAAAATGGCCGGGCGCTGCCCTTGGCGCAGCAGCTCTTCAATGAGCCAGGCCACATGGGGCGTTTTACCGGTGCCGCCGACGCGCAGGTTCCCAACCCCGATGAGCGGCACCCAACCCGGCGACGAGCGCCACAAGCCCCGGTCGTAGAGCCAGTTGCGCACGGCCAGCACGGCGGCGTAGCACCAGCTCAGCGGCCGCATCAGCAGATTTAGTGCTTGGTGCTCAGTACTTGGTGCTTGGTGCTTGGTGCCGGAGTCTCGAAAGAAGCCAGTGGTGTAGGTTTGGGGTTGACCGGGAACGCGCATTTCAAACAAAGGTCGTATTTACCGACCAAGCACCAAGTACCAAGCACCAGACACCAGGCACTATGCACCAAAACCCCTTCGCCGACCGCCAGCTCGCCTTGCTCACCCGATTTCCGCTGCCCGCCGCGCCGCTGCCGCCGGCCGTAGAGGTGCGCAACTCCTACCACGACCCGGCCGTGCAAACCCTCGTGCGGGCGTTTGCCGACAAGTTTTACGCCCCCGACCAGCCCCGCGTGGGCGTGTTCGGCATCAACCCCGGCCGCTTCGGCGGCGGCCGCACCGGCGTGGCCTTCACCGACCCGGTGGCCTTACAAGGCAATTGTGGCCTGGCCCATGGGCTGCCCCGGCAGCGCCGCGAGTTGTCGAGCGAGTTCGTGTATTTATTTATCGACGCGCTCGGCGGCCCGGCCGAATTTTACCAGCACTTCTTTCTGGGCGCGGTTTACCCGCTGGAAATCACCCGTTCCGGCGTCAATTACAATTATTACGACTCGCCAGCCCTCACCCAGGCGCTGTGGCCGGATATGAAACACGCGCTCACCGAGCAGGCGCGGGCGCTAAACTTGCGCCGCGACGTGGCCGTGAGCCTGGGCCGCCGCAACGGCGAGTTTCTGCGGCGGCTCAACGACGAGCTGGGCCTGTTTGAGCGCGTGGAGGTGCTCGACCACCCGCGCTTTCTGATGCAGTACCGGCGGAAAAGCTTGGCTGAGAGCGTGGCGCGCTACGTGGAGGTGTTGGGGTCGCTCATTTGACATTTAACAAAATGGTTGACTCATCAAAGTCCTTCCCTTTCAGCCTTTCTAAATTTTGCTCAGCAGAAGCTTGTCTTCCAGCTTGTTAAATGTTAATTGTCAAATGAAAACTGTTCGAGACCTCGCCCAACTCCTGGAAGCCGCCGCGCCCCTCGCCTACCAGGAAAGCTACGACAATGCCGGCCTGCAATGCGGGCTGCCCGAAGCCGAAATAACCAGTGTCCTCGTCAGCCTCGACTGCACGCCGGCCGTGGTGGCCGAGGCCGTGCGCCGGGGCTGCAATGTGGTGCTGTGCCACCACCCCGTGATTTTCCGGCCCCTCAAACGCCTTACCGGCAAGGGTTTGGTGGAGCAAACCATTATGGCCGCGCTGAAAAATGACGTGGCTATTTACGCCGCCCACACCAACCTCGACAACGTGCGCGCCGGCGTCAATGCCCGCTTAGCCGCTAAGCTGGGTCTGGTCAATACCCGCATTCTGGCCCCGCAAACGGGTACGCTGGCGCGGCTCAGCACCTACGTGCCCGCCCGGCCCGCAGACGCGGGCCTGCCCGAGCGGGTGCTTGCCGCGCTCTACGCCGCCGGCGCAGGGCGCGTGGGCGACTACCGCGACTGTAGCTTTCAGACTCCCGGCACGGGCAGCTTCACGCCCGGCGACGGCACCCGGCCGGCCATCGGCGCGCAAAATCAGCCCGAAACGCTGGCCGAAATCAAGCTCGAAGTGGTGTTGCCGCTGCACCGGCAGGCGGCCGTGCTGGCCGCGCTTCGGCAAGCGCATCCGTATGAGGAAGTGGCCTACGAGCTGGTCCGGCTGGAGAATCAGCACCAGGACGTGGGGGCGGGCCTCGTGGGCGAGCTGCCCGCGCCGCTGGCTCCGGCCGCGTTTCGGCAGTTGCTTAAAGCGACGCTCGGCGTGCCCCTGGTGCGGCACACGGCATTCGCGGGCGACATTCGGAAAGTGGCTTTGTGCGGCGGGGCGGGTAGTTTTCTAACCTCGGCGGCCGTGGCGGCGGGGGCCGATGCGTTCGTGACGAGCGACGTGAAGTACCACGAGTTTTTCGCGCCTGAAGGCCGGCTGCTGCTCTGCGACGTGGGACATTTTGAGAGCGAGCAGTTTACGGGCGAGATTTTTCGGGACTTGCTGCTGGCGGGGTTCGGTCGTACTTTTGCGGTCCTGTTTGCCAAAACATCAACGAATCCCGTTCATTATGACTGCTAATAACGCCGCCGTGGCCAACCCGGCCGACGTGCCCGTTGCCACCAAGCTCGAGGCCCTGCTCGAGCTGCAACGCATTGACTCGCACCTGGCCGAAATTCGGCGCGTGCGCGGCGATTTGCCCGAGGAAGTCCGCGACCTGGAAGACGAAATCGCCGGTTACGAAGCCCGCGTCAAGCGCTTCGACGAGGAAATCAGCGGTTTGCAGGACCAAATCAAGCAGCGCAAAGCCGCCACCAAAGAAGCTGAGGGCCTGATTAAGCGCTACGAGGAGCAGCAAACCAACGTGCGCAACAACCGCGAGTACGAGGCCATCGCCAAGGAAGTGGAGCTGCAGCGCCTCGAAATTCAGATTGCCGACAAAAAAATCAAGGAGGCCCAGTACGTCATCGAGCAGCGCAACACCGAAGCCAACGTGACGCGCCAGCGCCTCGACGAGCGCCGCAAGGACCTTGACACCAAAAAAGGCGAGCTGCAAGGCATCGTGGCCGAAAACGAGAACGAGGAAAAGCAGCTCGTATCGGAGCGCGAAACTGCCGTTCAGCAGGTCGAAGGCCGCTTGCTGACGGCTTACGAGCGCGTGCGGGGCAACATGAAAAACGGCCTGGCCGTGGTGCTCGTGCGCCGCGATGCCTGCGGCGGCTGCTTCAACACGGTGCCGCCCCAACGGCAGGCCGATATTCTGGCCCACAAAAAAATCATCGTCTGCGAGCACTGCGGCCGCATTCTGGCGGGCGTAGAAGGCCAGGTAGCCGTTTAGATTTTGAGTTTTAGCAATGAAAAAGGAGCGGCCGCTGGGTCGTTCCTTTTTTTATGGTTTGTCATGCAGTTCCGTTTTCCCGCAGAGGTGCGCCGAGGTTTACGCAGAGGCTCGCAGAGGACTGTTGTGGGGCTGTTATTCAGCTCCGCGAGCCTCTGCGTAAATCTCCGCGCACCTCTGCGGGAAATTCGCCAGCCTGAAGTAGAAATCCGTCAGCCCGCAACTACGGAAGCCCTCTCGCCCGGCGCGGCCCGCGCCTACGCCGAGCTGCTCAAACTAAAAGCCGGCGCTTGCCGACAGCTACTCGCCACGGAGCCACCCACCGCGCCCGGCACCGTGCTCGTGGCCGACTGCGCCGACTTCGTAGAGCTGCTCACGAGTCAGGATGCAGCGCGCTACGAGGCCGTTGTCGCGGCCCAGGACCAGCGCCTCGCCACGCTCGAAGCCGCGCCGCCCGCCGCGCTGCGCGACTACGCCCGCGCCGAAATCCGCCTGCATCAGGCCCTGACGCAGGTCGTGTTCGACCACGAGGTGCGCGGGGCCTGGAACCTGCGCCAGGCGGTGGGGCTGCTCACGGCCGTGGCGCGGCGGTATCCGGGCTTCGTGCCGGCACGCAAGTCGCTGGGCATGTGTCAGTTCGCCATTGGCTCATTGCCCGGTGGCTACGCCTGGTTTCTGCGTTTGCTGGGGCTGCGGGGCAGCGTTGGGGAGGGCTTGCGCAACCTGAACCTGGCCGCCAGCCAGCCTCACGATTTTCAAATCGAAAGCCGGATTCTGCGGGCGCTCATCCGTGAGGTATATTATCAGCGAGGGGCGGAAGGGCTGGCCTTGGCCGGGCAGCTCAGCCGCGAGCAGCCTGACAATTTGCTCTTCAGCTACTTGCTCGTCAGTCTGCACAAGCGCCAGCACCAGGGCGAGGCGGCGCTGGTCGCCTATCGCGCCCGGCCCACCGGCCCGGCGTATCTGCCCCTGCCCTATCTGCGCCACCTCGCCGCCGACTTACTGCTCTACCGGGGCGACTACGCCGCCTCACTCGCTGAGAATCAAGCGTTTTTACAGCAGTACCGGGGCCAGCACTACCGCAAGGACGCGGCCTTCAAGCGCTACCTGGCCGCCTGGCTCGGCGGGCAGCCAGCGGCCGTTTGCGAGCGCTTCCGCCAGCAAATCAACCTGGCCGGCCCGCTCACGGTGGAGGAGGACGTATACGCCCAGCGCTTTTACCACGATGCGCAATTACTCGACCCGCAGCTGACCCGCGCCCGGCTACTCTGCGACGGGGGCTATTACACGCTGGCATTGAACGTATTGCAGCAGTTTCGGCTGGCACCCGCCACGCCCGTCCGCGACCAGCTAGAAGCGCCCTACCGCCGCGCCCGCGTGTGGGAGGGCCTCGCCCGGCTCGATTCGGCCCGCGCCGACTACCAGCGGACGCTGCGCCGCTCAGCCGCCCTCGGCGAGCCGCCCTATTATTTTGCGCCCCAGGCCGCGCTACAGCTCGGTTACCTGGCGCGGGCAGCCGGGCAGCGGACGGCGGCGCGGGCATATTTCGAGCAAGCCCTGCGCTACCCGCGCCACGAGTACAAAAACAGCACCGACCAGAAAGCCAAGCTGGCCCTGCGCG
>JANXNW010000279.1 GCA_025353905.1 Hymenobacter sp.
GAAGCGGCTGGCCGAGAAGTGGTTCGGGCCGATTGCGGGCGGGCAGCGCCGGGCGCGGCAGTTGCCCCAGGAACCCGCTCAGACGGCCCCGCGCCAGGCCACGGCCACGGCCCCGGTGCCGCTGAGCGCGCTCTACAAAGCGTGGCACATGCCCGCCCGGCTCGACCCGCGCTACCACGCCGTGGACTTGCTGAGCGACGTGCTCGGCCGGGGCAAGTCGAGCCGTTTGCATCAGCGCCTGGTCAAGGAGCTGGAATTGTTCAACAATATTTCAGCCTCCGTCACCGGCTCGCTCGACCCTGGCCTGCTCGTTGTCTCGGGCAAGCTCAACGCGGGCGTGGCCCTGGCCGACGCCGATGCCGCCGTCGAGGCCGTGGTGGCCGAGCTGCTGCGCGAGCAGGTGCCCGCCGATGAGCTGCAAAAAGTAAAAAACCAGGCCGAAGCGGGCTTGGTCTTCGGCGAAATTGAGCTGCTCAACCGCGCCCTGGCCCTGGCCATCGGCAAGCTGCTCGGCAACGCCAACCTCGCGAACGAGGAGCCAGCCGAGCTGCAAGCCGTTACGCCTGAAGCAGTGCGCGCGGCCGCCGAGCTGGTGCTGCGCCCCGAAAATTGCAGCACGCTCTACTACCAGGCCGAGGCAAACTAGGGGCCGCCCCGTCAAGCCCGCCGCTCGGTAATTGGCCCCAACAGCAACGGCCGCGAAAGATATTCTTTCGCGGCCGTTGCCGGTTAAATTCAAGAGAAAAAGCTGGTTCGCTGCGGTTTAGCGTACCGTCGGCAGCGTCGTGCTGGCCGTTTCGGCGCGGCGCAGGGGGCGGCCGTCGTAGTCGGTCGTCACGCCGTGGCCTACTTGGTTGAGGGGCATTCCGGGAGCCGACGACCAGCTTTGGTCGGCGCGGTTGGCGGGCGCGGTGCGGGTGCTTTCGGGCAGCGCGTCGTTGCTCCAGCCGCTCCAGGCCAGGGCGGGCGCGGGTTCAGTCGGGGTCGTAGTTGCGGCTTTGGCAGCGGCATCAGCAGCGGCGGCAGCGCGCTTTTCGCGGTTGCTGAGAACCCGGCCGGTGCGGCGGGCAGCACGGGCGGCCTGGCGCACTTCTTTTTTGGTGACGGCAGGAACAGCGTCGGCAAGTGTAGTTTGGGCCGAAGCAGCTTCGGAGGTCAGCAGGGCGACGGCTAGGGCGGGGAGAAGCAGGAGACGGAACATGATTTCGGAGGGAAAAAAAGATGGGAGATGAGGCGCGTTGAAAGCCCTTTTACAAAGGCGGTGCCAACTTTCATCGGGAGAACGCGGCGGCCTTCCGTTTAGCGCCGCAGGTCATTAAAAACGAGGCCGCGCCACTGGCACATCGCCCAGCACCGCTGCCCGCCGACACCTGCTCCTGTGCCGTTGCGCGGCGCTAAATGGGAGCCCCCGCCTTTTATGGCGGCCGTACCTTTGCTAGTATCATGCAGGAATCTATTTCAGCCCTGACCGCTGAGCTGACCACCGCCGAGCTGACCAGCCCGGCCGCGCTCGACCAGTTTCGCCTCCGCTACCTCGGCCGCAAGGGCGAGCTGGCCGACTTATTCGACGGCCTAAAGACCGCGCCAGCCGACGAGCGCCGCGCCATCGGTCAGCAGCTCAACGGCTTGAAGCAAGCCGCCCAGGCTCGCTACGACGAAGCCCAGACCGCTCTCGAAGCCGCGACGGCCAACCAGCCCGCCGATGCTGGCTACGACTACACCTTGCCGCCGGTGCCCCACGCGCTCGGCACCCGCCACCCGCTGCTGCTCGTGCGCGAGCAGATTCTGCGCGTGTTCTCGCGCATCGGCTTCGCCGTGGCCGAAGGGCCGGAAATCGAGGACGACTGGCACAACTTCACGGCTCTGAATTTCCCCGAAAACCACCCGGCGCGGGATATGCAGGACACGTTTTTTGTCAGGAGTGAAGGAGTGAATGAGCGAATGAGTGAAGGCGCTGACGACCCGACCCTCAGTCACTCAGTCACTCAGTCACTCAGTCACTCATTGCTGAGAACTCACACCTCCACGGTGCAGGTGCGGCTGCTGGAGAACGAGCCGCTGCCGATTCGGCGGGTCATGCCGGGGCGGGTGTTTCGCAACGAGGCGATTTC
>JANXNW010000289.1 GCA_025353905.1 Hymenobacter sp.
CAACAACCTGGAGAAAGGCCAGATTCTGGAAGGCAACATCAAGAACATGACCAACTTCGGCGTCTTCATCGACCTCGGCGGCGTGGACGGCCTGCTGCACATCACCGATATCTCGTGGGGCCGCATCGCCCACCCGAGCGAGGCGTTGCAGCTCGACCAGAAGCTCAACGTGGTGGTGCTCGACTTCGACGAGGCCAAGAAGCGTATTTCGCTGGGCCTCAAGCAGCTCACGCCCCACCCGTGGGATTCATTGCCGGCCGACCTCGGCCCCGGCTCGCGCGTGCAGGGCCGCATCGTGAACGTGGCCGACTACGGCGCGTTCATGGAAGTGGTGCCCGGCGTGGAAGGGCTGATTCACGTTTCGGAAATGAGCTGGAGCCAGCACCTGCGCAACCCGCAGGACTTCATCAAGCAGGGCGACATCGTGGAAGCCGTTGTGCTGACGCTCGACCGCGAAGACCGCAAGATGAGCCTCGGCATCAAGCAATTGACCGAAGACCCCTGGACCCGTGGCGATTTCGCCGAGAAGTTTGCCGTTGGCACCAAGCACAGCGGCGCGGTCCGTAACCTGACCAACTTCGGCCTCTTCGTGGAGCTGGAAGAAGGCGTGGACGGGCTGGTGCACGTCTCGGACCTGTCGTGGACCAAGAAAGTGAAGCACCCCTCGGAAGTGGTGAAAGTGGGCGATAAGCTCGACGTGGTGGTGCTGGAGCTCGACATGAGCGCCCGCCGCCTGGCCCTGGGCGTGAAGCAGCTGGAGGAAAACCCCTGGGACACGTTCCAGTCGGTGTTTACGCCCGGCTCGGTCCACAAGGCGACCATCACCGAGAAAACCGACCGCGGCGCGGTGCTGGAGCTGCCCTACGGCATCGAAGGCTTCGCCTACCCGAAAGGCCTGGTGAAGGAAGACGGCGCGACTGCCGAAAACGGCGAGCAGCTCGACTTCCGCGTCACTGAGTTCTCGAAGGACGACCGTCGTATCGTACTCTCGCACACCGCCGTCTACAACAAGGACGACGAGAGCAACAAGGCCACCAACTCGAAATTCGCCAAGAAGGGTGCCGCCGCCAAAGCCGAATCGGGCACGGGCGAAGGTAAGCTGAGCGACCTCAAGAAGACGGCCGACAAGAACACGATGGGCGACCTCGATGCCCTGAGCGCCCTGCGCGACCAGATGGCCGGGGCCGAGCGCAAAGCCGGCGAAACCAAGCTCAAAGCCAAGGCGAAAGCCACCGCCGAAGCAGAAGCTCCCGCCGCCGAAGCCGCCCCGGAAACGCCCGCCGCCGAAGCCGCTACCGAAGGCCCCGCCGCCGGCGACGCGCCCGACAACGCCGAGATTCAGGCTTCGTAAGCAGTCCTGGAATCAGGTGAAACTAGAAACCCCGGCCGGATTGGTCGGGGTTTTTTTGATTAATGATAAAATGATTGGCTAATAAAGTAGGAATTTTAATATTGACTCGTTACCT
Source organism: Hymenobacter sp. (assembly GCA_025353905.1). Classification (GTDB taxonomy): domain Bacteria; phylum Bacteroidota; class Bacteroidia; order Cytophagales; family Hymenobacteraceae; genus Hymenobacter. The sequence continues at coordinate 1,467 of JANXNW010000289.1, forward strand.
TTGTTGCACTATTTTAATAAATCTTATGACAATACCCGAATACAAAAACTTATACACTAGCATTTCTGGGTGCTCAGTTATTGTGCATGATACACAAATTGGTAAAGAGCGAGTTGAGAATTTGATTATTGCCAGGTTCCTAGCTGATTGTGGCTACGACGTAAAGCTATTGCCCGTTATCAACGAACGTGATGTTGTAAACCCTGATGCGCTATTCGACAGTAAGATATGGGATTTCAAAACTAATTACGCAGGCACTGGACAGTCGATTGATACCTCAATTCGCAGAGGACACAAACAAGCTCGTAATCTACTTATATTTCTTACGGCTCCGATTTACTTAGCGGATTTAGAAAATGCTATCTACGGTCGGGTTAGAAAGTGCCCGCGATTGGAAATTCTCGCGGTGGTTTTTGAAAACACTATTTATCGATTCACCAGAAAAGAAATCCTGAGCCAAAAATTCAGAGGAGCCATAAAAGGAAAAGGGAGCCTGACCTAAGCCAGAACTCCCCTCCTAGTGGTCTGGGCTCTCGCCCAATCCGACACAAATATACGCTAACTCGTGGCTAATAGTTCTCATCTGAAATCCTGCCCCCGCGTTGCTCGCTCGCCGCGCCCGACGTACCTTTGCCCTCCCTTTAGCCGGTAACGTGACCGAGCGGCTAGGTAGAGGTCTGCAAAACCTCCTACGGCGGTTCGAATCCGCCCGTTACCTCTTCTTTTGATTAGCCCCGCTGCCAGTTTGGCGGCGGGGCTTTTTCGTGGTTTTCAACTAAAAAACCCGCGATAAGCCCGGCCTTGCCTACATTGCCGGGCCGCCCGGTGGGCGGTGGGCTTTTTTTGGCATTGACTTATGAAAATCACTGACCTCCGCACCATGCGTGGGCCGAGCTACTGGTCGGTAAAGCACTATCGGCTACTTGTTTGCAAGGTGGATATGCAGGACCTGGCCGGCCAGCGGAGCGACACCGTGCCGGGCCTGGCCGAGCGCCTCACGGCCCTGCTGCCCGAGCTGGGCCAGCCCTACGAGGCGGGCCGCGCCAGCACCAAGCAACTAGCCAAGCACCCGGCCCTGACGCTGGAGCAGCTGGAGGACGGCGAGCCGCTGGGCCACGTCGTGCAGCACGTCGCGCTGGCCTTGCAACGACGGGCGGCCATGCCCACCTACTGGGGCAAAAGCTACCCCGCCCGCGAAGCCGGCACCGAGTACGTCGTGTTCGCTTACCAGGAAGAGCGCGCCGGGCGCTTCGCCGCCGAAGCGGCCGTGGAGCTGGTGGAGGCACTGTGCGAGGGGCGCGAGTTCAATTTGGAGCCGGTTATTACCGAGCTGCACCAGATTCGGGAGGACGAGTATTTCGGGCCGAGCACGCAGAGCATTGTCACGGAGGCGGCTATGCGTGATATTCCGTTCATTCAAATCAAAAACAGCGGGCTGATTCAGCTTGGCTACGGGGTGAATCAGCGGCGCATCTGGGCGACGATGACGAGCTTTACCTCGCACGCGGGTGTGCAGGTGGCCGGCAACAAAAACCGCACGAAAGCCATGCTCGCCGATGGCGGGGTGCCCGTGCCGCGCGGCACCACCGTTTATTCGGAAGACGGCTTGCGCGAGGCGATTGAGGAGCTGGGCTTTCCCATCGTGACGAAGCCGCTCGACGGCAACCACGGCAAGGGCGCGACCATCCGCATCACGAATTGGGAGGATGCCGTGGAGGGGCTCAACGCAGCCAAAACGTATTCGCGGGCCGTTATCGTGGAGCAGTTCGTGGAGGGCGACGACCACCGGCTGCTGGTCGTGAACGGCAAGCTCATCGCGGCGGCCCGGCGCACCCCAGCGGCCGTGACGGGCGATGGGCAGCACTCGATTCAGCAGCTGATTGACAAGGTGAATGAGGACCCGCGCCGCGGCATCGGCCACGAAAAAGTGCTGACCAGCATCAAGGCCGACCAGCACACGCTCGACATCCTCAAAAACCGCGACCTGAGCCTGGAATCGGTGCTGAGGGCCGGCGAAACGCTGTATTTGAAGAGCACGGCCAACATCAGCACCGGCGGCACGGCCACCGACGTGACCGACCTCGTGGACCCCTACAACGTGCTGCTGGCCGAGCGCGTGGCCGGCATCGTGGGGCTGGACATTTGCGGCATTGACATGCTGACTTCGGACATCGCCATTCCGCTGAATGAGACGCGCGGGGCGGTGATTGAGGTGAATGCGGCACCCGGCTTTCGGATGCACATCGCGCCCGCCGAAGGGCTGCCGCGCAACGTAGCCGCGCCGGTCGTGGACATGCTGTTTCCGCCCGGCGCGCCGGCCCGGATTCCGATTATCGCCATCACCGGCACCAACGGCAAGACGACCACCACGCGCCTTATCGCGCACATCGTGAGCAGCGTGGGCTACAAAGTGGGTTTCACGACGACGGACGGCATTTATATTCAAGGCGTTCAGCTCGAAAAAGGCGACTGCACCGGGGCCAAGAGTGCCGAGTTCGTGCTGCGCGACCCCACGGTGAATTACGCCGTGCTGGAAACGGCGCGGGGCGG
>JANXNW010000314.1 GCA_025353905.1 Hymenobacter sp.
GCGGAGCAAAGGCTCCGCCCTACTTGCTCAGCAATGCACTGGTCTTGAGAGAAAACGTTTGAAATGTAGGCTGCATGTTGCGCATGCCACCGCCGCCACGCATACCGCGGCCGCCCATTCCGCCGCCCATACCGCCCATCCCGCTCATGCCGTTGCCGCCGCTGCCCACCACGCTCATGTCGGATTGGTCGGTGCCGGACTGGCCAGTGGGCAGCTTGGGTTTTTGGCCGGCCAGCCACACGCCAGCCACCACGGGCCGCCCGTCGGCCAGGTTCGGCACCCGCCGGTAAATCAGCCGGAGCGGCACGGCCAGCTCGTAAATCAGGTTGTTGCGCGCATCGAGACCCAGCGCGGCCTTGATGCCGAGTGGGGCTTGCGAGTCGGTGAGCACCGGCTCCTTGCTGCCCCGGAAGTTGAGCAGCTCCATCTCGCCGCCGCTTTGCACCAGAATCTGGCGCAGGCGGGCCAGGTGCTCCTGCTGCCGCTCGGCCGCCGACGGCCCCATCGCGCCGGCCGGCCGTTGCGCGCCGCTGCTTTTAAGCGTGTTCAGGTCGATGGCCAGTGGAAAGCGGATACCCAATTGCTGCTGGTTGCGGCCCGTCGAATCGAGCCAGACGACCATGCCCAGGTAAGCCAGCTTGGCCTGGGTAGACGCGTCGTTGGCCCGCAGCCGCACGTAGAGCGTCCGCGCGTCATTCAGCACCTGGTACTGCAAATGGCTGGTCGCATCGTAGGCGAGCGAGTCGGTCCACTCCGTAGCTTGTCCGTCGATAGTGGGCGGTGCGGCCACAAAGCGGCTGGTAGTGCGCGTGGCGGCGGGCGCCGCCGATGACGCTTTGGCCGGCGCGGCTTTCGGGGTGGCTGTGGTAGTAGTCGCGTCGGTGGCGGCTTTGGGGGCGGCGCAGCCACCGAGTAGCGCGGCTAGCGCCAGCCAACTCATATTCGATATACGCATGAGAAAATGCAGAAAAGCAGGAGCCGCAAAGCTACGCTGACTGCTGAGAGTCGGGCAGGGCCCATCCCGCGCCCCGCGGCCTTCACCGGTTCGGAAACGCCCGAAAACGAGGGTGGGTGAGCAGCTTGTACAGCAGGCCCAGCACCCCGGTTGCCTGGCAGCTCATGCCCGTGAGCAGAAGCAGGTCAGCCCCCGCCCAGTGTTCTATCTTGAACAGCGCGCCCGGCAGGGTCAGGCACCCACCGACAAACAGCGCGACAAGAGCGTACTTGATTTTCATGGAGCTGTTTGGTGGGCTGTTGGGGGCAAACTTGGGGGCATCTCGCAAAAGCTTCGCTTCTGAGGCTGAAACGGAGCTTTTCTGTATACCAACTCGCCGAATTCCCGAACTTTTGGGAGCAGGATTTACAAGCTGCACGAGCCTTGGTTGTGGAATCAGCTCCGAAAGATTGAGGTATTCGGGTAAAAGTGGACGCGGGCGAAGCAACTTTCCCCCTGTCGGGGAAGAAGTCGGTTCAGTTCGTCTTTACCCGACCACCCCAGTACGCGGAAGTGCTTAAAACTAAGGCTACTTGAGCTAGGGCGACAAGTGTAAGCACATAATGGCGCTGAAAAAGGATTTACAGCGTCACCCCGCCCTTCAGCCGGATATCCCGCGAAGAGCTGCCCACGAGCACCTCGAATTTGCCGGGTTCCAGCACCCATTTTTTCTTTGCTTCGTCGTAGTACTGAAACGCGCCGGCATCCAGCATCAGGGTCACGATTTTCGACTCGCCGGGCTTCAAAAACACCTTCTCGAAGCCTTTCAGCTCCTTTTCGGGGCGCTTCACGCTCGCCTTCTCGTCCTTCACGTATACCTGCACCACTTCGGCCCCGGCCACTTTGCCGGTGTTGGTCACGGTGAGCTTCACGGTGGCGCTTTGGTGGCCGGGGGCCACGGCCAAGGCACTATACTGGAAGGTGGTGTAGCTCAGACCGTGGCCGAAGGCGTACTGCGGGGCCACGCCGTAGGTGTCGTAGTAGCGGTAGCCCACCCAGATGTCGTCCTTGTAGGTCTGTTTCAGCGGCTCGCCGGGGGTGCTGGGGTACTCGCCCAGCTTCATGGCGGGGGCATCTTCGAGCTTCATGGGGAAGGTGAAGGGCAGCTTGCCCGACGGGTTCACGTCGCCGAACAGGATGCGGGCCAGGGCGTTGCCGCCTTCCATGCCGGGGTACCAGGCCTCCACGATACCGCGGGCCTGGCCGGCCCAGGCCGCCACCTCAATCGGCCCGCCGCCGAGCAGCACCACCACCGTGTTGGGGTTGGCAGCCAGCACGGCCTGCACCAGCGCGTCCTGGCCGAAGGGCATCTTGAGGTCGGGCTTGTCGGTGTTTTCGGCATCGTAGGCGTTGTCGCCCCACACCTTGTAGTCGTAGCCGTGGAAGCTGCCGCCCACGTAAATCACCACGTCGGCGGCTTTGGCGGCGGCCACGGCCTCAGTCACCAGCCTGGGGTCGGCGGGCTGGTCGCGGGCCACCACGTAGCCGGGGCTGAAGGTGACGGTGGCCGCGCTGCCCAGCGCGCGCTCGATGCCCTGCAAGGCCGTGACCTCGTACTTGGCCTTGAGCTGGGCACTGCCGCCGCCGCCGGCGTTCAGGCGGGTGGCGTTGGCCCCGATGACGGCCACCGTCTTCACCGTCTTTTTCAGGGGCAGAAACCCATCGTTTTTCAGCAGCACGATGCCTTCCTCGGCCACTTTCAGGGCCGTGGCCTGGTGCGCCTTGGTGTTGAAGGAACCCGGCTGGCGCTTGGTGCCGCCCAGCACATGGGTGGTAAACATCACGCGCAGGATGCGCCGCACCTTGTCATCGACCAAGGGCGCGAGCGTGGGGTCCTTGCGTACGGCGGCCAGGGCTGCGTCGGCGAGGTAGAAGCGGTCGAACACGTTCTCGAAGGTGACGGGGGTGCTCGCCACGGCGCTCTGGTCCACGCTGCTGTTGTTGTTGAGCAGCAACAGGTCGGTGCCCATCTCCAGGTCGGTGCCGTTGCGCAGCGCGTCCAGGGTGTTGTGGCTCGAACCCCAGTCGCTCATCACCAAGCCCTTGTAGCCCCATTCGCCCTTCAGAATGGTGTTCATCAGGTAGGCATTCTCGGTGGCAAACTGGCCCCGGAGCTTGTTGTAGGAACCCATCAGCGCGTACACGCCGCCCTGCTGCACGGCCGCCTGGAAGCCCGGCAAATAGATTTCGCGCAGCGCCCGCTCGCTCACGCTCACGTCGATGCCGACCCGGTTCGTTTCCTGGTTGTTGAGGGCGTAGTGCTTCACGCAGGCCCCCACGCCCTGGGCCTGCACGCCCCGGATGTAGCCGACCACCATGCGCGAGATGAGGAACGGGTCCTCGCTCATGTACTCGAAGTTGCGCCCGTTGAGCGGGGCGCGCACGATGTTAATGCCGGGCCCCAGGATAATGTCCTTGCCCCGGAAGTTGGCTTCCTGGCCCAGCACGGTGCCGTAGGCGTAGCCCAGGGCGGGGTTCCAGGTGGCGGCCAGGGCGTTGTTGGTGGGCAGGTAGGTGCTGGCATCGTCGGCATCCTTTACGCCTTTCCAGTCGCGGCCCTGCTCGGGGCGCACGCCGTGCGGGCCATCGGAAGTCATCAGCTCGGGCAAGCCCAGGCGGGCAATGCCGCCCGAGCCAAAGGCCGAATTGGCGTGAATCATCTTGATTTTCTCCTCCAGCGTCAGCTGCTTGAGCAGGGCCTCAATTCTGGCATCGTTCACCGTGAGGGCCGTCTGTTGGTTGGCCCCCGCGGCCGGGGCAGGCCGGAGCTGAGGCTGAGCCGCCGCCGACCCCACCGCTGCGAACGTGTAGTAAGCAGCACCTAGGAAAGCCGGAAAGCGGGCGAGTTTGCGGAACATAAGCAGGATGAAAAAGTGGAAAACAGAGTGGAAATATCTCAAAAACGCCGGGAAGAACCAGCAGCGCCCGGAGCTGAGGTCGAGCAGCGAGGCTTTGGTGGAAAAGCTACCGATGTCGTAGCTAAGCAGGTATCGCATGGTCTAATCGGAGGGGGAAAGACCGTTGTTGAGTTGTTAGTTGTTAGTTGTTAGTTGTTAGTTGTTAGTTGTTAGTTGTCAGTTGTCAGTTGTTCGTTACTAGTCTTTTGCAACATATTGACTGACAACTGACAACTGACAACTGACAACTGACAACTGACAACGGATAACTGACAACTCGTTTACTTCACCGTGAGCACGGCCGAGGCGGCGGGGCTGGCCCCCAGCGCCAGGCTGCGGGCGCTGGGCAGCGAGTCGGCCACCCACACCTTCACCGGGCCGGTTGGCTGCACGAGCTGGCCCTGGGCATTGACTAAAGCCCGCTCGTCGGGCGTGAGCGTAAACCGGACGGTGGTGCTGCCGCCGGGGGCCAGCTTCACCCGCCGGAAGCCTTTGAGGGCGTAAAGTGGGATTTGCGCGCCCTTCACCGGCGGGTGCGTGAGGTAGAGCTGCACGACTTCTTCCCCTTCCACGACCCCGGTGTTGGTGACGGTAGCCGAAACCTCGACCGGCTTTCCCCGGCCGATTTTGGCGGCGGAGAGCTTCACGCCCGAGTAGGCAAACTTGGCGTAGCTCAGCCCGAAGCCGAACGGATACTGGGGTTCGGCGGCCAGGTAGCGGTAGGTGCGGCCCGCCATGGCGTAGTTCTCGTAGGCGGGCAGCTGGTCCAGGGACCGGGGAAAGGTCACGGGCAGTTTGCCCGAGGGCGAGACTTTGCCGAAGATGAGGTCGGCGGCGGCGTTGCCGCCTTCCTCGCCGGGGTACCAGGCCAACAGCACGGCATCGCTCAGCTCGTGCACTTCGGCCAGGTTCATCGGGCTGCCGCCGGTCACGACGGTGATAATGGGCGTTTTGCTGCCCTGGCGCAGCTTTTTGAGGAAGTCGATTTGGTTCTGGGGCAGGTTGTAGTCGAGGCGGTCGCCGGCGTGGGCCGAGGCGATGGACTCGCCCTCCTCGCCTTCCAGCAGCCCCGTAATGCCCAGCACCACCACAATGGCATCGGCCGCCTGGGCATCGCCGGTGGTCCAGTCGCTGGGACTCACGTTAGGCCGGTCGAGCAAAATGCCCTGCTTGTACTCCAGCTGGCTGCCCGGCTGCACGCCGGCCACCAGCCCTTCCAGAAAGGTCACCAACTGGCTGTTCACGCCGTAGTAGTTGCCCAGCAGGGCTTCCAGGCTGGTGGCGTTGGGGCCGGTGACGTAGTACTTGCCCAGGTTGGAGCGCAACGGCAAAGCCCCGTTGTTCTTCAGCAGCACCATTGACTTGCGGGCCACTTCCCGGGCCAAAGCCCGGTGGGCGGCGCTGTTGATGACGGCTGGCGTGAGCTGGTCGTAGGGCGTTGCGCCGGGGCCGTCGAACAGCCCCAGCCGGAAGCGGGTGCGTAGCAGCACAGCCAGCGCGCTGTCCACCTGCACCTCCTTCAGCAGGCCCTTCTGCACTGCTTCGGGCAGCAGGGCGTAGGTGTCGCCGCAGTTCAGGCTCACGCCGCGCTGCAAGGCGATGGCGGCGGCTTCGAGCCTGGTTTTCACCAGCTTGTAGCCCTGGTAGAAATCTTCCAGGGCCCCGCAGTCGCTTACTACGTGGCCCCGGAAGCCCCATTCCCGGCGCAGCACGTCCTGCAACAAAAAGGTATTGCCGCAGCACGGCTCGCCGCCCACGCTGCTGTAGGCGCACATCACGGCTTCCACCTTGCCCTGCTGCACCAGGGCCTGAAATGCCGGCAGGTAGGTTTCGCGCAAGTCCTGGGGCGAAGGGTCGGCGTTGAAGGCGTGGCGCAGCTTTTCGGGGCCGCTGTGCACGGCGTAGTGCTTGGCGCAGGCCGCTACTTTGAGGTGGCGCGGGTCGTCGCCCTGCAAGCCCCGCACGAAGGCCACGCCCAGGCGGCTAGTCAGGGTGGGGTCTTCGCCGTACGTTTCCTGGCCCCGGCCCCAGCGCGGGTCGCGGAAAATGTTGATGTTGGGGGTCCAGAACGTGAGGCCGCCGTATTTGACGTGGTGGTTTTGGGCCACAGCGGCGTTGTACATGGCCCGCGCCTCGTCCGAAATGGCGGTGGCCTCGCGCCGGGCCAGGTCGTCGTCGAAAGTGGCCGCCAGCCCAATAGCTTGCGGAAATACCGTGGCCGGCCCCGAGCGGGCCACGCCGTGCAGCGCCTCGTTCCACCAGCTGTAGGCCGGGATGCCCAGGCGCGGAATGGCCGGGTTCTGGTCGAGCAGCTGCTGGGCTTTTTCTTCCAGCGAGAGCCGCGCAATCAGGTCATTGACGCGGGCCGTGAGCGGCCGGGCCGGGTCCCGGAAAACGGGCGTGGTCGCGGGCGTGGTCTGGGCGTGGGCCGTAGGTAGCGCAAGGGAAGCGACCAGCAGCGCCGCGCCGAAGCGGGCGGCAGTCCGACGGAAAATCAGGGGCATGGGTGAGAAAAGGAAGCAGTTTGACTCAATTGATTTCAGCCGGGCAAAGAGGCGGGTAGTCGGAATAATTCAATTTCACTCCGAGTCATTCCCTCGCGCCTCGCCAGGAACTGTTAGGTCAGCGCGTCGGATAATTGAAAAAAATACGCCTGCCTGCGAAAAATAAGAATCGAAAGTTTTAACGAGCAAACAGGGCTGCAATCGGGTGGAAACGCTGATTATGCATCGGAATTATGGCTGATGATACCTGCCATCCCGAAGACTATCCCGAAGCAGCCCGAAAAATATTTGCGTAAACTCAAAAGTAGCTCGCGTTTGATTTCGGCCTTGCCGGCCTTGCCTTCGTTCACTTTATGAAATTTGTTGGTTAGCGAAGTGTAAGGCCGCGTTATCCGGTGCGAATCAGTGGCCCTTATCAGCCCCTATCAGCTACTGCCAAATGCGGGTCGGGCAGCTTGCTAACGAACGTGCGTTTTATTGCGCTACGCGACTGCCGACAAGGTTTTACGGCCAAACTACCTCTTGTTTGCGATTAAAAATCGGGTCGCGTCTTGCGGCAATCTGGCCCCATTTTAGCCCCGGCGCGAGCCTGGGGCCGGGGCCAGCGACGGGCCAGCCTGAGGCGCTTCTGGCAGGCGGAAGCGCCCTATTACCGCAAAGCTTTTGGCAAGTAAACGCTAAATTAGTATTACTCACAAGGATTTGATTAGCATACTTTTACACAGTAATATCGGTGTCTTGGGGCAGTCGGGCTTTTCCCCAATAACTTCTTGTTGCCTAGTAGCTTACTACAAATTTTGCCGTTCGTCATGCGAGTAAATACAGTACATAGGCCGATTGTGCGATTGGTTCGGGCGGTCGTCGTGGCCGGGGCCGTGCTGGCCACTGCCGCCGCGCACGCGCAAACCCCGACCGTTATTCGCCTGGAGGCTGAAAACGCCATTTTGCGCGGCCCGGGCCTGCTCACGGCCACGCCCGGCTATTCGGGCACCGGCTACGTGGGCGAGTTCGATACGAACACCGACAGCGTGATTTTCCGGTTTCCGACGCTGGCCAGCCGCTACCGCCTGACGGTGCGCTACACTTCGCCCAACGGCAACAAAACCACCAGCTTGGCCGTGAACGGCACCAGCGCCGATAAAACCCTGACCAACACCGGGGCCGCGTTCGGCTCGCTCGCGGCGGGCACCTACAGCTTGCCCGCCGGCACGAGCACGGTGGCCATTGCCGCCGGGCAGGGCTATTTCGGCATCGACTACATCGAGCTGACCCCGGTGGCGACCCAGCTGGTGACGCTGGTGAACGGCCGGGCCGAGGCCGAGGACGGCTTGCTGAATGGGGTGAGCGTAGCCACCACGCCCACCGGCTTTTCGGGCACGGGCTTCGTCACGGGCTTCGACAACTCCGATGCCAAGAACGTGGATTTGTCGTTCAACCTCGCCACCGCCCAGCTTTACCAGATTACGATTGGCTACACGTCGCCCTACGGGCTGAAAATCGCCAACGTCACCATCAACGGCGACCGCTCGACCGCCACGTTTGCCGGCACTACCGCGGCGCTCAATTTCAGCACCAGCAGCGTCGGCACCGTGTTTCTGCCCCAGGGCTTCAACAACATCGTCATCGGCGGCAACTACGGCTACTACGGCATCGACTACGTGCAGCTCACGCCCACCACCGCGCCGCTGCCCGTAAAGCCGCCCAAGCACCTGAATGATGCGCTGGCCATTGCCCCGGCCCGGGGATTGATTTCTTACCTGACCGATTTGTACGGCACCAAGGTGCTGTCGGGCCAAGCCGACGACCAGTACGGCCGCAGCGGCTCGGAGGTGAGCTACGTGCGGACTACCACGGGCAAGGAGCCGGCCATCGCGGCCATGGATTTGTTCGACTATTCGGCCTCGCCGGTGGCCCAGTACGGCCCGCCCAACGGCACCACCGAGCGCTACCTGGCCTGGGCCAGCAGCGGCAACGGCCGGGGCATCACCAGCCTGCTTTGGCACTGGCGCGCCCCCACCGATTTGGTGCGCCCCAACGACCCCAGCGGGGCTTTTTACACCGTTAATACGACGTTCAACATCGCGGCCGTGCTGGCCGACACCACCGGCACCCGCTACCAGCTGCTGCTGGCCGACATCGACCTGATTGCCGTGCAGCTGCGCAAGTTTCAGACGGCGGGCGTGCCCGTACTCTGGCGGCCACTGCACGAGTCGCCGGGCAATTTTTTCTGGTGGAATGCCCAGGGGCCGACCGCCTTCAAGTCGCTGTGGCGCTTGCTCTACCGCCGCCTCACCTACTACAACCAGCTGCACAACCTGATTTGGGTGTACTGCGCCAACGGCAGCCCCGATGCCGCCTGGTACCCCGGCGACGGCGTAGTGGACATCGCCAGCACCGACATCTACCAGCCGCCCACCTCGAACATGAGCGGCATCTGGACCGAGATGCAGGCCCAGTTTGCCCCCCGCCGGCTGGTGGCCCTCTCCGAAACCGGTAACCCGCCCGACCCCGACAAAATCCGGGCCTACGCCACCTGGTGGTCGTGGTTTGCCAGCTGGTCAGGCTCGTACGTGCGCAGCCAGCCGGTGGCTTTCCTCACGCGGGTTTACAACGACCAGGACATCATCACCAAGGACGAGCTGCCCAACTGGGCCACTATGGCGGCGCTGAGCACCCGCTCGGGCGCAGCCGCGGCGGCCGCTGGCCTGAGCGTGTATCCCAACCCGGCCACCGACTACGCTCTGAACGTGCAGCTGCGGGCCTCGGTCGCCGAAGAAGCGCAAGTCGAGCTTTTCAATGCGCTGGGCCAGCGCGTGACCAGCCTGCGGGCGCGCCTGGTGCGGGGCGAGAACCAGTTTGAGGTGCCCGTTGCCGGCATGGCACCGGGCGTGTACCAGCTGGTAGTGCGCCGGGCCGGCCAGCCGGCCCTGAGTCAGCGGGTGCTGGTGGGGCAATAGTAGCCGGCCCGCAGCCGCCAGCGCCACCAGCTGGCGGCCGGGCTAAAGTGCGTTAAGAGGTATTCAAAGTCAAGAAAAAGCCTTAATCCTACTATTTCCCGCAGGCGAACGCGGCTATTTTTGTTGGGGCGGATGCGGTCCCAAAATGCGACCCTGATTGAAGCTGCTGGCTTGGGCCAGCCGGCCGCGTTTGCCGCGCTCACGTCCGTTTTTTTCACGTCACCCTTTTCCCATCCTCCCATGAAAAACCCGTACACCTCCGTCGATAAGCCCAACTGGCTCGCTCCCGCGCTGGGGGCGCTGGCCCTGGTCACCGCGCTGCTGGCCGCTCCGTCTGCCCAGGGCCAGGTGGTTTCATCAACCCCCAAGCTGGAGGCTGAAAGCGCCGTGCTCAGCGGCGGAGCGGTGGTGGCAACCGCCCTGCAGCCCGCTTCCAATGGCAGCTACGTGGACTACAACGCCGCGCCCAGTGGCGTGACATTCAGCTACACGGCCGCCGCGGCCGGCTACCACGACCTTGTCATCCGCTACGAGTCGCAGTACGGCTTCAAGATAGGTGATTTGCTCGTGAACGGAGGCCCCCGCAGCGAGGTATATTTCAACACCACGCTGCAAGGTGGAACCGGGCCGGCCAACCCTACCTTCCGCAGCACCACCCCGCGGCGCATTCTGCTGAATGCCGGCGCAAACACCATCGAAATCGCGCGCGGCTACAACTACTACGGCATCGACTACATCCAGATTGCTCCGTCTGGGCCGACGCTTTCACTGACTCCGGCCGCCACCACCGGGCGCGTGGAGGCCGAGGCCGGCCAGATTTTTGCGGCCCAAGCGTACGTGCGCGACGACGACACGGCTCCCCGCTCCGGGGCCAACGGCGGCCTGTACGTGGGCAATTTCAGCGAGATAGCCGCTTCGGGTAGCTTCGTTAAGCTGCCCGTGAACATTGCCACGGCCGGCACCTATCAGGTAGTCATCGCGGCCCGAGGAATTTTTGATGCCAAACAAGTGGAAGTAGCCGTGCAAACCGCTACCTCCAACGGCGGCCCGCGCCCCGTGGGCCTGGGTCCGACTTCGGCCACGTTCGCGCCCTTCACCGTGGCCAACTACGCCCTGACGGCGGGTATCAACACCATTACCATCACGACCCAGACCGGCTACGTCGATGTGGATTACGTTGATATTACCGCCACGACCGCGACACCCACCGCGACCCGCGCCAGCGCGGAGGCCCAGCGCGCCCTCACCGTGTATCCCAACCCCAGCAACGGCCAGACCCTGAGCGTGAGTCTGAGCGCGGCCACGGCCCGCACCGCCACCGTGGAGCTGGTGAACGCCCTCGGCCAGCGCGTGCTGAGCACCACCCGCAGCTTCGCCGTCGGCGACAACACTTTCGCCTTCCCCACCGCCGGCATTGCCGCCGGCCTCTACCAGCTGGTAGTGCGCGGCAATGACCAGCCCGTGCTGAGCCGCCGCGTGGTGGTGAACTAGGCACGGCGGGCAGCGCCCCAAACGGCCGCGCCGAACCGGGCGTACCGAAAACCTAAGATTGCCCGTCCGGGGCTGTTGGTGCCGCCCGGTGCCGCAGCACCGGGCGGGCAATTCTGGTAGTGGGTGAGGACTGCCAGCCATTCGCCGGGCAAGCCGGCACCAGAGTCTGAAAATGAGTTGCGGCTGGTTCTCGATGGTGCAACCCTCGAACGATGGTGCCGGTCAGGCTAGAAGCGGGGCCGGCACCCGCTTGGTCCTTTTTCTCATTCCTTTTCTGACTTTCATGAAGCCCCACCACATTTTCGGCCTGTTCAGCATCGGCGTATTGGTCACGGGCAGCAGCTGCCAGCGCGACCCCGACCCCACGCCGCTCACCAGGGGGCGGCTGGTGAAAACAGAAACTACCGTGGACGGCAATTTGCGCACCCCGCGCCCCCGCTGGATTCTGGATGTCGCGCCCTTGTCTTTCGAAGGCAGCTGGCCGAGTTCACCCTCACGGACGTGCGGCTAGTGCAGCCCTGAGGGCGAGTCTCGTCGGCGCGGCACGGTGTAGAGCCGGGGGTGGTCGCTGGCAAAAGCCGTCACCGGGTCGGCGTAGAATCTGAGGAAGCCGGGTACGCTGGGGTGGCCGGGGTAGGGGGCGTAGAAGTGGCCTGGGTGGGCGTTGCGCCACACCATAACGTAGGCAAGCTGACGGGCCTGCGGGCGGGCCTTAATCTGACCCAATAGGTTCTCATCGAATCAGTTGGGAGCCGTCAGCTTCTCCAGGCCGGCTTCGGTGAGGGCGGCGACTTTGCCGCGCCGCCGGGCCTCCACCACGATGGAATCGAGGGTGGCCACGCCGCGGTTGGGGCCGGCCGGAATGGTGTTGAAGTCGCCGTAGTCGTCGAAGCCGAGCACGTCCACGAAGGCATCGCCGGGGTGGCGCTCGAAGTATTCGCGCATGTTGGGCACGCGGTCGGGCGAGTAGGCGAAGAGCAGGTTGCGCACCCCTTGCTCGTCGCGCAGGTAGCGCACCGTGAACTGCCAGAGCCGCACGAACTCGGCCGGGGTGCAGTGGCGCTTGCCCCACCAAAACCAGCTGCCGGTGTGCTCGTGGAAGGGCCGGAAAATGACGGGAACGCTGCGCCCGCCCGGGGCGCGCAAGTGCCGGAAATAGTCGGCAATCACGGCCAGGTCGCGCCAGTAGGCAGCATGCTGCGCGCCGCCGGGCAGAATGGCCGCCACCGCGGCCGTGGTGTCGTAGAAATTGCGGCCGGTCACGTAGTTGTCCATGTGCCAGCAGAAGGTATTGAGGCCGCCGCGCTGGTAGGCCTCCACCACCAGCTGGCGGTGGCGCGTCAGTCCCGAATCGGTGGCCGGGCGGCCGCGCCGCCGGGCGTTTACCAGCTCGGCCACGTCCCGGCCGTAGAGGGCCGGGTGGCTGCCGCACACGCTTTTCAAGTCGCTGCGGTCGGGCTGGTCGTGCCAGCCGATGCCGTACTGCGTGGCATCCTGCTGGCCAAATGAGATGGTTTTGCCCGCCGCCGCCCGCAGGTTATAAAACACGGCTTTGGTGGCGTAGGTGGCCCTGGCATCGACCACCCGCACCGTGGCGGGGATGCGGCCGGCCCCCAGGGGTCGGCTGTCGCGGCAGCCGAGCAGGCCGGCCGCCAGAGCCGCCGCCAGCCACCAGCTGGTTCGGTTGAACATGGGGCGTGGGGCTTTGGTGGAAAAGTGCATGGCCAGGGTCAGCAGCGGCCCAGGGGCCAGGGCGTTTAACGCGGCAAATATGCCAATAGCGCGCCAGCAGCGGCTTTTTCAAAGCGAAGCGGCGGCCGGAATGGTCGGAGCTGCCGCAGGCCCCGGGCCGTCTACTGGGCGGCTGCCGCGCAGCCCATACCACAGGATGTAGCCGTAGCACAGCACCGGCAGCGCCAGTGCCCAGCGCAGCCCTGGCCCGTCGGCCACGGCCCCGAAGAGCAGCGGTACCACGGCCCCGCCCACGATGGCCGTGCACAGCAGCCCGGACGCTTGCTCGGTGTGGCGGCCCAGGCCGGCCACGGCCAGCGTGAAAATGGTGGAAAACATGAGCGAATTCATCAGGCCCACGGCCAGCAAGCTCCACATGGCCAGCGCCCCGGTGCTGCCCACGGACAGCAGTATCAGCAGCACGGCCCCCACGGCATTGACGGCCAGCAGCTTGCCGGGCGAGAACTTATGGAGCAGGTACGCCCCGGCAAACCGGCCCACCATGGCCGCGCCCCAGTAAAAGGCTACCTTTTCGCCGGCCGCCTGCGGGACCAAGCTCAGCACGCGTGGCAGGGCGAAGTAGCTGACCAGGTGCGAGCCGATGGCCACTTCGGCCCCCACATAAACAAAAATGGCGACCACGCCCAGCACCAGGTGGCGGTAGTGCCAGGCCTGACGGCGGCTGCCGGCCGAGGTTTCGTCCGCAGCCGGCGCGATTTGGGGCAGATGTACGCGGCTCAGCAGCAGGCTGATGAGCAGCAGCGCCCCGCCGATGGCCAGGTATGGAAGCTGCACGGCCCGCACGTCGATGGCCGCCGCCGTGGTGGCGTTGTCGAGCCGGGGCAGGCGGCTGAGCAGAAACAGGCTGTCCAGCAGCGGCCCGAGCGTGGTGCCCACCGAGTTGAAGGCCTGCGTGAGCGTGAGCCGCGCCGAAGCCGACTGCGGCGGCCCCAGAATGGCCACGTAAGGGTTGGCCGCCACTTGCAGCAGCGTGATGCCCGAAGCCAGCACGAACAGCGCCCCCAGAAACAGGGCGTACGAGCGCTGCGCGGCGGCCGGATAAAACAGGAAAGCGCCCAGCGCGGCCACCCCAAAACCCAGCAGCATGGCCCGCTTGTAGCCCAGCCGCGCCACCAGCTTGCCGGCCGGAATGCTCACCAGAAAATACGCCCCAAAAAAGTAGAAATTGATAAAGTTGGCTTGGGTATAGCTCAGCTGAAAAATAGCCTTCAGGTAGGGAATGAGGATGTCGTTGAGGCTCGTAATGAAGCCCCACAGGAAAAAAAGCGTAGTGACGGCGCTCAGGGCCGAGCCGTAGCGCGGAGCGGCAGCAGCGGTGTCGGCAAGAGGCGCGGTCCGGGGGGCAGAGGCATCAGGAATAGCCATGGGGTGCAAGCAGGAAAAGGAAGCCGCGAAGCACCAAGGTACCCTAACCTGCGGGTGCGAAGTCCGGAAGAGGTGTCCTTAGCCGGTTTGGTACAGGTATATGGCAAAATTCTACCAGCTTTATTCGAGGCACCGGGCCACGCGCCTGGCCCGGTAGTTCCGGCCGTCCTTTTTCCGGGCTCTAGCTGCCTGTTGCTACTGCCAATTGCTGGGGCTGCTCAGATGAAAATCCGGGTGCCCGAGAAGCTCTGGCGGAACTCCTTGGGCGTGCAGCCCTTTTTCTTTTTAAAGGTGCGGTTGAAGTTGGAGATGTTGTTGAAGCCGCACTTGTAGGCCACTTCGGCCACGTTGTGGGTCGTGTCAATCAGCATGCGGGTGGCGTGGCCGAGGCGGATTTCGTTGAGGCTGTCGATGAAGGTGCTGCCGATGCGCTTTTTGATGAAGCGGCTGAACGAGGCCTCCGGCATATTAGCCACCTTGGCCACTTCGCTCAGCGCGATGGCCCGGCTGTAGTGGGCGTTCAAATACTCGAATACCTTCTCGATACGGCGGCTGTTGTAGTGCAGCGGCTCGTTGCTGGAGCCGGCATCGGAGAGGGTCCGCATGTTGCGCGACGTGGACAGGTCATGCAGGATGGAAAACAGCTCCAGCACCGAGTCGAACCCATTTTTCTGGCTCAGAGCCAGCAGGCGCGGCCGCAGCCGCTCGATGGTTTCGCGCGAGAACAGGATACCCCGCTGGGCCTTCTCGAACATGGTTTTGATGAAGCTGAGCTGGTTGCGGCGCAGCAGCCGGTCCTCGAACAAGTCCTTGTGGAACTGGATGGTTACCTCCCGAATTTCCGGGCTTTCGCACTTGTGCGTAAACCAGGCGTGGTAGAGGTTGGGCCCCACCAGCACCAGCTCCAGGTCGTCAATCTGGTCGATGTGGTCGCCCACGATGCGCCTGGCCCCGGCAGCGTTCACTATCAGGTTCAGCTCGTACTCCTCGTGGTAGTGCAGCGGGAAATCGAACTTTTTCTTGACCCGGGAAAACAGCGTGAAGCAGTCACTCTGCGTCAGCGGCGTGATTTCCCGCATGATATCAGGTTTCATAGCGCAACGGGACTGGTAAAATTTCTGCCAATAAAAGTACAGTCTTTAGTTAATATCCTATCAGCCTGAAGCCAGGCTGGGCGCAGCGGTGTGGGGGCTGATTATGGGTGCTTGGCTTTAAAAAAGGATATTTACGGGCCGCGCTGGCCGCAATGAGTTAGTTCACGACAAACAAAGTGCACAATAGTATTACAAATTTTTACCCAGCTGCGAGAACTTTGCTCAACCTCCCACTCCCCAAAACTCAATCTTATGAGAGCATTGCTACTCGCGGTGATGGCGTTTGTCATTAGCGCGACCCTGCTGCCCACGCGGGGCCTGGCTCAAGCCAATCCATCCATATCGGGGCGGGTCGTGAGCCGCGCCGACAACACGGCCCTGCCCGGTGCGACGGTGCTGCAAAAGGGCACTACCAACGGCACGGCGACCAATAGCGAGGGCAGCTTCAGCCTGGAGGCGCCGCTGGGCAGTACGCTCGTTATTAGCTCCGTCGGCTTCGTTACGGTGGAAATAACGGCCACGGCTGCGCCGCTGCGCGTAGTGATGGCCACCGACACCCGGCAGCTGAGCGACGTGGTGGTGGTGGGCTACGGCAGCGTGAAACGCAGCGACCTGACCGGCTCGGTGGCCTCCATCAAGAGCGCGGAGCTGCTGGTGGGTACGCCGCTCTCGCTCGACCGGGGCTTGCAGGGCAAGGTGGCCGGCCTGCAGGTAACGCAGAACGACGGGGCCCCCGGCGCGGGCATCAGCATGCAGATTCGGGGCGTGAACTCGTTCGGCAGCAACACCCAGCCGCTGTACGTGATTGACGGCGTGCCGCTGGAAGTGAACAACAACGCCTCCACGGCCTCCGGCGACCTCAACAGCAGCGATAAGGCCGTGCTGAGCACCAACGCGCTCAATTTCCTGCGGCCCGCCGACATCGAGAGCATCGAGGTGCTCAAGGACGCCTCGGCCACGGCTATCTACGGCTCGCGCGGCTCCAACGGCGTGGTGATGGTGACCACCCGGCGCGGCCAGAGCGGCAACGACCACGTGGACGTGAATTTCCGCACGGGCTTCGACCAGGTAGCCCGCAAGATTAAGATGCTCGACGCGGCGACGTACGCCAGCTACCTCAACGAGAAATACTACAACGACGACAAGTACCTCGGTACTATGAAAACCGACACGGCGGGCGGCGACTTTCAGCTGCCTTTCTCGGGCCTGCGCGACCGCACCACCGGCATTCGCAGCCCGTTGCCGGCCGACTTCGTGGGCCGCAACACTGACTGGCAGAACGTGATTTTTCAGCGGGCACCCATCAACGAGGCCACGGTAACGTTCTCGGGCGGCACCGCCGACAAGGGCAACTTCTCCATTTCGGCCAACTACATCCGCCAGGCGGGCATCATCACCAGCTCGAGCTACGAGCAGGGCGGCCTGCGCCTGAACGTGAGCCGCAACATCAAGAAGTGGCTCACTTTTGAAACCAATAGCCAGATTACCCGCTCGCTCAATAAGCTGGTGAAAACCGGCACCAGCTTCGCCGGCGGCGACGCGGGCGCGATTTACGCGGCCCTGCGCTTCGGCCCCACCAACACCGTGACCGGCCAGCAGCTCATCGGCGGCGGCCTCTACATCACGCCCTCGGACCAGATTCCGACCACCAACCCCAAAGCCTACGTGGAAGACGTGAAGAATCAGAACCTGGTGAACTCCATCTTCTCGTCGAACTCGCTTATTTTCAATATTCTGCCGGGCCTGCAGGCCCGTACCCGCCTGGGGCTGAACTACTACACCTCGAACCGCAACGTGTACTACCCGCGCTCGACTTTCGAGGGCCGGGGCACCCAGGGGGCGCTTTCGGTGTCCACGTTCGCTCAGTTCGAGCTGACCTCGGAAAACCTGGTGTCCTACACCCGCAAGTTTGCCGATAAGCACGAGCTGACGGCCGTGGCCGGCTACACCTTCACCGACAACAACTACAGCAACAGCGGCATCCAAGCCACGCGGTTTCTCAACGACGCGCTGCAGGACAACAACGTGGGCGCGGCCACCAACAAGGACATCTACTCGGGCCGGGGCGAAAACGTGCTGCTCTCGTACCTGGGGCGGCTCAATTATACCTTCAACAGCAAGTACCTGTTCACGCTCACGGGCCGCCTTGACGGCAGCAGCAAGTTCGCGGCCAACAACAAGTACGCCCCTTTCGCGGCCGGGGCCTTTGCCTGGCGGGCCGTGGACGAGCGCTTCATCAGCGACCTGGACGTGTTCAGCGACCTGAAGGTGCGGCTTAGCTACGGCACTTCGGGCAACCAGGGCATCGGCTCCTACGAGTCGCTGGCCCGCCTCAACGCCACGAATTACGTGTTTGGCGGGGCCTTGGTGCCGGGCTTCTTCGTGGGTTCGCTGGCCAGCCCCAACCTGACCTGGGAAACCACTTACCAGGCCGATGCCGGCATCGACGTGGGCCTGTTCAAGGGCCGCCTCAACCTGACGGTGGACGTGTACGACAAGCAAACCAAGAACTTGCTCCAGAACCTGGGCGTGCCGCCCGACGTGGGCTTCAACACGGTGCGCATCAACGCCGGCCAGGTGCAGAACCGCGGCCTGGAAATGACCCTGAGCGGGCGGGCCGTGGACAACGCGAACTTCAAGTGGACCCCTTCGGCCAATATTTCCATCAACCGCAACCAGATTGTGGCGCTGGGGGCCGGCAAAACGGTGGACTTCTCGCCCAACATTTCTTACGACGTGCAGCCCTTCATTCTGGAGCCGGGCCAGGCCATTGGCCGGATTTACGCTTTGCAGGAAGACGGCATTTACAAGAACATAGCCGAGGTGAAAGCCGCCTTTCCCAAGAGCGCCCCGCTGAGCGACGAGGAGGCCCTGAAGCTAGTGGGCAAGGTGCGCTACAAGGACGTGGACGGCGACGGGCTGTTTTCGCCGACGCTCGACCGCACGGTGGTGGGCAACGTGAACCCCAAGTTCGTGTGGGGCTTTAATAACTCACTCAACTACAAGGGCTTGGATTTAGGCGTGTTCTTCCAGGGCAGCTACGGCAACGACATCATCAACAACGTGCGCCGCACCCTCGACAACCTGGGCACGACCGACCACAGCAACATTTCGCAGGCCGCCTACGACAGCCGCTGGACTGCCGCCAACCCCAACGGCACCACGCCCCGCGCCGGCAACGACGACACCGTGCCGCTGCTCTTCAGCAACCGCTTCGTGGAAGACGGCACCTACGTGCGCCTCAAAAACGTGAGCCTGGGCTACAATTTCACCCTCACGCAGTACGGCCTGCGCGCGGCCCGCCTCTACGCCAGCATCACCAACCTCTACACCTGGACGCGCTACACCGGCTACGACCCCGAGGTGAACGCCTACGGGCAGGACCCCGCGCGCAGAGGCGTGGACCTGGGCAACTACCCCACCGCCCGCAGCTTCTCGCTGGGCGTGAACGTTGGTTTTTAATCCCGTAAAAATTTGCTTGACTCATGAAAACGTTAGCTAAACTTCTGCTCGGCGCCACGGCCGTGGCCCTGCTGGCTACCACCACCGGCTGCAAAAAGCTGGACGAAACCCCCTACGACTTCTACGCGCCCGAAAACGTGTACAAGACCGCCGACGACGCCGAGGCGGCCATCGCCGGGGTGTATTCCGATTTCAGCTCCTATAACTGGTTCACCAAGCCCTACTGGGAATGGCTCTCGGAGGACGAGGACCACGCGGCCGGGGCCAGCTTCGCGCTGAATAACATCGGGGCCGGCAACTACCTGGGCGACTACAAAACGGCCAAAATGTTTGAGGGGCCTTACAACGTGATTGCCCGCGCCAACTCGGTGCTGGAGCGCATTCCGGCCATCGACATGGACGGGGCCCGCAAAAACCGCATCCTGGGCGAGGCCCGTTTCCTGCGGGCGTTCAGCTACTTTATCCTGGTGCGCCTGTTTGGGCCGGTGCCGCTGCGCACGGCCTCGCTCACCTCCATCAGCGATGCCAACCTGCCCCGCGCGGCCGTGGCCGACGTGTACGCCCAAATTATCGATGACCTCAAGCAGGCTGAAGCGCTGATGCCCTACCAGGACGGACCCGGCGCGGGGTCCCTGGGCCACGCCAACAAGGGCGCGGCCCAGGCCCTGCTGGCCAAGGTGTATGCCACCATCGGCTCGGCTTCGCTGAAGGGGGCGTCGGTCACCGTGCCCAGCATTGTCAACAACCAGCCCTACACCTACGCCAAGGACGTGGTGGCCGGCTACGAGGGCTTCAACAGCCGCCAGTATTACCAGCTGGCTAAGGACGCGGCCGCCCGGCTCATTGCCAGCGGCAAGTACAACCTGTTTCCGAACTACCTCGACCTGTGGCAGAAGGCCAACGACAACCTCACGGAGCACATTTTCATGAACCAGACGCTGAAGGGCAGCCTGGTGCACGGCAACTACATGAGCCTCTACTTCACGTCGCCCGACCTGGGGGGGCGCAGCTTTTTGTGGATGGACCCCGGCTTTTACAACCAGTTCGGCCTGCGCGACGACCGCACCCAGAAGGCCATCACCCACTTCTGGTTTGAGGACTACGGCCAGGGCCGCTACTACAAGTATTTTCCGCGCAGCGACTCGGCGAAGTACCGCGTAGTGTCCATCACTCCGCTCAGCCCGTCCCACCCCATACGCCTGCCGGGCGACACCGTGCTGGCCTTTTACCAGGCCAAGGCCCAGATTCTGAAATACTACGTGCCGGGCATGCCCGCCGCTCCCAACAACGCCGACGGAGTGCCCAGCGCCACCAACTACCCGCTGCTGCGCTATGCCGACGTGCTGCTGACCTACGCCGAGGCCGAAACCGAGCTGAACGGCAACACCGCCGAGGCCCGCCGCTACTTCGTGCAGGTGCGCCGCCGCTCGAACCAGGCCGTTACCGTGGCCCAGTACCCCCTGCTCGACCCTGCGGGCCTGAGCCAGCTGCAGCTGCGCAGTGCCATCCTGGCCGAGCGCGCCCAGGAGCTGCACTTCGAATCGAACCGCCGCTACGACCTCATCCGCTGGGGTATTTTCCTGCCGGTGATGAGCCAGATTGGCATCCGCCAAAGCATCAACAAGGTGCGGACTCAGAAGCACCTGCTGCTGCCCATTGCCGGGTCTGAGCTGTCCGCTAACCGCACCATTCAGCAGAATTTTGGCTGGTAGCCGCCGCTTCTACTCTTCCATATTTTTAGCTTTTCGCGGCGCAAGGGTGGCGCGGGGTTCAAAGGCCCGCACCACGCTCGCGCCGCGAAAATTAGCGGCACCGCCATGACTCATTTTTTGCGACGGGCGGTATTGCTGCTGGCCCTGGCCAGTGGCGCGGCCCAGGCCCAGCCCGCGCCGCCGACCCAGCCCGCCCAGCCCGCCCAGCCGGCGCGGCCGGGCTTTGTGCGCGTGCAGGGGTCGCGGTTCATGCTCGACGGCCGGCCCTATCGCTACATCGGGACCAACTACTGGTACGGTGGGCTGCTGGCCACCCAGGGCCAAGCCGGTCGCCAGCGTTTGCGCAAGGAGCTTAACTTTCTGAAAAAGCGGGGCATAATCAACCTGCGCGTGATGGTGGGGGCCGAGGGCCTCACCCACGGCTACCAGTACCGGGTGCTGCAACCCTTGCAGCCCCGGCCGGGCGAGTTCGACGAAACCATTATGGCCGGCCTCGACTACCTGCTGGCCGAACTGGGCCGGCGCGACATGAAGGCCGTGCTGCATTTCACCAACACCTGGGAGTGGAGCGGCGGCCTGGGCCAGTACCTGGAATGGAACGGCTACCCCGGCCAGCCCCTGCCCCGCAACCCCGACTGGAACTGGGACCGGTACCAGGCCTACATCGCCCAGTTTTACGCCTGCACCCCCTGCCAAAGCCAGGTTGATGCCTACGTGCGCTACGTGCTGGCCCGCACCAATGCCCGCACCGGCCAGCGGTACGTGGACGACCCGGCCATCATGGCCTGGGAGGTCATCAACGAGCCGCGGCCCATGCAGCCGGCCGCCGGGCCCGCCTTCGAGTCCTGGATGCGGCACATGGCGGCTTTGGTCAAAGCCATCGACCCCAACCACCTGCTGGCCACCGGCAGCGAGGGCGATATCGCCAGCCACGACGACTTGGGCGTGTACCAGCGCCTGCACGCCGACCCGAACATCGACTACCTCACCATCCACATCTGGCCCAAAAACTGGGGCTGGTTCCGCGACACGGCCACCGCCCGCAGCCTGCCCGCCGTGCTGAGCCGCACCACGGCCTACGTGGCCCGGCACGCCGCCGTGGCCGCCGCCCTGGGCAAGCCGCTGGTGGTGGAAGAATTCGGCCTGCCCCGCGACGGGCACACGTTCTCGCCCGCCGCCGGCACGGCTTGGCGAGACGAGTACTACGCCACCCTGTTTGGGCTGATGCGGGGCCGCGGCGCGGCCAGCCAAACGCTGGCCGGCTACAACTTCTGGTCTTTCGGGGGCCGGGCGCGGCCGGTGCCGGGCCAGGTGTTCTGGAAGCCCGGCGATGCCTACCTGGGCGACCCCGGCGGCGAGGAACAGGGCCTGAACTCGGTGTTCGACTCCGATAAATCGACCTGGAAACTGATTAAGTCCTTCCAGAAAACCCTCCAATAACATGCGGTTCCGTCCTTCCTGTTTGCTGACCGTGCTGCTGTTGGGGCTGGGCGGCGCGTTGGGTGCGTCGGCTCAAGCTCAGGTTGGGGCCGGGGCTGATGACGGGCGGCCGTCGGACCCCAAGGCCCGACCCAAAACCGTGCGCCTCTACCGCAACCTGCACCGCCTGGCCCATACCAACGTTCTGTTCGGGCACCAGGACGACCTGGCCTACGGTCTCGACAACGGCCGGCGCTGGGTGGGCGAGGCCAATCGCTCCGACGTGAAGAGCGTGACCGGGGCCTATCCGGCCGTGTACGGCTGGGACCTGGGCCACCTGGAGCTCGACAGCGCCCGCAACCTCGACGCCGTGCCCTTCGCCAAAATCCGGCAGTACGCCCGGCAGGCATACCGGCGCGGCGGCCTCAATACCATGAGCTGGCACCTGCGCAACCCCACCAATGGCAAAAGCGCCTGGGACACCACCAACACGGTAAGCAAGATTCTGCCCGGCGGGCTTTATCATGCCCAATACCTCGTCTACCTCGACCGGCTGGCCGACTACCTGGGCCACCTGAACAGTGGCTTCGCCAAAATCCCGGTCGTGTTCCGGCCCTTCCACGAGCACACCGGTTCCTGGTTCTGGTGGGGCCAGAAAAATTGCACCACCGCCGAGTACGTGGCCCTGTGGCGCTTCACGGTGGACTACCTGCGCAACACCCGCAAGGTGCACCACCTGCTGCTGGCCTACTCGGCGGCCGACTTTGACTCAAAGGAGCAATACCTGGAGCGCTACCCCGGCGACGACTACGTGGACATGATGGGCTTCGATGCTTACTGCTTCGGCGACGTGGGCAAGTTCCGGCAGGACCTGGACCGGCGGCTAGCCTTGCTCCAGCTCATTGCCGCCGAGCATCACAAAGTGGCCGCCCTCACCGAAACTGGCTACGAAAAGCTCCCGGCCCCCACCTGGTGGACCCAAACGCTGCTGCCCGCCCTCAGCAACTACCGCCTGGCCTACGTGCTGGTCTGGCGCAATGGCCGCCCCGACCACTACTACGCCCCCTTCCCCGGCCAGGCCAGCGCTGACGACTTCAAGCAGTTTTACCGCGCCCCCCGTGTGCTGTTCCAGGACCGGCTCTCGCCGATGAATATTTACCGGTAGGGAATTCGTCTGTCATCCTGAGCAGAGCGAAGGACCTTATCACGTTCGCATTAGCTGAATTACCGCAAGCTGTTCTGGCGTGATAAGGTCCTTCGCTCTGCTCAGGATGACACACCCCACCCTCGCTCCCCCGCCGCCCACCACCCTGCATGAAACTACGCCTTCTCGACATCCTTATTCTCGTTGCTTATCTGCTGGCGACCGTTGGCATCGGCCTCTACTATCGCAAAAAGGCCCGCACCGATAAGGACAGCTATATGCTGGGCGGCCGCACGCTGCCCTGGTACAAGCTGGGGCTGAGCGATGCCTCCGATATGTTCGACATCAGCGGCACGATGTGGATGGTGAGCCTGTGCTTCGCCTACGGCATGAAATCCATCTGGATTCCCTGGCTCTGGCCGGTGTTCAACCAGGTGTTTCTGATGATGTACCTCTCGCGCTGGCTGCGTCGCTCCAACGCGGCCACGGGGGCCGAGTGGCTGGCCACCCGCTTCGGCCAGCGGGGGCCGGGCGTGTGGGCCGCGCACCAAGTGGTCATCGCCTTCGCGCTGCTGAGCTGCCTGGGCTTTTTGGCCTACGGCTTCGTGGGGCTGGGCAAGTTCATGGAGATTTTTATTCCCTGGGAACTGGTGAAGGGCTACGTGCCGTTTGCCGTGGCCCCACCGTACGTGCCGCACGTCTATGGCATCGTATTCACGCTGTTTGCCATGTTCTATTCCATCGTTGGGGGCATGCACAGCATCGTGCTCGGCGACATGGTGAAGTACGCCATCATGACGGTGGCCTGCCTGGCCATTGCCGTCATCGCCTTCGTGAAGCTGCGGGGCCAGCCACTGGCTGTGCCCGAAGGCTGGTTCAACCCCTTTTTTGGCTGGCGGCTGGGGCTGGATTGGCAGCGCATTATCCCGGAAGTGAACAGCAAGATTGCCAGCGACGGCTACTCACTGTTCGGTATTTTCTTCATGATGATGGCCTTCAAGGGCATTTTTGCCTCGCTGGCCGGCCCCGCGCCGAACTTACGACATGCAGAAAATCCTCAGCACCCGCTCGCCCGAGGAGGCCAGCAAGATGAGCGGCTTCGTGTCCATCATCCTGCTGCCCATCCGCTACGCCCTCATCATCGGCCTCACGGTGCTGGGCCTGCTCTACTACCACCAGATGAACCTGAAAGCGCCCGATGGCAGCATCGACTTCGAGCGCATCCTGCCGCTCACCATCAACAACTTCCTGCCCACCGGCCTGATGGGGCTGGTGCTCACGGGCCTGCTCGGGGCCTTCATGGGCACGTTCAGCGGCACCGTGAACGCGGCTCAGGCCTACATTGTCAATGACATCTACCTCAAGTACCTCAACCCGCAGGCTCCCACCGGGCGCATCATCTCGATGAACTACCTGACGGGCGTGGCGGTGGTGGCCCTGGGCGTGAGCCTGGGCTTTCTGGCCAAGGACGTGAACACGGTGCTGCAATTCATCGTGTCGGCGCTGTACGGCGGCTACATCGCGGCCAACGTGCTGAAGTGGCATTGGTGGCGCTTCAATGCCACGGGCTTTTCCGTGGGCATGGCCACGGGCATCGTGGCAGCCATGATTTTTGGGTTTTTGCTGCCGGCCAGCCAGCTGTTGTACTGGTTTCCGCTGCTGTTTGGCCTTTCGCTGGCGGGCTCCGTGGTGGGCACTTACCTGGCTCCGCCCACCGAGCCGGCCGTGCTGCACGCCTTCTATCGCAACGTGCGGCCCTGGGGCCTCTGGGGGCCGGTGCTGGCCGCGGTACAGGCCCAGGACCCCGGTTTTCAGCCCAACCGCAACTTCCGGCTCAACCTGTTCAACGTGGGGCTCGGCATCGTCGCCCAGCTCTGCCTCACCATTCTGCCCATGTATTTGATTTTGAGCCAAAAGCTGCCGCTGCTCATCACGGTGGGCATCCTGGTAGTCGTCGTCACCATTCTCAAGAAAACCTGGTGGAACAAGCTCTCCGAATATTAAGCTGCTACCAATCAAGGGGAAATACGCCCGGCTGCTGGTGAGCAGCCGGGCGACTGCCGGCAGGGCCTTTCGTAAGGCTCGGCCGGCCGCTGGTCCGCCGCTGGTGGGAATCTGGGCGGGCCAGCATTTCTCCCCTCGAAAACGACGCTCGTCCGTGGCCCGGCCGTGTATTCACAGCCAAGCTTTTATCCGATTATGTCCGACATATCCAGGTGCTCCTTTCAACCGCTACCTTTATGAAGCCTTCCTTCGAAAACCGCCTGCTGGCCTTGCACACGGCCCACGAAGCCCTCATTACCCGCCCCAACCTGCCCCTAGAGCTGGGCAATGGCGTGTATGACCGGTACCGGCACCCGGTGCTTACGGCCGCGCATGCCCCGCTGACCTGGCGCTACGACCTGCACCCGACCACCAACCCTTTCCTGATGGAGCGCCTGGGCATCAACGCGGTGCTCAATGCCGGGGCCATCAAGTGGCAGGGCCGCTACGCGGTGGTGGCCCGCGTGGAAGGGGCCGACCGCAAGTCGTTCTTCGCCGTGGCCGACAGCGCCAACGGCGTCGATAACTTCCGCTTCTGGGAGTACCCCATCGTGCTGCCCGAAACCGACATACCCGACACCAACGTGTACGACATGCGCCTGACGCAGCACGCCGACGGCTGGATTTACGGCACCTTCTGCACCGAGCGCCGCGACCCCGCCGCGCCCGCCGCCGACCAAGCGGCCGCCGTGGCCCGCTGCGGCATTGCCCGCACCCGCGACCTCGTGACTTGGGAGCGCCTGGCCGACCTGAAAACCCGCTCGGCCCAGCAGCGCAACGTGGTGCTGCACCCCGAGTTCGTGGACGGCCAGTACGCCTTCTACACCCGCCCGCAGGACGGGTTTATTGAGGCCGGCGCGGGCGGCGGCATTGGGTTTGGCCTGTCGGCTTCCATCGAGCAGGCCGAGGTGCGGGAAGAAACCCTGCTTGACCGCAAGCAATACCACACCGTGTGCGAGGCCAAAAATGGCCAGGGTCCCCCGCCCCTCAAAACGCCGCTGGGCTGGCTGCACCTGGCCCACGGCGTGCGCAACACCGCCGCCGGCCTGCGCTACGTGCTGTACCTGTTCCTGACCGATTTGCACGACCTCACACGCATCACGCACAAGCCGAGCGGCTATTTCCTGGCCCCGGAAGGGGAGGAGCGCATCGGCGACGTGTCGAACGTGCTGTTCTGCAACGGCTGGATTGCCGACGAGGACGGCCGCGTGTTCATCTACTACGCCTCGTCGGACACCCGTTTGCACGTAGCCACCACCACCATCGCGCAGCTGCTCGACTACGTGCAGCACACGCCGGCCGACGGGCTCTCGTCGCACGCCACCGCCCAGGCCATTGTCGATTTGATTGACCACAACAAGGCTCTCGAAGCCGTTGCGTCCGCCCTCAGCGTGTCGGCCCACGGCCTGGAGTAGCAGAGCGACATCCCGGCAAAACCGCACCATGCAGCAGCAAGCACAGGAATTTCAGCAGGAGCTTGACCGGATTCTGGCTTATTGGAGCACCTACGCGCCCGACGAGCAGTACGGCGGCTTCCATGGGCAGATTACCGACGCAAACGAGGTAGTCGCGCAGGCTCCCAAAGGCGCGGTGCTGAATGCCCGTATCCTGTGGACGTTTTCGGCGGCCTACTGCCACCAGCCCCAGCCCCACTTGCTGGCCCTGGCCACCCGCGCCTACGAGTACCTGGCGCGGCATTTCTTCGACCCGGAGCACGGCGGCGTGTATTGGTCAGTTGATTATATGGGCCAGCCGCTCGACACCAGGAAGCAGGTGTACGCCCTGGCTTTTGCCATTTACGGGCTGAGCGAATACTACGCGGCCAGCGGCCACGTGCCGGCCCTGGCGCACGCCCAGGACCTGTTTCGCCTCATCGAGCAGCACAGCTTCGACCGCGCCCACGGCGGCTACCTGGAGGCCCTGGCCCGCGACTGGTCCCCGCTGGCCGACCTGCGCCTGAGCGCCCGGGATGCTAACGAGAAAAAGACCATGAACACCCACCTCCACGTCCTGGAGGCCTACACCACCCTCTACCGCCACTGGCCCGATGCTCACCTGCGGACGCAGATTCAGGGGCTGCTGACCGTATTTCTGGCCCACCTCATCGACCCCGTCACCCAGCACCTGCGCCTGTTTCTCGACGAGCGGTGGCAGCCCAAATCCACGGTCGTTTCCTTTGGCCACGACATTGAGGCCGCCTGGCTGCTGCTCGAGGCGGCCGAAGCGCTGGGCGACGAGGCCATCATCGACCAATTCCGCCAAGTGGCCGTGGCCCTGGCCGCCGCCGCCGCCGAGGGCCTGAACCCAGCCGGCGGCCTGAGCTACGAGTTCGACCCCGCCACCGCCCACTGGGACCACGACCAGCACTGGTGGGTGCAGGCCGAGGCCCTGGTGGGCCTGCTCACGGCCTACCAAATCAGCGGACAGCCGCGCTTCTACGAGCAGTTCGTCGCCGTCTGGGACTTTACCCGCCGCCATGTGCTGGACTACGAGCGCGGCGAGTGGTACTGGGGCATCACGTCCGCCCTCGCCCCAATGGCCGGCCAGGACAAGGCCGGCTTCTGGAAATGCCCCTACCACAACGCCCGCGCCTGCCTGGAAATCCTGGCCCGGCTCGCTCGCCCGCAAGGGGTGTAGCTTTCCCTGACCAACCAGCATCGCCTCCAAAACCTGGTCTTTGCCCAAGGTATCAGCTTCAGCAAGCAAAATGGACTTTATCGAACCAGCCGGCCTAATGTTATTTTTCGAGCTAATTAGCGAATTATCAGCTGGCAGCGAAGGACAGAAAAAAGAATTGCCGGTCAAAATTGACCGGCAATCCAATTGGGTGGGCCCAGCTGGAACCCACATACCCGAACCGCCCCGGCCCTGAAACCCCCTAGAAACCCTTCCAACGCGGTTTTTAGGGGGGTCGGAGGTCGGGTAGGGTAGGGCAAAACCGGCCTAGAGCGGAAGTTTTGTCCCGCAACGTGTCCCGCAAGAATAAGCTGTAGTATATTCGCGTATTCACTTTCCGGGCTAGGAAATGTTACGCACCAAATACTACCTTACCCGCGCCGATGGCGACGGGCCAACGGTACTATACGCCGCCTGTTTCCTGGAGGGGAAACGTAAGAAAATCTATCTGCCGTTCGTGCCCAGGCCCGAGCAATGGGATAGTGCCAGCCAACGGTTTCGGCGCAACTTCACCGCCTGGAGTGAGGCTAACGACCTGCTGAAACTGCTGGCGAAGGAGTTGGACACGGCCGCGCTGGCTTTGGCTGCGAAGGGCACCCCGGCCACGCCCGACGACCTGCGGGCCGTGGTGGCAAGGGTAACGGGCACGGGCGCGGCCCCCGCCCCGCCCGAGGGGCTGCTGGCTCAGCTCACGGCCTGGATAGATAGCTGCCGCCGTGATAAAACCCCCAGCACGATAAAGAGCTACCGCACCCTGGTGGGCCACCTCACGGCCTACGCCAAGCTGCGGCGGCTCCAGCTCGACTTTGCCAACGTGGACGCGCCCTTTGTCGAAGGGTTCAAAACGTACCTGTTGCGCACGGCGGGAATCGCCAACACGTCGGTAAATAACAACGTCAAGTATTTGAAGGCGTTTCTGGCCGCCACCTTTGAGCAAGGGCTACACGAGTTCGCCCACTTCAAACGGTTCCGCAAGCTGGAGGCGGTGCTGCCCGAAGTGGTGTACCTCACGGCTCAGGAAAAGGCGCGGCTGTTTCAGGTGCCGCTCGCGCATCTGCCGGCCCTGGAGCAAACGCGGGACGTGTTTCTATTCGAGTGCGAGACGGGGCTGCGGTTTTCGGACGTGCAAGCTCTACGGCCCGAGCAAGTGAGCGAGGGTTACCTGCTGCTGACTACTCAAAAAACGGCTGACCTGCTGCGGGTGCCGTTGTCGCCGCTGGCTCAGGCAATCCTAACGCGCTACGTCGGCCACCGGCCGGGGCGGGCGCTGCCGGTGAAAAGCAACCAGAAAACCAACCAGGATTTGAAAGTGATTGCCCGGTTGGCGCGGCTCGACACGCCCACCACCACCACCCAACACCGGGGCAGCGAGCGCGTCGCCACCACGCGCCCGAAGCATGAACTGGTTTGCACCCACACCGCCCGCCGCACATTCGTAACGCTCGCGCTGGAGGGCGGAATGCGTCCCGAGACGGTAATGCGCATCACCGGCCACAAGGATTATAAGACGCTGCACCGCTACCTCAAAATAACGGATGCCGTGGTGCAAGATGAGTTTGCGCAATACGTGGAACGCCAAAACGTGCCGCTCATGCGGGTAGCCAGCTAGGGCGCGTATGTCTAGGCTGACTTACGACCAACGCCGCTACTTCGGCCAACGCCTGTACTTTTTGTATGTAATGCACTATGGTACAAGGGATTTTACGATGTGGTGTTCCACGCCCGAAGGTTTGCGAGAGGATGGGTTTTGGAGCGAAATGCGGCCTTTGATATACCGATTCATTGATTATTTTGGAACTACCAAAACTCCACTTGATTCCGCATTCGGTGCCGACAGAATGAACCCCGAAGCCGGTGTTTGGCGGCCGGAATATGACGATGTGATGCCCACTTACTGCGACGGGTTCAAATCGTATTTAGGGTACTATTTGATGACCAATGGACCGTTGAAGGTTCAATCATTCTTTAGGGCAAGGTTCCCCAGGCCGGATGAAGTGGACTGCGAGTATTTGACGGAAGTGCTTGCAGAGATAGGGATTGACGTTGAAAAAGGCTTTGGTTTCGACCCAGGCCAGCGAGACGGGTTAGATGCATACCTGCCGCCTGAACCAGGGACCACGAGTAGCATAGACGCGGCTAGACGCTGGCTCACGAAAGCCCAAGCAAAAGCCGCTCATCTACCCCCCATAGTTTACACACCGATGGTGGATATGCCACCAACGAACCAGACACAACCTAAAGCAACCCGGAAAATGGATAGACCCAACACAATACTAGGTCGGTCTGAATTGGCTGAAAAAGAATATCAAAATACTAGGGCTCAGTTCAAAACACGGGATTTTCTAAAGTGGTGGCTGCCGATTGTGAATCAAGACGGTACGGAAGGTGAGCACTCATATGATGAGCTAATACCGCCCTATTGCCACCGTTACGCCACGGCACTAGGGTTTACTTTTAGTTGCATTGATACTGCGGCGGTTCCTGTGGTACTGGATAAGCATTTTCGCAACCCCGACAAGTTGGATTTAGACTATCTACACGATGTCTTAGCCAAAATAGAAGATGTTATCGGCTGTAACTACAGTTTCAGCACTAGCGCCGGAGATGGAATAGACTATTACAATGGCTTTGAGAACGAGAGCCAAATGATGGATGCCGACCGTAGGGGCGTAGATACTTCTAATAAACATGAGTGGCGGGTTAAAGGCAATGTTGAGCGTAGTCGTAAATGGATGACGCGAGTAGAGGAAACTCTACAAAAGGTAGTTGCACCCCAACCCCAACCCGAGCCTGTGGCCCCCGCCCCCGCAACGGTCGCACTTCCTGCCCTCACCTGGTCGGGTAGCGTCGCCGATTTGGCCGAGACACTGTACCGGCTGGCTCGCGCTGGCTTCATAGACTTGGCGGCTCATTGGCCCCCAGGCGGCAACCGAACCGCCCTTTGTCGCCACGTATGCCAGTTGTTCCAGGTGCCGGTAACCGCCCGCACCGGGGTTGTGAAAAGCCTCAATGCTTATCTGGGCAAATTCACGGCGGAACAAGTTGCACCCGGCCCGCTGGATGAGGCGGTGCTGAGTGCGGCAATCGGCCGCAAGCCAAACAGCAAAAGCACGGTGTTGCTGGCTGACACATTGGGCGGGTTGGGGTCGGATGCTGACCCCGCGCCGGGCTAGGGTAGTGTTAGGGTATGAATTAGGGTGGATTAGGGTGGATTAGGGTTTTCCCAGCCCTACCCGGCCATTCACCTTTGTCCCGTCAATTCATCAGACAGGGTAACGCCGTGTAGGATGGGTGAGGGGGCCAAAATTCCGGCCGGACAAAAACTTCTGGCCCATGTTGGCCCACAAGTTTGCGGCTCCGCACCTACCCGATTCAGCTTTGCCCTGTCTAAACTAAACCGACAGGACAAATGAAAAACCTAATGATTCTGGCCGATAGCCCGGCCACGTTCCGCGAACTGCTGAGCGACACCTTGCGCGAGCTGCTGCCCAACGGGGGCGGCTCGCTGACCCCTGCGCCGGCCCCCGAAGGTGCCGGCCAACTGCTGACCCCCCGCGAGGCTTGCGCCGCGTTCGGGATTAGCAAGACTACCCTGGCCGATTGGAAAAAACGTGGCCTCGTCCCGTTTATCCGGTTGGGTCGGCGTGTGTACTTTGAGCGCGAGCGCGTGCTGGAGGCGGGCCGCGCCCACCAACGTTACCAACACGCTCGTAAGGGCTAATCCGGGCTAGGAAGCAATGACACGCCACCACCGCCCCGGCCGCGTCGCCGCGCCTAGCGCCGCCACGCCCGCCCCCGTTCGTCCGCGCCGCGTCGCCGATGCACACGGCTCTGCCCAGCCCGCGCCCAACCCCCGCGCCCACCGCCCCGAGCCGCTGCCGGGCCAACGCAAGCCCCCGCGCCCGCCCAAAGTGTCGGCCCGCCTGCCCGGCCCCCGGAGCCGTCCCGCCGTGCTGGTGTACCGCCTGGAGACGGGCAGCTACCTGGCAAATATGAACGGCACCGATTGGGAGTTTCAGCTTTTCAGCCAGCCGCGCCCGCTGCCGGCCAACGTCCCGGTGTTTCCGCTGCTGTATTGGTGCCGACCCCAACGACGCTACACCGATAAGAACCAATGCGAGGCAATGCTGCAAAGCCCCGGCAAGGTGCTACTGTCGGGGTTGCGAGTGATTACCGTTCCGCCCGAGGTGTCGGCGCGGGCCGGCGCGGCGCTGGCGGCGGTGGCCGACTACAACCCCAAACCCATAGACCGCGCCCGGTGCGCTCGCACGGTGGTGGCCTTGTACGGCAAGCCCGGCCGCTACGACACGCCCCCCGGCTGGCTGGTGCTACTGGTGAGTGAGCGCCCGTACTCACCCCGCCACCGTGAGGCCAACGCCCGCGCCGCGTTGGGTCTGTTGCGGGACGCGCTGCCCGACCTGCCCGGCTGGCTCGCGCCCTTGCTCGCTGGTGAGGTCGGCCCCTGCGAGGTGCCCGAGGTAGCCGACGAGCAAGCCTAACATTTTGCGGCTTTTGCGGCACATTTCCGACAAAAAGGCCAGCCCCCCGACCAGGTATAGTTTTCCGCCAATGTGCGGAGAACCCGCGTCGGATTTTTTCACCCTGGAGGATGAAAACCGTTGCCCAGCAAAAAGGCCGGCCCTCACTTACGCGAGGGCCGGCCGGTAGCGGGCTTAGTTCGGGCTAGGAAGGCTGCCACCACTACTTACCCAAAGATACACCACGCCCCGGCCCCCGCTCACGGTGGGCCGCCCCGTGCCGCACCCTTCGCCCCGTGTACGATGCTGCTAAATTCAGATTTGAGCTGCCGCCCGGCCCGCAAGCTGAGCGCCGCCTGGCTGCCGCGCCCGCCCTGGCCGCTGCGGTGCTGCTGCCGGCCACCGGGGGGCCGGGCGGTCCTCACCTGCGGGCCGACTACCGGGGGCTGCGGCTCGACTATTGGCCCGAGCTGCGGCGCGGCAGCTTGCGCGGCTCGCTCCAGTCGTTTGCCTACGGCCACAACGCGGGCCTGTTTCTGCCGGTGGCCGTGGGCCTGGCCTGCCGCGAGGTGGCCGCCGCCGTGGGCCTGCCGCCCGAGCTGCTGCTGGTGCACAGGCTGGAGACGGGCCTGAACCTGCCGCTGGCCGACGCGCCGGGCGAGGTGTTGCGAACGCTCGCGCATCACAAGGGCGAGGCGTTCCTGGCAATGGTGCCGCCCGCCCGCGCCCGCCGCCCGCTGGAGGTCGTAGCGCATCACACCGACTACCGACTAAAAGCCTACGATAAAGGCACCTACGCCCGCCTGACTAACCCGACCGGCCCGGCCTGGCTGCCGCTGCCAGGCTTGCTCCCTGAGTTTTCCGACCAGTACGCGCCCACGCGCCCGCGCGAGGGGCTACTGCCGATGCTCAAAACCTTACAAAACCTGACATTTACGCCCGGCCAGTTGCCGCTGCACCTGCTGCGGCTGGAGGCGGTGTATTTGCGGGCGCGGGCGCTGCGGCTGCCGGGCCTGCCCGCGCCGCTCACGTTGGCCGACCTGCCCACCCCGGCCGCGCTGGCTACCTTCGCTCAGCACTTGCGCCGATTGTGGGCGCAAGCTCATTACCGCGCCGTGTTGAAATTTTCGCCTCACCTCACACCCAACGAGGCGGCGCTGCTGGTGGCCGGGGCCGTGCCCGAGTTTTGGCCCGCCACCCGCGCCACCGCCGCGCCGGCCACCTACAAACGCGCCCGCGCCAAGTACCGCGCCCTGAGCGCCGCCCACCGGCAGCACGTCGGCCCGTCGCCGCTCACGGTGGCCCTGGAGGCGGCGCTGCGGCCCTACCTGGTGGCCGATGCTGCCGACTAGGCCCGTCGCCGTCGCCGTTGGGGGGAGGCTCAAAAGTGATACCCTTTTCCAACCATGTTATCACCTGGAGCCAGCCCACCCCGGCCCCCGCCTGAACCTGTTAAAACCTGTTGTTTGCAGCCTCACCACCTGCTCGCCCGCCTGCCCAGGAGCCGCCCGTATCGGCCGTAAATTACGGTCAAATACGGGCGGTTTGGGGGGAGCCGGCGCGGCCACCGACCACGATGCACAACCACCCGACCAGCCGCCGCTCGCTCGCTGCGGCCCGGCAATAAAGTGGCTTTTGCGGCCTGTTTCAGACAAAAGGAAAAGTCGGCTGGCTCGCGCCCGCGTCGCTGGCCGCTCGCCACGCAATCGGGCAACCCCAACTCCAAAAGGTAGCGCCTGCTCAGGCCCAAAGCAGGGAACTTCCCTAACAATTTCAACTACCCTGTAACCCCGCCTCGCTCATGCCCCGTCCCGCTACGATGCCCGACACCTGCGACGAAGTGAAAAATATCTCGCTGGCCTACTTGCGCGAGTCTGGCCTGCTGCTGCCCGGCTATCACGTTACGACCCTGCGCTGGAGCCGGGCCGGCCGGCAGACCGGGCAAATAATGCTGGAGGTACATCTGTTCCCGGATGATGAGACGTACCTGCGGGTGAAGTACACTCACGCCGACACCACCAACTACGATTACCGGATTGAGCTGGAACCGCTGCCCAGCAACCTGCCCGGCCATGCCCACCGCGCCGGCCGCTACCGGATGCGCTGCCCGGTGTCGGGGCGGGCGGCGACGGTGCTGTACCTGCGAGACAACGGCGTATTTGCGCACCGCCTGGCCTACAAGTCGCAACGGCTGTACTACGATTCGCAGCTGCAACCCGAGAGGCTGCGGTGTCTGGTGGCCCCGCTGCGGATGGAGAAAAAGTTAGATGCTGCCTACACGGGAGCCTACGCGAAGGGCCGCAAAACCCACTACCGGGGCCGGCCCACCCGTTGGTATGCGCGGTTGCTCGCGCTGGAGGCAAAGGCAAGCCGCGTCGGGGACAAATTCCTTTTTGACCAGCAAGCCGGAAAATTTTACCCTCATTTGTGAGCAGACGCAAAGTTTTGTCCCGCAACGTGTCCCGCAAGAAACAACTACGCCCCGTAATCAACTATTAATTAGCTGCTTACGGGGCGTATTTGTGGGCCCAGCTGGAATCGAACCAGCGACCTACTGATTATGAGTCAGTTGCTCTAACCAATTGAGCTATAGGCCCGTATTAGCCGCGTGAAGCAGCCAGTGGGAGCAAAGTTAAGCTACCAGCGCGGGTTGGGGCCGGGCCCGGCCCAGCTGGCGCAGCAAGGCCACGTGCGAAGCGACGGCGGTGCGCATCCGGGGGTATTCCTGGTAGGGCAGGTCGAATTCCTGGCAGGTCTGGCGGATGATGCGGCTCAGGGCGGGGTAGTGAACGTGCGAGATTTTGGGAAACAGGTGGTGCTCGACCTGGAAATTCAGCCCGCCCACCAGCCAGCTGATGACGCGGTTATGAGTGGCGAAGTTGGCCGTGGTGCGCAGCTGGTGGATGGCCCACTCGTCGGCGAGCTGCCGGGTGTCGGCGGCGGGCACCGGAAAGGCCGCCTGCTCGACGGTGTGGGCCAGCTGAAAGACGATGCTCAGCACGAAGCCCGCCACGGCTCCGGTCAGGCCGAAGCCCAGCGCCCAGCCACCCCAGCCGACGCAATACACCGGCAGGCCCACGTAGAGCACCAGGTTCAGCAGCTTGAAGCCCCAGAAAATGAGGTGGTCGGGGCGGCTCATCGGGCGCAGGGCCACGGGGCCGATGCGGCGGGTGAAATACTTCTGGTAGTCGGTGATAAAAATCCAGGAGATGTAGAGCAGCCCGTAGAAAAACCAGAAATACAGGTGCTGAAAGCGGTGGGCGCGGTGGTGGGGCTGGTCGGGGGTGAGGCGCATCCAGGGCCGGATGTCGAGGTCGTCGTCGAGGCCGGCGATGTTGGTGTACATGTGGTGGATGCCGTTGTGCTTGGCCTCCCACATGTACACGCTGCCACCGCACACGTTGAGCGTGAACGCGGCGCAGCGGTTGAGCCAGTGGTGGCGGCTGAAGCTGCCGTGGGCCCCGTCGTGCATCACGTTGAAGCCGATGCCGGCCAGTACGCCGCCCAGCAGCACACACTCGGCCAGCGCCCAGCCCAGGGGCGGCGTAAAAAAGACGAGGTGCGTGTAGAGCGCCACCAGGCTGCCCACCAGCAAAATAGCCTTGCGCAGCAGCGCGCCGTTGCCGGTAGGAGCGGTGCCGGTCGCCGCAAAATAGGCCGTGGTGCGGCGCTTCAGCTCAGCGTGAAAGGAGCGCGGGGGCGCGAATTTGGGCAGCATGACGACTAAAAAATGGGAAAAGCACTGAGTGAAGAGCCGCGCCGGCCGGCATCGTGCCCGCCCCAGCTTCGACCGCCCGCCAGCGGTGCTGGCCTTAACCGCACCACTGGGCGGAGGTTTGCCGTGCGAGCGCGGCGCGCGCCGACCTTTGCGGGCCAGTCCGGCGCGCGGACAACCACGCGGCGCTCAGAGAAGTCAGCAGCCCGAATTCGCCGCAACGCCGCCTGAAAAAAACGTCGCTGCTCCCAAATCCTGCGCCACTTCGGTTTCTCCGGGGCCGGGTTTCTGAGAAACAGGTTGAGTTTAGTAAGACATGAGACGTTAGACACGAGGCATAAGATTTCTCGTCAGACGCTCGCCGAGAAAAGTCTCGTGTCTTACGTCTCGTATCTTACTAAAATCAAACAGCTTCTCAGGCCACTTGCGCCACCGGAGCCGCCACCGTCCGCCGCGCCGACCCAAACCGCAACAGCAGCCCCTCAGCCAGCAGCGCCGCAAGCGCCAGCAACAGGCAGTAGCGCCAGAGCGGCGTACCGCTTTGCCCCGCCCCCAGTTGGGCCAGCGTCTCCGGCCGGGCGTTTGCGTCGAGCACCCGCACGTTGGGGCCAACCAGCCGTCGTAACTCCGCCACCGAGTAAGCCGCCAGTTCCGATTCACGCTTGTCGGCATTGAGGGCCAATGTAGTCAGCACTTTATTGCCGCGCCGCAACTCATAAAAACCGGGCGCGTCCAGCCCAGCCGGCACTTCGAGCCGCAACTCGTCACCCAGCCGCCGCTGGCTCGGAATGAAGCTCAGGCTGTCGCGCGTCAGACGGTAGGGCGCAGCCTCCGCGCTCGCACTTGCGGCATCAGCAGCTCCGGCATCCAGTGGCACCGTCAGCGTAAGCGCGCCCGCTGACAGCCGGTAGGCCGGCAGCTGGTCGGCGCGTGAGCTGCTCATCGCCAAACGGTATAACACAGGCACGAATAGCGCGTGGCCCACGAAATCCGAATACTCCGGCGCGAACGGGGCCGCAAACACGTAACACCGGCCGCGTCCGCTGCCGTAAGAGGTCAAAAAGGCATCGCCATCGCGCAAGCGCAGAATGTCCGTCCCGCCACTGCCCGGCCGCAGCACCGGCCCCACTTGCGGCAAGGCTACCTGCCGCGGCTGCACCCCGAATACATCCCGAAAAAACGGGTCGCGCGGATTGGGCAGCGCTACTTCCTGTCGCACCAGTCCGGTGGCCGTCGTCGGCTCCCATCGGGCCTCGCTGGCACCCAGCGCCCGTAGCAGCGTTTGGTAGGAAGCCTGGTCCGCACCCCGTCCCGGCGGCACCACCACCACGCTGCCCCCGCGCCGCACCACGCCCGCCAGCGCCTCGCGCAAGTTCGCCTCCACCCGCGGCACCTCACGCAGCAACACCAAATTTGCCCGCTGCAACGCCGCGTAATCCACGCGCTCCGGCCGCCCGAATGAATATTGAAACAACGACTCCCGTTCGTAAGCCGCCCGTGCTACTGGCTCCGCGCTTACTTCCACCACGCGGATAGTGGCAGCCGGTCGCAAGGTAAAATAAAACGTGTTGTCGAAAGTCACCGGCGCGTCGCCCAGCTCCACCCGACCCAGCGCCAGCTTGTCGTCCGGCAGCTGCACCTGCACGGTTGTCTCCATCGCTTGCCCAGCCGCGATATTCACTTGCAGCGTAGCCGCTTGCCGACCATCCAGCAGCACTTTCACCGGACAGTCCGCTACGGATTTGCTTCCCCCATTGCGCAAGCGCACGTGCAGCCCCACGTTGGCCCGCACCCGCACGAAGGCATCGTTCAGCCACACGCTGTCTACGTAAACGTTAGCCACCGGCAGCCCCGTCACGGGCACCAGCACCACGGACCGCTTCGCCAACTGCTTTAACGCGGCAACGTTCGCCTCGCTTCGCTGAAAGTCACTGAATACATACAGCGGCAAGGCCGACAAACCAGTCGAAGCTGCCCGGCTCACGGCTCCCCAACCCACTGGCCGCCGTCCCGCTTGCAGCTGGCTCAACTCTTCTGCCGAAGCCGCGCCGCCTGAAGCTGCCTTGCGCCGTCCGGTAAGTACAAAATCCACACTGGTTCCGTAACCCTTCACCAGCGTCGTTGCGCCTGTTACGGCCTCCGTCAGCAATTGCGGCTGAGTGGCTCCTGTCGCCTGCATACTACCCGAGTTATCTACCAATACCTCCACCCGATTGGCCCTGACCGCACTTGAGTTAGCTGAATCCGGGATGAATGGCTGGCAGAAAGCGAATACTAAAAAAGCTAACCCTACTATCCTCGCCAACAGAACCAACAGCTCCTCTACACGCCGCCGTCGAACGGTCGTCAGTTCCACCTCCCGGATAAAACCCGTGTTGGTAAATCGCACTCGTTGCGGCCGTCGCAATTGCAGTAGGTGAATAAGCACGGGTATTCCCAGCGCCAGCAGTGCCCACAAAAAACCCGGATATATGAACCGCATATTGCGCTAACGAAGTTGTCAGGATAAACCCCAACTATTCAGACAAGAGTACCCATCAAGCGGAACGCTACCCACATGGTAAGTGAGCTAATTGTCCTAAACAAAAAAGCCCCCCGCAAGTACTACGCTGGTAAAAGCGCGGCTCCTGCGGAGGACTTGGATACTCCTAATAATAAAATTGGCGGCGACCGACTCTCCCACCGGTGAAGGCAGTACCATAGGCGCACCGGGGCTTAACGACTCTGTTCGGAATGGGAAGAGGTGAACACCCGGGCTAAAGCCACCATTGCTGGTGGGGCTATCC
>JANXNW010000050.1 GCA_025353905.1 Hymenobacter sp.
CCATTCTGGCTTACATCAAGTTAGAGAAGATAACCCGGCAATCAGGCATCGGTCATTTTCGCCTCAAAGCACAACTTTATTTGCGCGGACTCAAAGCCATGCACCACGCGCTGAACAAAATGGCTGCGTAACATCAGTTAACAGATGCGATTGCTTCGCTGCGCTCGCAATGACCTACCAGAATTAACTATTAACACCGTGTCCGAAACCCTCATCCTCACGCCCAACCTGCCGCGCGCCGCCCGCTACGCCGAGCTGCACCCGCAAGTGGCCGCGCTCACGGCCGGCGAGCCGGACCAGACGGCCAACCTAGCCAACACGGTGGCCGCGCTGCGCGAGGCGTTCGGGTTTTTCTGGGTCGGGTTTTACGTGGTGAAGGGCGACGAGCTGGTGCTGGGGCCGTTCCAGGGGCCGGTGGCCTGCACACGCATCCGGCGCGGGCGCGGCGTGTGCGGCACGGCCTGGGCCGAAGCCCGCACGGCGCTCGTGCCCGACGTGGAAGCCTTTCCGGGTCACATCGCGTGCAGCGCGGCTTCCAAGTCCGAAATCGTGGTGCCCGTGTTTAAGGCGGGGCAAGTCGTGGCCGTGCTCGACGTGGACAGCGACGCGCTCAACGATTTCGATGCCGACGACGCGGCGGGGCTGGAGGAGCTGATGCGGCTAGCGGCGGCGTGGTTTTAACGCGCTGACCAGATGAGAAGAAAATGGCTCTGGCTCCTGGCCATCGGGTTGTCCGCCGGGTTAGCCGCTTGGCTGGCCGCTCGTAGCGTGCGACTTGACTTAGCGCCTGAGGTGGCCCTGACGCATCAGCACGAGGCGGCCTTTCGGCAACAGGCCCGGCGGTTGGGGGCTGGCTCGGTAAAGCTCTCGGTGTGGGCGGCCCACCCAGACAGCACCGCCGCATTGCCTGGGCTTTTGCTGGAAATAGATGAGCTGCGTGACGAGCCGCTAGATGATTCCCTACCTAGGCAGGTTCGTAAGCTAGCCCGCCTGCTGGCCGTAGATGTAGTCTACCCCAGACGCTACGATAAGGTAGGCGTGGAAGTACATTTTCCTGAAGAAAAGTGGTGGAGGGTCAGGCATGACGGCAAAGGACCTGTTACAGCATACTGGGCCTCTTATCACCTGGCCGACCTGCGCTAATTTAAAATTTATGCAAACAAACTCCGCCCCAACTCCGCCCACCGCGAAAGAAATTGTCATGGGGGCTGGCCTCGTCGGCTCGCTGCTGACGCTATACCTGGCCCGGCGGGGGCACCCGGTACAGGTGTTCGAGCGGTTGGCCGACCCGCGCAAGCAAGGGCTGGCCGGGGGCCGCAGCATCAACCTGGCCCTGAGCGACCGGGGCTGGAAGGCGCTGGCCGGCGTGGGCGTGGCCGACGACATTCGGCAGGTCGGTATTCCGATGTATCGGCGCGTGATGCACGACGGGCAGAGCAACCTGACCTTTCAACCCTACGGGCAGGATAATCAGGCCATTTACTCCGTCAATCGGGGCAGCCTGAACTGCGCCCTGCTCGATTTGGCCGAGGCCGCGCCGAACGTGCGCATCAGCTTCGGGCAGAAGCTCACCCGCCTCGATTTGCCTGGCCGCCGCCTGCACCTGCAAGATGCCGCCACGGGCGAAGAGCACGACGTGCCCTACGAGCGGCTGTTCGGGGCCGATGGGGCGTTTTCGGCCGTGCGGGCGGCCTTGCAGCGCACCGACCGCACCGACTATTCGCAGCAATATTTAGAATATGGCTACAAGGAGCTGACCATCGCGGCGGGGCCGGATGGAAGCTGGCAGCTAGAGAAAAACGCGCTCCACATCTGGCCGCGCGGCAATTTCCTGATGATTGCGCTGCCCAACCTGGATGGCTCATTTAATGCGACGCTGTTTTTTCCTTACGAGGGCGACAACTCCTTCGCGGCCCTGCGAGCGCCGACCGACGTAGCCACGTTTTTTCAGGCCACCTTCCCCGATGCGGTGCCGCTCATGCCGCAGCTCACGGAAGAGTTTTTCGACCACCCCACCGGTTCGCTCGTCACGATTCGCTGCTGGCCCTGGGTCTATCACGACACGGTGCTGCTGCTCGGCGACGCGGCCCACGCCATCGTGCCTTTCTACGGGCAGGGCATGAACGCGGGCTTCGAGGACTGCACCGTGCTCAACCAGCTGCTAGCGCAGCACGGCGAGGCCGATTGGGCGCACGTCATGGCCGAATTCGCGCGCCAGCGCAAGCCCAACACCGACGCCATGGCCGACCTCGCGCTCTACAACTTCGTGGAGATGCGCGACCGCGTGGCCGACCCGCGCTTTCTGCTCCAAAAGCGCATCGAGAGCAAAATCGCCGCCCAGTTTCCGGGCCAATGGGTGCCGCTCTACTCGCGCGTCACGTTCTCGCCCGACACGTCGTACGCCGAAGCCTGGGCCGCCGGGCAGCGCCAGGAAGCCATCATGCAGCGCGTGATGCCATTGATTGAAACCGAGGCGGATTATGAGTCGGCGGCCGTGCAGACGCTGGTGCGGGAGAGTTTGTAACACCAAGCCCCAGCTGCCACCGGAGGGGTGAACGAAAGGATTATTGCCCTTGCGTGCACCCCTCCGGTGGCAGCCAGGGCTTGGTGTTACGGCTGCACCGTGATGGAGCGCGTCACTGAGTTGTAGGGCCCCGGCACGAGTTGGCCGGCGGCGTCAATCAGCTCCAGCTTGATGGTGGCCGTGCCGGCGGGCAGGCCCTCCATCTGGTAGGGCAGCCACTGGTCGAGCATGAACTCGGTGCCGTTGATGGTGGCGCGCACCTTGTTGCCGTCGGCGGCCAGGGTGGTGTTCACCAGGTAAAAGTCGAGCATGATTTTCTTCGCGTCGGCCCCGGCGTAGGTGTCTTTGGGGCGGCTGTAGAAGAGGTGCGGCGCTTTCGTGTCGAAGGCCAGCGGCGGCGTGCCGCTGGGCGGCGTGCCCACCGTGATAACGCGCAAGTCATACGCGCCCAGGTGCTTGAGGCTCTCGTGATACGAGCGCGAGAGGAAGCTTAGTACTACGTGCTGGCCGTCGGCGATGGGCTTTTTGAATTGCAGGTCGTAGTGAGCTGAGTAGGGCTGGTCGTCCACGATATTGTGGATGTGCTGGCCTTTCATCGAGTTGGCCATCTCGGCCATGTGCTGGCCGCCGGTCATTTTGGTGAGGGCGAAGTTGGTAATCTGGTACGAGAACGGCACCTCGCCGCTGGCCACCGTGGAGCCGGCGGGCGGACTCAGCAGCTGCATCTGGGCCGTGGGGAATTTGGGCGAGTCGTTGAAAGGCGTCAGCGTGAGGCCGTTTTTGGTTTGGGCCTGGCCGGCGGCGGTGTTGCGGGCGGCGCTGCCGCCGGTCGCCACGGTGCGGTCAGCGGGCGGCGTCGTGGATTCGGTAGTTTGCTGCGAGGCGCTGCACGCACCCAACAGGGTTAGGGCCGTGAGGACTAGCGGGACGCGGCCAAAAGAGGAGGGAAGATTCATAAAAAAAGGGTTTTACAGATGAGTTTTGGTCGCTGGTTATCAGTTATTTTCGGTTGTCATTGGCAGAAAAAGCAGCATGGCGGGCAGCGAATGTCGCTAACGTTGCCGAGACGAGCCTCGTAGGGAAAACAGCGCCGAGGGTGCAAAGGAAAGCTTATTTCGTTTTGCTCGTCCTCCCAAATGAAAACAACCGGCTGCCGGCAGTCATTTTACCACCGGCCGTTGGGCCGTATCTTCGCCTTACGTACAAACTCGTCCATTCGCTCATTTTCTCTTCGTTATGGCTGACCAACTGCCCGACCACATTCCCTCGCTCGACCTGGCCGATTTCCGCTCCGGCGACCCCGCCCGCAAGGCCGCTTTCGTGCAAGCCCTCGGCGAAGCT
The DNA here is from genome assembly GCA_025353905.1 of Hymenobacter sp. Taxonomy (GTDB): domain Bacteria; phylum Bacteroidota; class Bacteroidia; order Cytophagales; family Hymenobacteraceae; genus Hymenobacter. The sequence continues at coordinate 3,866 of JANXNW010000050.1, forward strand.
TACCAAAGTATCGGCTTCGTGGCTCTCAAAAACCACGGCCTGAGCGAGGCGCAAACCAAAGACCTGTACGCCGACGTGCAGCAGTTTTTCCAGCTCGAAGACGCTACCAAGCAGGCGTACGAGGTGCCCGAGTTGGCCGGCCAGCGCGGCTACATTGGCAAGGGCAAGGAGCACGCCAAGGGCCGCAACACCGGCGATTTAAAGGAATTCTACCACGTCGGGCAGGAAGTGCTCGATGAAACCGACCCGGTGCGCCACGAGTACCCGGCCAACATCTGGCCCCAGGAAGTGCCGCGCTTCGAGCAAAGCACGATGAAAGCCTACCGCACCCTCGAAACCGCCGGCCAGGACGTGCTGCGCGCCATCGCCCTGTTTCTGGAATTGCCCGAGAATTATTTCGACGACAAGGTGCGCCACGGCAATTCCATTCTGCGGCCCATCCATTATTTTCCCATCGAAAACCCCGATGCCGTGCCCGCCGACGCCGTGCGCGCCGCCGAGCACGGCGACATCAACCTGATTACGCTGCTCATGGGTGCGAGCGCCGACGGCTTGCAGGTGTTGCGCCGCGACGGCCAGTGGATTGCCATTACGGCCCTGCCCGACCAGATTGTGGTGAACGTGGGCGACATGCTCCAGCGCCTCACCAACGGGGTGCTCAAGTCCACCATTCACCGCGTAGTGAACCCGGCCCGCGAGAAAATGAACACCTCCCGCTTCAGCATCCCCTTCTTCATGCACCCGCGCTCGGAGATGAGCCTGGCCGCGCTCGCGCACTGCGTCACACCCGACAACCCGAAAAAGGAGGCCGACATCACGGCCGGCGAGTTTTTGAACGAGCGGCTGATTGAGCTGGGGTTGAAGAAGAAGTAATTGTTGGGAGGTGAGACTTTGAGAGGTGAGATATGAGACTTCGGGACATGAGACTATGAGACGCTGGGCGCTCATTCACAAAGTCCCCCGTCGTATATCTCAGAGTCTCATGTCTCAAAGCCTCATGTCTCAGCCCGCCCCCATCCCCTTGCGCCGGGCCGGCCGGCAGATGCGCCACCGCCGCAACCTGGTGTTTCTGCGCGACGTGGCGGGGCTGGCCGTGTCGGCTTTCGGCGGGCCGCAGGCGCATTTGGCCATGTTTTTCCGGCTGCTAGTGGATAAGCGCCGCTACCTGACGGCCGCCGAGCTGCTGGAGCTGCAAGCCCTGGGCGCGCTGCTGCCCGGCCCCACCTCCACCCAAACCATTACGGCCATCGGCTTCCGCCTCGGCGGCCCCAACCTAGCGTATTTGACCCTGCTGGTCTGGATAACGCCGGCCGTGCTCATTATGACCGGGGCGGCGCTGCTGCTGAGCCGTTTCGACAACGCGGCCGCGCTGCGGCTGGTGCAGTTCGTGCAGCCCGTGGCGGTGGGTTTCGTGGCCTATTCAGCGTATAAAATCGCGGCGAAGGTCATTCACACCAAGACGTCGGTGGCCTTGCTGGTGGTGGCGGCCATCGTGGCGTATTTTTTTCAATTGCCGGGCGTGCTGCCGGCGCTGCTCGTGCTGGGCGGGCTGATAACGGCGCTCCGCTACCGGCGCCACGCCAAAGTGCTGGAGAAAAAACCCATCCGGGTGGAGTGGGCCAACGGGGCGCTGTGGCTGGGCGTGTTCGTGGGGGCGGCCGTGCTGGGCCACTACACGCGCCTACTGCCGGTGCGCCTGTTCGAGAACTTTTACCGCAACGGCTCGCTCGTTTTCGGGGGCGGGCAGGTGCTAGCCCCGCTGCTTTTCGCCGAGTTTGTCGAATACAAGCACTACCTCACGGCTCCCGAGTTTTTGTCGGGCCTGGGGCTAGTGCAGGCCCTGCCGGGGCCGAATTTCTCGTTCGCCGCTTACGTCGGGGCCTTGTCCATGCGGCCGGCTGGCGGCGCGGGGCCGCAGCTGCTGGGCGCGCTGGTGGGCGCGGTGGGTATTTTCCTGCCTGGCACCTTCCTCATCTTCTTCGTCATCCGCTTCTGGGACGGCCTGCGCCAGTACCGCGTCGTGCAAGCCTCGCTCGAAGGCATCAACGCGGTGAGCGCCGGCCTGGTCTTCGCCGCCGCGCTGCTGCTCTACCACCCGCTGCCCGACCGCCCCCTGGCCCTGTTGCACGGCCTGCCCCTGAACCCGCTGCTAGTAGCCGCCACGTTTCTGCTGCTGCTCTGGGAGCGGGTGCCCGGCGTGGCGATAGTGGGGGCGGCGCTGCTGGCGGGGGCATTTTTTTGACAATTATCAATTATCAATGAACAATTGCCGAATGGAGCTGATAGGCATTGTTCACTGCTCATTGTTCATTGATAATTGACTCACCTATTCGTTATCTCCACATACGCCTTGCCCGTTACCGGCTGGCCATTTTGGGTGCCCGTTACCCGGCACATGCCCTCCCAGTAGTGCAGGGTGAAGGCGTGGAAGAAGCGCAGGCTCAGCTCCTGCTGGGGCACGAGCGGCTCGACCGTTAGGTCGTAGCCCTGGCCGGGCACCTGCACGCGCCAGGTGGCGGGGTATTTTTTCTTGGATTTCGGGCTGGTCCAGTAGGTGAGGGGCGTGAGCTGGAAGTCCGCTGCGGCCAGGTGGGCGCTGGCCTGGGCGGCCCCTGACTGGGTGCCGCCGCGCAGCTGCTCGCCGGTGCGGCGGTTGTTGAGCGAGTACAGCATGAGCTCCTGCTGCGGCGCGTCGAGCTGCAGGCTGAGCCAGTCCCAGCCGGTGTCCTTGTTCACGACGGCCGCGCAGTTCCATTGCCGGTCGTACCAGAGCTCGCCGCGCACCTGGTGCGTTTTGCCGGCCACCAGCAGCGTACCCGTCGTGGCCAGGCGCGGATACGAGTAGTAGCCGGCCATGATGCCGGCCCCGTAGTTTTCGTAGCCCGTGCCGCCGCCGTGCAGCACCGCCGGCCGGGTGGGCGTGGTCGTCAGGTCGAGGGCGTAGGCGGCGTTGGCTTCGCCGGTAAAAGCGGCTTGCAGCTGATATTTCCCTTCCTGCCCGTCAAAAGCCCAGGTCTTGCCGGCTTTGTGCTCGCGCAGCCGCAACGGCAGCGAGTCGGGCAGCAGGCGCGGCAGGCGGCGCAGCTTGTAATCGTAGTTAAAGCGCTGGCCCTGGGGGTCAGTCAGGGCGACGTTCACCATCTGCCAGTCCTGCTTGCCGTCTTTCAGGTTGAAGTGAAAAAACACGTATTCAATCCCGAACTGCTCGCCGCTGGCCTCGTCGCGCAGGTGGCCGGTCACGTACCACCATTCGAGCGAGTTCTGGGGGTGCGGAGCTTCTTCATGGGGCAGCTCGGCGCGGGTGGCGGTCGGGTTGAAGCGGGTGGTGGGCGTGGGCTTGAGCGAGGCGCAGCCGGCGAGCAGGCCGGCCAGCAGCCAGATAAATGGCCGGGGCGAAAACAGTCGGGTCATACCCGGCTCTAAGGGTTTCGCGGGCCGAAAAGTTTGGGTTTAATGACCGGTTTTAGCCGAGCCGGGCGGCGGCACGGGCGGCTTTACCAGCTTCACCTTTCCCACTATTTGCCCCCGGCCGGGCCGAGACAGCAGCCGCACAAGCAGCGCCGCCCCGTGCCGCGCTTCGGCCAGCGTTACGGCTACGGCCTGGGGCACGAACTCGAAGTGGCCGGCCGACACATCCAGCTGCACCGTGCCGCCGCGCGCCGGCCTCCAATCGGCGGCGAAGGAAAGGACGAACTCGCCCCGCTCATTCGTCACGGCCCCGTACTTGGTGCCGTGCACGAACACGTAGGCTCCGGCCAGCGGCCGGTCGTACTCGTCGTCGAGCACCACCCCCCGAATGGTGAGGGGGGCACCTAGCGCTACCCGGCCCCGCAGCGTGGCTTTGGTCGGGGCTTGCTGAGGCGGCAGGCCCGCGGCTGGTGCCCTCGACAAGCCCAGTAGTGCGGCCAGCCCCAGCAGCCAGCGCCGAAGACCGCGCGGGCGCTTTGGGGGCCAGGCCGCGGCCGGGGCAGCGAGCACCGCACACACCCGTTGCCCCGGCCGCGCCGCTAGGTAGGCCAGAATATCGGTCTCGCTCAAGCGGGTGAAGTCCACAACTTCGGTGGCGCAGGCCGCGCAGTGGTAGCCGGCTTCGGTGGGCGTGAGCACGGCCCGGCTCTGCCGGCACGGGCGCGGGATGGAAACGACGGACGAGGGCATGGCGGGGCGGAAAGGATGGGGAAAGTTACCCCCGCAGCGGCCGCGTCAGCCAGAACCAGAAGCGGCGCGGGTGCCAGGGCCAGGGCTTGCGGTAG
>JANXNW010000009.1 GCA_025353905.1 Hymenobacter sp.
CAGATTATACAAGGCCGGCCCGAGCTTGCGGGCGTTCAGGTCGCCGGTGCCGCCGAAGATGACGAAAACGGTTGGCTGGTTTTTGAGCGTAGCATCCATGAGAAAGCAAGCAGCAGGTGCGCGTTAGGACTCTTTGGTTTCGGCCACTGGCGGCGTGGCGGGCGTCTGGTTCACCACGACCCCGGCCGGGGCTTCCACCTTATCGCGCAAACCCGTCCACTGGGTATGAAACACGCCCGGCTGCCCAATCAGCTCGTAGGTGTGCGCCCCGAAGTAGTCGCGCTGGGCCTGAATCAGGTTGGCCGACGAGCGGGCCGTGCGGAAGGCATCGAAGTAGCTCAGGGCGGCGGCGAAGGCCGGCACGGGCAGGCCGGCCGCTACGGCCGCGCCCACCGTGGCCCGCGCGCCGGGCGCGGCCCCGCGCGTCAGCTCGGCCACATGCGGGTCGAGCAGCAGGTGGGCCAGGTTTTCATCTTGCTCGAAGGCGCGGAAAATGTCGTTCAGAAACGCCGAGCGGATAATGCAGCCCCCGCGCCAGATGCGGGCGATGGTGGCCAGGTGCAGGTCGTATTTAAACTCAGCCGAAGCCTGCGCCAGCAGGTGTATTCCCTGGGCATAGGTCGCTATCATGCTGAAATACAGCGCCTGCTCCAGCTGGGCCAGCAGCGCGGCGCGCTCGCCGGGCAGCGTTTGGTTGCCCGATGGATACAGCCCGGCGAGCTGCTCGCGCAGGGCCTTGTACTTCGACAAGTCGCGCGAGGCCACGGCCGCGTCAATCGTAGGAATGGGGCTTTGCAAGTCCATTGCCACTTGTGACGTCCACTTGCCGGTGCCCTTCGAGCGCGCTTCGTCCTTGATGTCGTCGAGCAGCAGGTGGTCGGTGCCGGGGTTTTTAAACTCAAAAATATCCTTCGTAATATCGAGCAGGAAGCACTGAAGCCGGCCCGCGTTCCAGCCCGCGAACACGGCCTGAATGGCGGCGTTGTCCAGCCCCAGCCCGGTTTTGAGCAGCCCGTAGGTTTCGGCGATGAGCTGCATCAGGCCGTATTCGATGCCGTTGTGGACCATCTTGACGAAGTGGCCCGCCGCGCCCGGCCCCATGTAGGCCACGCAGGGCGCGCCATCGACCTTGGCCGCGATGGCCTCGAACACGGGCTGCATGGTTTTGTAGGCTTCGCGGTCGCCGCCCGGCATCATGCTTGGCCCAAAGCGCGCGCCTTCCTCGCCGCCGCTCACGCCCATGCCGAAGAAGTGCAGCCCGGCCGCTTCGAGTGCCGTGGCCCGTCGCTCGGTGTCGGTGAAGTGCGAGTTGCCGCCGTCAATCAGAATATCACCGGGGCTCAGCAGCGGCTGCATCTCGGCAATCACGCTGTCCACGATGGCCCCGGCCGGCACGAGCAGCATGATGGCCCGCGGCGCGCGGATGCTCTGCACGAACGCGGCCGGGTCGGTGAAGCCGGCCACGGGCTTGCCCGCGCCTTCCTGACCGAGCAGGTCCACCTGCTTCTGGTTTTTGTCGTAGCCGGCGACGGCGAAACCGTGGTCGGCCATGTTGAGCAGCAGGTTGCGGCCCATCGTGCCGAGGCCAATCATGCCGAAAGCGAAGGAAGAAGACATTTAATAAGTGGTTAGTGATTAGCGGGGTTGCTGTGTGGGTTGCTTTGTCTAAGCTGGGCTACGCGAAAGCGGGCGGCCTCGTTACGGCGAGGCTTCTGGTCGGCTAACAGTACCGCTTTCCCGCAGAGGTTCGCGGAGGCTGGCGCGGAGGTTCGCAGAGGTTCTGACTCAGCCTCTGCGAACCTCCGCGCCTACCTCCGCGAACCTCTGCGGGAAAGCGGCCGCGCCTAATACTTCTCAAGAAAACCAGTGCGGGGCGAAGTGGGCGAGGTTGTCCGTAATCAAACTCTCGTGCTGCTCGCGGATGCCCAGGCCGGCGGCCTCGCCCGCCACCACCCAGGCCCCGAGCACCGGCAGCCAGCCGTCAAAGGTTTCGATGGGAAAGAACCGCTGGAGCACAAACCCTTCCGCGCCGTACTCGCCCTCGCGTGCTTCGAGCACCTGCCCGTCTTCGACGATGCTCGTGTTCTGCCCCTCGCGGCCGAGCACGGGCTTGCGGCACCACGCGCCAGCGTAAGCGCCGGGGTCGGTGGCCGGCACGTAGTGGCTTTCGAGCAGCAGCCGGTGGCCCGGAAACAGCTTCCACAAATACACCAGCAGCATCTTGTTGGCGAGCAGGGACTTGTAGGGCGGCTCTATCCAGGTGGTCGTTTCGTAGTTGGGCGCCAGGTACTCGGCGAACTCCTCGCGCAGCAGCCATTCCCAGGGGTAGAGCTTGAACAGGTGGCGGATGGGCTGCCCGTCGGGCGCGCAGAAGCGGTTACCCTGGTGACTGTCCACGCTGATTTCGTCCACGTAGAGCAGCCGCGTAGTGTAGCCCGCCTGCCGGGCGCACTCGGCCAGGTAAGCCACGGTCATGTAGTCCTCGGCCGAGTCGCGGGCGCAGGCCAGGTGCAGGTCTGGTCCGCCAGCGGCCTCGGCCGACAAGTCGGCCCGGCAGGCGCGCAGGTGGCTCACCAGGCGCTCGTGCAGGCTGTTCCACTGGTCGGGCCGGCCGGTGCTCAGCAACCAGTCGTACTGCACGACGGCCGCTTCGAGCAACGCCGTGGGCGTGTCGGCGTTGAATTCGAGCAGCTTGATGTCGCCCGTGCGGCTGTCGTAGCCGAGGTCGAAGCGGCCGTAGAGCGACACGTCGTCCTCGCGCCAGCTCCGCTTAATCAGCTCGGCGTGGGCGCGCGGGATGCAGAACTCTTCCCACAGCTCGTGCGCGATGACGTGCCTCACCACGCTCAGGCACATCTCGAACAGCTCGTTGGTAGCGGCTTCGAGGCCGTCCACCTCGGCGGTCGTGAGCTGGTAAGCGCTGGTTTCGGTGTAATATCCTTCGTGGTAGAGCATGCCGCGCTCCTGCAAGCGGGCCGCCAAATCGGGGCGCGGGCTGATGACATGGCGCTGCATCAGCTACCAAATGAGCTGTGGGCCGACGAGCCGAAGCCTCCGGAGCGAATGCCGCTGCTCCGGCCGATGCTGCTGCCGCTGACGCGGCCGGGCACGTAGCCGGGGCGACCGATTTCCTGGGCGCTGCCCCCCCGGAAGAGGCCGGGGCTAATCAGGCCGGCGTAAATCGGGAACCAGCTGCCCTGGTAGTGGCGATACGAGCGGCCGTTGCGCACTGTGTCGCGGGTCGCGCCCCCGGAGCCGGCCCCCGTAATCCACTCCGGCTCCTTCGGCTGCTGCTGGCAGGCGCTGACGGCGGCCGCGAAGGCCAAGGAAAGAACAAGAGCGGGTTTTTTCACGAGGTGGCGAAGCACGAAAAGTAGTGGAATACCTGATGGAAACAGCCTTTACACGAAGAGCGCCGCCTACAAATCCTGCACCGCGAGCACCCGCACGGCCGGGTCGCGGTCGATGAATTCTTTCGTATTCTGGGTGAGCAAGTCGGCCCCGGCGGCGCGGGCCGTGGCTAAGATGGCCGCGTCGGGGAATTTCATGACCGGCCGGGTTTTGCGGTAGCCAATGGCGTAGTGGGCTTCGGCAGCGGTAAAGGGCAAAATTTGCATGGTAGCCAGCGCTTGCCGGATAGCCAACTCCTCCGCAGGTGATATGGCCGCGTAACCGAGGGCCTCCACCTCGCTGATGACCGACACTAGCATCTCATCGTATTGGTCAAAAATAGCGTCCGCGCTGACCTGACCGTTGGCGGCCAGAATCAGGATGTTGCTATCCAGCAGCAAGCGGGTCGTGCTCATGGGCGGCCGGGAAGCGGGCGTTCCCATTCGTCGTGCAGGTCGCGTTGCCACTGTACGGGGTCACTGATATCCCGAAACGCACTCACTTTTCGCAGCTCCTCAAACGCGGCAGCCAAACGCTCGCGCCGAGCCTGCTTCTGGGCTAACGCGGCGGCTTCGGCTAACTCGCGGGTGGGTTCGGCACTGAGTACCAGCACCCTTACGGCCGCGTTGGCCAGCTCCGGAAAATCAGCGGGCAGGCGAATAATGCCGTTCTCAGCGGTTGTTTCAAATTCGGCGGCGTAGTGGCGCATGATGGATAAATATTAAGACCGGCTTTCTAAGTAATGCAGCTATCGGTCGTAGTGCTTTTCGTCATTAGCCCGCAGCTCGCGCTGCCACTGCACCGGGTCGGTGATGTCGCGGTACGGATTGAGCTTTACTACTTCCGTCATTATCGCCTCCAATGCTGCCCAGTCAGTCGTGCCTACCGGCTTGGACGATGCGGGCAGGCTGTCTTCTGCCGCCACCAGTACCCGCAAGCGGGCATTCACCAACGCTTCGTGACCGGCCGGCAGGTCGAAGCTGACGTGGCCGTTCTCGGCCTGGGTGTGGATTTCAATGACTTCCATATCTCAAATATAAACTGAATGTAAAACGGTAGCTTACCCCACGAGCACGGCTTCGCTCACAGCGATTTCTTCCAGAATGCCAAACACCTCCTCGCCGACTTCGGCCCCCACGAGGCGGGCGCGCCAGTTTTTAGCCCCTTCCAGGCCGCGGAAGTAGTGGGCGTAGTGGCGGCGCATCTCGAAGATGCCGGCTTTGGGGCCTTTCCAACTCAGGCTCTTCTCGAAGTGCAGCCGGCACATGGCCACGCGCTCGTCAAGCGTGGGCGGGGCGAGCTTCTGGCCGGTGGCCAAATAGTGCTTCACTTCCCGAAAAATCCAGGGGTAGCCGATGGCCGCGCGCCCAATCATGATGCCGTCCACACCGTACTCGTCGCGGTAGCGGGCGGCTTTTTCGGGCGAGTCGATGTCGCCGTTGCCGAAAATCGGGATGCGGATGCGTGGGTTTTCCTTGATTTTAGCAATCAGCCGCCAATCCGCCTCGCCCTTGTAGAGCTGCACGCGGGTGCGACCGTGCACGGTAAGCGCCTCGATGCCGACATCTTGCAGACGCTCGGCTACTTCCTCCACGTTGCGGGTGTCGTCGTCCCAACCCAGGCGGGTTTTTACCGTCACGGGCAAGGGCGTGTTGCGCACCACGGCCGCGGTCATGGCTACCATCTTCGGAATGTCGCGCAGCAGCGCCGCGCCCGCCCCGCGCAGGGCCACCTGCTTGACGGGGCAGCCGTAGTTGATGTCAATCAAATCCGGGCCGGCCTCGGTGCTGATGGCCGCGCACTCGCCCATCGTGGCCACGTCGGAGCCAAAGAGCTGAATGCCAATGGGCCGCTCGTAGTCGAACACGTCGAGCTTCTGGCGGCTCTTGGCGGCGGCCCGAATCAGGCCCTCGCTCGAAATGAACTCGGTGTACATCAAATCCGCGCCGTTCACTTTGCACACGGCCCGGAAGGGCGGGTCCGAAACGTCCTCCATCGGGGCGAGCAGCAGCGGGAAATCGGGGAGCTGGATGTGGCGGATGCTGGGCATGGTCGGGTAGCTTGGGAGGACGGCAGGCGCGGGCGTTGTCATGCTGAGCTTGCCGAAGCATCTCGCCCGCTTCATTGTTAGCCGTTGATTTTACTGCACCAAGCGAGATGCTTCGGCAAGCTCAGCATGACAACGCCCGCACCGCGCTAACAATTTACGCCGCAAATTTACGCCCCCTTAACCTACCTTGTTTCCCCGTTGATGAATAACCCGCCCGTTTCCGCCCCGCACCCGGTTTTGCAGCTGCTGCTGCTCGTGGGCCTGGGCCTGGCGGGCCTGTGCCTGGCCAGCCTGCTGGCGCTGGGGCTGATTGTTGGCGGGTTGGGCCTGAGCGTGGAGCAGTTTGGGCAGCTCTCGAATGCGTCGGGGGCGGTGCCTCACGGCTGGGTGGCGCTCATGCTGGTGCAGGGCCTGAGTATGGCCGGGCTGGGCGCGGGCGCGGCCGTGCTGCCACGGCTGCTGCGGCAGCGCTGGGCAGCGTATTTCAACCCCCGGCCGCTGGGCGCGGCGTGGTGGCCGGCGGCGGCGGGCGGGCTGATTATCGTGCTCGTGCCCGCCCTGTCGGTGGTGGCGAGCTGGAACGCGGGCGCGCGCTTCCCGGCCTGGGCGGCGGGCTTCGAGTTGTGGGCGCGCGCCAAAGAAGACGAGCTTATCGTGCTCACGAAATTCCTGACTAATTTCCCCGACTTGTTACATCTGCTGGTGGCCTTGCTGGTCGTCGCCGTGGTGCCGGCCGTGGCCGAAGAGCTGGTGTTTCGGGGCGTGGTGCAGCGTAACCTGGTGCGCTGGACCGGCTCGCGCACGGTGGGCGTGTGGCTGGCGGCAGCCATTTTTTCGGCCGTGCATTTCCAGTTTTTCGGTTTCGTGCCGCGTCTGCTGCTGGGCTTGCTGCTGGGATATCTGTACGAATGGAGTGGTAACATTTTGCTGCCGATGGCGGCCCACTTCACCAATAACGCCCTGCAGCTGGTGCTGCTCTACGTGGTGCAGCACCGGGCGGTGCCGGCCGTGCTCAACCCCGACTCGGCCGCCCCGCTGCCCTGGCCAGCGGTCATCGTCTCGGCCGCGCTTGGGGCGGGGCTGCTGCTGGGTCTGCGGCGGCAGCTGCGGCCGGCAGCCCCAGCAGCAGCTCCGCCCCGGCCCGCCGGCTCTACTTTTGCCCCGCTTTGACTCCTGACCCTACTCCCGCGCCTGCTACGTCCGCCCCACAGTCCAGCAACCTGCGCTTGCGCATCATTTGGGGGACCATCGCGGGAGCCGGGCTGGCGGGTTGCACCTGGGGTGGGCCGGTGTCGTTCGGGCTGTTTTTCGGGGGCGTGTCGGCCATCATGCTCAAGGAGTTCTACCGCGTGATGCGGGCGAGCGGGCAGCGGCCGGCAAGCTGGCTGGGGGGCATCGCGGGCGGGCTGATATTCGTCTGGATGCACTGCTTCACGGGCTACCTCTACTACGCCCGCCGCTTCGGCTGGCCCACGAGCTGGACGTTTTATCCGCCCCCGCTGGCGCTGCCCAAATTGCCGGCCATGGCCGATGCCTGGGCCAAGCTCATGGCGGGCCTGCAAAACACGGGCTACCTCTGGCTCGTGTTCAGCGCCGGGCTGATGACGGCCCTGCTCATCCGCGAAATCATTCGCTGGCCCAATCACGGGCAACCCTTTCTGAATCTGGCCGCCACACTGGCCGGCTTGTTCTACGTGAGCCTGCCCATGAGCCTGCTCAATACGCTCGCTTTCCACGGGCCGGAGTTCCAGCCGCGCTACGTGTTCGCGTTTATTTTGCTGATTTGGGGGGCCGATACGGGCGGCTACATCGCGGGTCGGCTGTTTGGGCGGCGCAAGCTGGCCCCCAATATCTCGCCCGGCAAAACCTGGGAAGGCTGGGCCGGCGGGCTGGTATTGGCCCTGTTCGCCGGCTGGGTGGTAGCGGGCTGGCTGCTGCCGGCCGTGCCGCTGGCGCACCGCCTGGTGGCAGCCGGCGTGGTGGCCGTCTTCGGCCCGCTCGGCGATTTGGCCGAAAGTATGCTCAAGCGCAGCGCCGGTGTCAAGGATTCCGGCTCGTTTCTGCCCGGCCACGGCGGCCTGCTCGATAGGTTCGACGCGTTTTTGCTGGTGCTGCCCGTGCTGGCGCTGCTGCAAGCGCTTTTTTAGGTGAGTAAACGGTCGGTCATTGCGAGCGCAGCGAAGCAATCGCACCTGTTGAGCGCGTCTGATGAGCTGAACAACGGGCTGAACAGGTGCGATTGCTTCGCTGCGCTCGCAATGACGGACGTTTTACCTCTTCCCCCCGTCACTTCCCCAGCCAATACCTTTGCCGGGCTTTTTCGTAAGGTCGCCCACCGCCTCATCTCCCACCCATTTCTTCCCTTCAACTTCGCTCATGGCCGCCACCACCGTTTACAAAGAGCCCGCCCCGCGGGTTGCTAACACCGAAAACCCGCTTGAGTCCATGATGTCGCGCTTCAACATCGCGGCGGAGATTCTGGGCCTGGACGACACCACGTACGAGGTGCTCAAGGCACCCGACAAGCAGGTTATCGTGCATTTGGCGGTGATGATGGACGACGGTAAGGTCGACGTGTTCGAGGGCTACCGGGTGGTGCACAACACGATTCTCGGGCCCAGCAAGGGCGGCATTCGCTACGACCACAATGTGAGCCTCGACGAGGTGAAAGCCCTGGCCGCGTGGATGACTTGGAAGTGCGCCGTGGTGGATATTCCCTACGGTGGGGCCAAGGGCGGCATCATTTGCGACCCGACTCGGATGAGCGTCGGCGAGCTCGAGCGCCTGACCCGCGCCTACACCGTCTCGATGAAGGACGTCTTCGGACCCGACCGCGACATTCCGGCCCCCGACATGGGTACCGGCCCGCGCGAGATGGCCTGGATAATGGACGAATACTCGAAAACCGTGGGCCAGACGGCCTCGGCCGTCGTCACGGGCAAGCCCCTTGTCATGGGCGGCTCGCTGGGCCGCACCGAGGCCACCGGCCGCGGCGTGATGGTGTCGTGCCTGGCCGCGCTGGCCAAACTCGGTATGCAGCCCGAGGAAACATCGGTGGCCGTGCAGGGCTTCGGCAACGTGGGCTCGTGGGCCGCCAAGCTTTTGTTTGATAAGGGCTTGAAGGTGAAGGGCGTGTCCGATATTTCGGGCGCGTACTGGAACGAGAACGGCATCAACATCGACGAGGCTGTGGCCTACAAAAATGCCCACAACGGCCGCCTCGAAGGCTTCGCCGGTGCCGACCCCATGGACCCGAACAAGCTGCTCACCTCCAAGGTGGATGTCATCGTGCCGGCCGCCGTTGAGGACGTTATCACCGAGCACAATGCCCACGATATCCAGGCCCGCCTCATCGTGGAAGGTGCCAACGGCCCGACTTCGGCCTCCGCCGACCCGATTATCAACCAGAAAGGTATCCTCGTCGTGCCCGATATCCTGGCCAATTCGGGCGGTGTCACGGTGAGCTACTTCGAGTGGGTGCAGAACAAGCAGGGCTTCAAGTGGAGCCTCGACATGGTGACTGACCGCGCCGACCGCATCATGAACGACGCGTTCGAGAAAGTCTACGCCACGAGCCAGCAGTACAACATTCCGATGCGCATCGCGGCTTATGTGGTGGCCATTGACAAAGTCGCCCAGACGTACAAGTACCGGGGGGGCTACTAAATCGCAGATTTTAAATCGCAGATTTTGCAGACAGCTCTTGGGGTGTTGGAAGCTCGTCAAGTGTTGGATTCAAACGCAGGGTGGATGACAACCAAATGGTCCCCATCGAACTTAGTCTTGTCACACCTGATTCTGGGGTAGAGCGCTTGCTCGGACGAGTGCTTACGTTTGAATCCAACACTTGACGAGCTTCCAACACCCCAAGAGCTGTCTGCAAAATCTGCGATTAAATCCAACACTTGACGAGCTTCCAACATCAAACGAGTAATCCGCAAAATCTGCGATTAAATCCAACACCCGGCGAGCTTCCAATATCAAACGAGCTTTCTGCAAAATCTGCGATTAATGGTTAAGGTACACAAAGAAGGTCGTCGTATTCTGTTCGTTACGCTGCTCGTGCTGCTGGCGCTGAACCTGCTGCTGAGTCACTACAACGGGGTAAACGTGGCCTTCAACCGCGTATTTGCGGGCGTGTCGGTGGTGGTGTTTCTCACGCTGCTCCAGTTTTTCCGCTCCCCGTACCGCAAGCTGCTCACCCACGAAGACCTGCTGCTGGCTCCGGCCGACGGCAAGGTCGTCGTGATTGAGGAAGTGCAGGAAACCGAGTATTTCCAAGACGCGCGCCGGCAGATTTCGGTGTTCATGTCGCCCATCAACGTGCACATCACCCGCAACCCGGTGTCGGGCATGGTGAAGTATTTCAAATATCACCCCGGCAAATACCTGCTGGCCTGGCACCCCAAAAGCTCGACGCAGAACGAGCGCACGACGGTTGTCGTCGAGAGTGATGCCGGCCCGCTAGTGCTGTTTCGGCAGATTGCCGGGGCCATGGCCCGCCGCATCGTGTGGTACGTGAACGAGGGCGACGAAGTAAGCCAGGGCGAGGAGTTCGGCTTCATCAAATTCGGCTCGCGCGTGGACGTGTTCGTGCCGCTCGATGCGGACGTGAAAGTGCAGCTCGGCCAGAAAGTGAAAGGCGGCGAAACGGTGCTCTGCCAGTTTAAGGGGTGATTGGTTGTTTTTTGTTTGTTGCTGATTGTTGGTTGTTGATTAATTCAGCAAGAGCATCCAGACAGCGCCAAACGAGCAACAATAAACAACAGACAACAAACAACGAACTACCTAAGCAATTGCGCCGCCGCCGGCACGTGCGCCACCACGTAGCGCGCCAACAGTCCCAGGCCCATCAGCAGCCCCCAAGCCAGCAGCAGCGGCCCCAGCCAGCCGCGCGGCCGAAACTGATAGGTGCCCACGAAGCGCGGCCAGAACCAGAGCACGTAAGTGAGAATAGCGGGCAGGTTGAGCACCGATACCAGCCACGGATTCAGGGCGTAGCCCCGGAGCCGGAGGTAGTTCAGCAGCCAGTACTCGGCCGCCAGGTAGGCCACCACGAACGCGGCCAGCCCCCAGATGACGCGCCCCCGGCCCACGCGCCGCAGGTTGAGGGCCAGCAGCACAGCTCCGATGGGGAGGGTCGGGAAAAGCACCGAGAACAGCACGATAACGCCCGGCGTGTAGAGTACCGGCTGGTCGTCTTCCGTAGTCGGGCCGATTGCGTCGGGGCGGTCGGCAGCAGGTGCGCTCGTGGCGGCGGCCAGCGCGGCTTCGAGCTGGGGGCGCAGGGTGGCTTCTTCGGCGGCGGGCTGGCCGCGGGCGCGCAGCTCGGCCAGGGCAGCCAGCACGGCTCCTTCGCGGTACTGGGCGTGGTCGCGCACGTACTCGCGCAGCGTCGCGTCGGGCTTGAGCGCCATTTTGGCCGCGTAGTCTTCCATGAGAGTATAAAATCGGGCGGGCGCGGAGTGTGGGGCAGTAGGGCAACAACCTGGCGTCGGGCCGGGGGTTCAGGCGGGTGAGCCGGCTGGTCTATACGGCAGCGGGGGCGGGTTGGCGCGCTACCGGTACCGTGGCAGCCAACTGCCGAATGAGGCGGCAAGTTCGGCAAAGTCGGGCGTGGCGGCGCGGCGCGTCCGACCTTGCGCTCCGTATGCAGCTCTTTCTTCGTTTCGCGGTGGCCCAGCCGCCGGCCCAGGTGCTGGCTGGCTTCACCAAAAGCTTGTTTCTGGCCCTGGCCCCGCCCTTTCCGAAGCTGAAGCTGCTGCGCTACGACGGCTCCCAAACCGGCGACGTGGTGGAGATTGAACTCAACGCGCTCGTGGCCCGCCCGCGCTGGACCTCGCTCATCACGGCCCACGGCGCGCTGCCCGACGGCACCCTGTACTTCGTGGACGAAGGCACCCGCCTGCCCGCCCCGCTGCGCCAGTGGCGCCACCGCCACCTGATTCAGCCCGCCCCCGGCGGCGGCAGCGTCATCGTCGAAGACATCACCTTCAGCACCGGCCGCGTCTGGCTCGATTGGCTGATTCGGCCCGCGCTCTGGGCCCAGTTTGCCCTGCGCGGCCCGGTCTATCGGCGGGTTTTTTCAATGAGCAATGAGCAATGAGCAATTCAGTTTTGACTACTTGGGGTCTGTTCCGAATTGCTCATTGTTCATTGTTCATTGCTCACTGTTTATTGTTCATTGCTCATTGCTCATTGCTCACTGTTCATTGCTCACTGTTAATTGCCGAAGGCGCTCGCGTTCGCCCTGGGCCACCAGGCGACCGGTGAGCAAGCGGCCCAGGCGGGGCCAGAGGTTGCCGAGCTTGGCCAGCGCGCCACGTGAGCCGGGCAGCAGAATCTCGACTTCGCCCCGGCCCAGTGCCCGCTCGAATACGGCGTGCTCGACGTCCTGCACGGCCAGCGCGGCGGGGCCGGAGAAGCTGAGCGCGGCGGCCGGGAAGTCGAGCTGCTGGGTGAGCATATTCGTGTTCACCAAATCGGGGCAGATGACCGAGACGCGCACCCCGCTGCGGGCCAGTTCCCAGGCTACGGCCAGCGTGAAGCCGCGCACCGCGTACTTAGTGGCACTGTAGATGGGCAAGCCGTGGATAGGAGCCACCCCGGCCAGCGAAGCGATGTTTATCAGATGCCCCCGGTTCTGACCGCTAAATAGTTGCGCGGCCAACCGCGACCCGTAGAGCACGCCTTTCAGGTTGACATCGACTTGCGCGTCGATGGCGGCCACGCTCAGCGCGGTGCCGAACTCGGGGGCGACTACGCCGGCGTTGTTCACGAGCACGTCGAGCGCGCCGAAGCGAGCCAGCGCGGCAGTCAGGGCCGCGTCCCAGGCGGCGGGGCTGGTCACGTCGTGGGCCAGGGCCAGGCAGCGGGCCGGCTCGAAAGTGGCCGTAGCCGCGAGCAGGGCCGGCTCGTCGCGGTCGGTGGCCACCACCTGCCAGCCGCGCCGGTAGAACGCCCCGGCCAGGTGCCGCCCGATACCTTGCGCCGCGCCGGTGATGAAAACAGTTTCGGGCATGAGGTCTTTGGTGCTTGGTGCTAACTTGGGCAGGGCAAGGTAGGGCTGTTTGGGCTCTGCGAACCTTTGCGTAAACCTCCGCGAACCTCTGCGGGAACTTACGTCCTAAAACCACGCCCCACGTCCTATGCTCTTTCCGATACTCGCCGGCCTGGCCGCCGCCACCGGGGCCGGGCTGGCCCTCAACGCCTGGGCCGAGCGCTGGCTGATGCGCCCCGACCCGCGCTACCCGCGCCCGCCGCTGCTGCCCACCCCGCCCGACCAGCGCCGGCTGGTCTGCGTCGGCGACTCGCTCACCCATGGTAACATGAGCGCTGGCTACGTCGGGCCGCTGGCCGCGCGTCTGGCTGGGCCATCGCCTCAACGCGGCTGGCAGGTATTCAACGCGGGCCTCAACGCCGACCTCACCGAAACCCTGCTCGCGCGGCTCGACGACGTGATTCGGGCCCAACCCACGGTCATTACCCTGCTCATCGGCTCGAACGACGTGAATGCTACGCTGAGCGCGGCCAACCTGCGCCAATATCGTCGCCTGGGCAAGCTGCGCGGGCCCGAGCCGCCTTCGGTCGCTACGTTCGAGGCCAACCTGACGGCCATCGTGCGGCGCCTGCGCCGCGAAACCCCAGCCCGGCTGGCCCTGCTCTCGTTGCCGCCCATCAGCGAAGACCTGACCCACGAGGCCAACCGCCGCGCGGCGCAGTACAGTCAGCTAATCAAGCAGCTAGCCGCGCGCGAAGGCGTGGAGTACTTGCCTCTGCGCGAGCAAATGATAGCCGAGCTGCGCGTTCGGCCGGGCCGGCCCCGCGTTCGGTACGAGCAAACGACGGCGCTCGTGCGCCTGGGCCTGCTGCGCCGTTACGTGCTGCGCCAAAGCTGGGACCAGCTTGCCGCCCGCAACGGCTGCCGCTTCCTCACCGACAACCTGCACCTAAACACCGCCGGCGCGCGCATCATCGAAGAATTAATTTTCGACTGGATGAACGACCTCCGCGTTCCTTCTGCGTAAACCTCTGCGCCGTCTGCGGTGAAAAAAACGTCATGCTGAACCTCGAAACCCTCCGGGCCGCCCTCGCCGCCGCCGCCGCCGCCCCGCCCGATGCCCGCTTGCAAGCCGCCCTCGACCTGATAGGCCCCGAGGTGCGCGCCGACCGCTGCTTTCTCTACGTGCGCGACCCGGAGCAAGAAAAAGGCCGCATCGCCTTCGTCTGGCGGCTCGACGAGGCCGTGCCCGACCCGCGCCACGACTGGCAAGCCGACACCGGCGCCTTACC
>JANXNW010000055.1 GCA_025353905.1 Hymenobacter sp.
GGTGTCGTTGCGCCAATTCGCTCTCCAATCCGCGCAAACGGTGTATCAGGCTCACCAGCAACAGTGGACCCCTTACCTGCGCCAACTCCTGCAAAATCCGCTCATTCCCGCACTTATACCAGCGAGTGCGTAAGTCCTAAAGAAACAAGAAATAAGAAACGCTATGTTCACCCTCACGCTCACCCGCACCGCTACGCTCCGCGCCCTGGCCGACACGTTTATTCCGGCGGGGCCGGGGGCGGGCGCGCTGGCCGGCTCGGCGCTCGTGGACGTGGACAAGCTCGCCGCCGCCATTCAGGCGCAGCCGCTGGGGGCGCAGGCCGAGTTTGGGCAACTGCTCGATTTGCTGGAAAAGCCGTTCGTGGGCCTGACCTGGGCCGGGCCGTGGCGGCCGTTCGCGCGCCTGAGCGCGGCCGAGCGCGAGCGGCTGCTGCAAAGTTGGGGCGCGTCGCGGCTGGCGCCGCTGCGCAAGGGCTTTCACGCGCTGCGTAAGCTGTGCGTGTTTCTATATTATGGTAATTCGCCCGTCAATGGCGCGCTCAACCCGGCCTGGCAATCGCTGGGCTACCCCGGCCCCAGCCCGGCGGGAGCGGCCGAAACCGACCGGCCCTTGCGGCCCCTCACGCCGCGCGCGGACGTCACCTACACCTGCGAGGTGCTCGTGATTGGCTCCGGGGCGGGCGGCGGCGTCGTGGCCGGCGAGCTGGCCGCCGCCGGCCACGACGTGCTCGTGCTCGAAGCCGGCCCGTACTTCCACGGCACTGATTTTTCGCAGCGCGAAGTGGACATGCTCGGCGCGCTCTACGACGCGCGCGGCACGCTCGGCACCCGCGATGGCAGTATCGGCATTCTGGCCGGGGCCTGCCTGGGCGGCGGCACCACCGTGAACTGGGCCGGCGCGTTTCGCACCCCCGACTACGTGCTCCAGGAATGGGCCACCGAGCACGACGCGTCCCAGTTCGTGAGCGCTGAGTTCCGGGACAGCCTCGACGCGGTGAGCGCGGCCATGAGCGTGAACACCGACTACACCCGCCACAACGGCCAGAACCAGGCCCTGCTCGACGGCTCGGCCCGGCTGGGGCAGGCCACGAAGCTGATTCCGCGCAACGAAAAGGGCCTGGATGAGTCCGATGAGCACTTTCGGGCGCTGGGCTACTCGACGCTGGGCGACGCGCACGGCCATAAACAAGGCACACTAAACACGTATTTGCCGATGGCCGCCGCCCACGGCGCGCGCCTGCTGGCCGACACGCGGGTGGCGCGCGTGACCATCGAAAACGGCCGCGCCACCGGGGCCGAAGCCACGTACACCCCGGCCGATGGCAGCCCGCCGGTGCGCGTGACGGTGCGCGCCGAGCGGGTGGTGGTGGCGGGCGGCGCCATCCAGACGCCGGCGCTGCTCTTGCGCTCGGGGCTGCGGCATCCGCACCTGGGCCAGCACCTGCACCTGCACCCCACCGTGGCCGTGGCCGCCCGCTACGCCCACGCCATGCACTCCTGGCACGGCCCGAGCATGAGCATCGTGAACGACTCGTTTACGCGCCTGCACGGCACCAACTTCGGCGCCAAGCTCGAAACCCCGCCCCCCCACCCCGGCTTGCTGGCCATGGTGCTGCCCTGGGTGTCGGGGGCGCAGCACCGCGAGATGCTCGATGCGGCCGACCACCTCGGCTCGTTCATCGTGCTCACCCGCGACCGCGACGGCGGCCGGGTGCATATCGACAAGCACGGCGCGCCGCTTGTCGATTATCAGCTCTCGAAATTCGACCGCCAAAACATGCTCGAAGGCGTGCGGGCGGCGGCCGAAATCCACGTCGCGGCCGGCGCGCACACCGTGTACTTGCCCCACGGCACCCTGCCCACGCTGCGCGCCAAAGACGGCCGCCTCGAAAACCCCGCGCTGCTGGCAGCCCTGCCCACGCTGAGCTGGCAGCCCAACCGCTTCGGCCTCTACTCGGCCCACCAGATGAGCACCTGCCGCCTGGGCGGGCAGGCCGCCACCCACCCCGTGCGCCCCGACGGCGAAACCGTGGAAGTACGCGGCCTCTACGTGGCCGACGGCTCGGCTTTTCCGGCCTGCAGCGGCGTGAACCCCATGCTCACCATCATGGCCCTGGCCCACTACACGGCCCAGGGCATTAAGGCTAGCCTGCCGGCGGTGGCGCGGGCGGCGGTGGCGGCCTGAGCCACAAATAAAACGGAGGAGCACTTCGTTGTAAGGCTTACTGCCGCTTTGTGAAAATACGCGTACATCACCTCCCAGCTGCTTCGTGCTGCTTCCCGCCGGTCATTGCTATGCCTGCTTCTCGTTCTTTAGGGCTGATGCTGCTGGTCGGTTTGCTGGCCGGGTGCTCGGTGTTTCACCGAAACCGCCCCGCGCCGGTACCGGTCGTGGAGGCCCCGCCGCCCGTAGTGACGCCGCCCACCGCCGCCCGCGACCTGGCCGGTGCCATGGCCACCGTATTGCGCCTGCGCCCCGACCAAACCACCCGGGTGCGGCAGGTGCTGAACGCCACCGTAGCCGAGGCCAACGCTGCCGCCCAGCAATTTCCGGCCGGCTCAGCCGAGTTGAGCGCCGCCCAGCGCCGCATCAACGTCAGCTCCGGCCAGCAGCTGCGCCAGATTCTGGGCCCCGCCACCTACCGGCAGCTCCAAACCCGCCAACCCGAGATTCAGGCCCTGATGCGGCAGCAATGAGCGGACTTGCTGGTAAAGCGACCGCAAAAGCAGACGGATGCCGCCCGAGGCGCAGCCCAGTCTGCTTTCTGCTTGTTTTCGAGGGCTGAGCCCGCCCTAGCCCGCCCTGCTGTAGTTGGCCGGACCCGCCGCCCAAGCTTCGGGCCAATCAATGGCTTGTCGGGCAGGCCCCACGGGGCTGGTACGCTGAGGAGAGTGGTAAGTTTGCCCGCCCGGTATTATTGCTCCTTGCTGCCTTTTTAGTGTCTTATGCCGCCTGCCGTCGTTCCCACCACCACCATCGCCCTGAGCAAGCGCAAGCTGCTGCTGCTGGCCCTGGGCTGCCTGATTCTTGTTGTTGGAGGAGCTTTCCTGGCGGTTTCCCCGGCCACATTTCGCGACAACCCATTCGTGCGCGACGAGCGATTCGTGCGGCTGGTGGGCGTGGCGGGCATCGTCCTGTTCGGGTTGTTTGGGTTTTATATCGGCCGGAAGCTGCTCGACTCTGCGCCGGGCCTCGTCGTTGGCCCCGAGGGCTTCGTGGACAATTCAAGCGGGCTGGCCGCCGGCCTGCTGCCCTGGACTGAAGTAACGGGCGTGGATGAACTCTCGCTCATGGGCCAGCGCTTCGTGGTGGTGCATCTGCGCGACCCCGCCGCCTTCATCGCCCGGCAGCCCAACGCGTTCAAGCGCCGAATGCTGGCCACCAACCTGAGCAGCTACGGCTCGCCCGTCTTCTTGTCGGCCAACACGCTGCAATGCACTCACGCCGAGCTGAAAGCGCTGCTCACGGCCGGGCTGGCCGGGGCGCGGGACGGTAAGCGCTGAAGGCGGGAACTGGTCGGGTAGGTGCCGGCCCAGCCGCGCCGAATCAAGCAGTGCTGAAACCTGGTAGCTTCGCGGCCGGACTTATCTTTTTGCTTCCTCCGATGAAACAGCTCCTCTTGCTTCTGCTGCTCGTCGCGGCCGCCATTCAGCCGGGCTTTACCCAAACCAAGTCTGGCCAGCCCGGCAAGTCTGGCCAGCCCAGCAAGCCCAGTGAGGTGCTGCTGGTCGGCACCTTTCACTTCCACAACCCCGGAGCCGATGTCGCCAAGTTCAAGGACTTCGATATCCTGGCCCCGAAAGCCCAGGCGGAGCTGGACGCGATGGCCACCAAAATAGCGGCTTTCAAGCCCACCAAGCTATTCGTGGAGTGGCCCTACAACGAGCAGCCCGCGCTGGACTCGCTCTACCAGGCCTACCTCGGCCCCGATTACGCGCGCTACATCGCCACCAGGTATTCGAAGCGGCAGGCCAACTATTACCTGAAAAACGAAATCGTCCAGCTGGCTTTTCGGGCCGGCAAAAAAGCAAAGGCTCCCCGCATGTACGCGCTCGACTACGGGCAAACCAGTTTTCCCTTCGACAGCGTGAAGCAAGCCATGCAGCAAGCCGGCCAGCAGCCGCTGCTGCTAAAGATGGACGCGATGTTCAAGCGCATCGAAACCAGCACCAACCAGAAGCTGGCCACGTACTCGCTCCCCGCGCTTATGCTGGATTTTAACCTCCCAGCCAACCTGACGGAAAACAAGCAGCTCTACCTCGACATTCTCAACCGGGCGGGCCGCACCGACAATTTTGCCGGTGCCTACCTGGTTTCGGAGTGGTACCGCCGCAACCTATACATGTATTCGCTGGTGCAGAAGACGCTGGGCAGCAGCGGCGAGCGGGCGATGGTGCTCGTCGGGGCGGGCCACGCCGCGATGATGCGCGAGTTCATCGGCCTCGACAGTCAGTTGCGCCTCGTGGAGCTAAAGACCGTGCTAAAAAACTAAGCCGGCTCCCACTCGCCTACGACGATGCCCGTGCGCTTGATTTCCTGCACAAACGGGTTCCAATCGGTGAATTGCGCGGGCGAGAACGTGTGGGGTTCGATGTCCACATGCTTGACCAGGGAGGGGACGAACAGCCGAACGTCCTCCGCCCGGAAGCCAGTGAAAGAGTCTCCTACCAGTGCCAGGTCAATGTCGGACCATTGACGCTGCTCATTGCGGGCGTAGGAGCCGAAGAGAATGGCCCGTCGCACGTCAATGCCCGACTGGCGCAATTCTTCTACGAATTGGGTGGCTTCGGCTAGGGCAGCGTACTGAGTAACCATGCTCGTAGTTGTTCGGTGTCATTTAACAGAGAGCGGGTAAAAACCTGGGTTGCCCGCTGAGCAGCTATGCGCTGAAAGTCTTGATAACGACCTTCTAATTGAAAAGTGTTTAGCTCGGAGGCAGTTAGTTCCTGAGCTGAGGAAGGCCGAAGATTGGTCGCCGCCCAAAGTTTCAGAATATTATGGGTGCGTGGCGGGTGGTCGTCCACATTATCTTGTACCCAATGAGCTTTACTCAGCTTCTCTATTGTCAGATGTGCGATAAATAAGCACAACAAATATCGCTTGGTCTGGAACAAGTCCTGTGAAGCCAGCCAATCCTCCTCGGCCGTTTCTTTCCAATGAATGATGTGGTCTTGTTTGGTCATGGTGGCGAGTGATTGGTACGGGTAGAGTACCCCGCGAGCCTACCATCTTGTTACGGACAAACTGAGATTATTTACATATGCAATGCCCGGTTCTCCGTCGCCGCCAGGCACGCCTCCTTCATGGCCTCGGCATACGTGGGGTGAGCGTGGCTCATGCGGGCCACGTCTTCGGCCGAGGCGCGGAACTCCATCGCCACGACGGCTTCGGCGATGAGGTCGGCGATGCGCGGGCCAATCATGTGGACGCCCAGGATTTCGTCGGTGGCTTTGTCTGCCAGCACCTTCACGAAGCCGTCGGTGTCCATGCTGGCGCGGGCCCTACCACTTGCCTTAAAAGGGAATGAGCCGGTTTTATAGGCCCGGCCGGCTTCCTTAAGCTGCTCCTCGGTGTAGCCCACGCCGGCCACTTCGGGCCAGGTATAGACAACGCCCGGAATGAGCAGGTAGTTGATGTGCGGCTTCTGGCCGGCGAGGATTTCGGCCACGAACACGCCTTCTTCCTCGGCTTTGTGGGCCAGCATGGCCCCGCGCACCACGTCGCCGATGGCATAGATGTTCGGCACATTGGTGCGCAGGTGCGCATCGACTTTGATGCGTCCGCGCTCTTCCATTTCCACGCCGGCCGCCGCCAGGTTCAGGCCCGCCGTGTAGGGCGAGCGGCCCACGGCCACCAGGCAGTAGTCGCCCTCGAACTTCACTTCCTCGTTCTTTGGGTTCATGGCCGTTACCGTTACCAGGTCGCCGGCGCGGGTGGCCCCGGTTACTTTGTGGCTCATGAAAAACTCGATGCCGATTTTGCCCAGCACCCGCTTCAGCTCCTTGCCCAGGCTCCGGTCCATGGTCGGGATGATGCTGTCGGTGAATTCGACGATGCTCACTTTCGTGCCGAGCCGGGCGTAAACGGACGCTAATTCCAGCCCAATCACCCCGCCGCCCACCACGACCATGCGCCCCGGCACCTCGCGAATATTC
>JANXNW010000060.1 GCA_025353905.1 Hymenobacter sp.
CCCCTCTCCAAAAGAGAGGGGGGACTAGTTTTAGAGCCTAACTTACTAGTTGCTAGATGTCTAGGACTAGAAACTAGTCCCCCCTCTCTTTTGGAGAGGGGGCTAGGGGGTGAGGTTTACGGGCGACGAGCAAGCACAGGAAAGTGAATTCCGCTTTAAGTGCGACTGCTAAGGTAGCACCGACCGCGCAAATTGCCAAATCTCCAGGAGATGTGTTAGCCAGCGAATCACCCAACTAGCCCGGCCGGGCGAACCCGCTCAGGCGGCGGGCCGCGGCCGGTTTGACTGCTGGGTTTGCTTACTTCACCTCAAACAAAGGCAAGGAAGCTTCCTGGGTACCCAGGGCAGCCTGCTGGGCGGCCAGGTAGGCGTTGTAGGCTTTGGCGGCGCGGTCATAGCGGGCGCGGTAGCCCACCAGCTCGTTGTCGGCGCTCCGGATGGCTTCGACCTGCCGGCCGAGCGCCTCGGTGGGGGCCTTGCCCAGCGGCGCGGCCAGCGGATAGAAGCGGTGCAGCACCGAGTCTTGGGCCGCGTCGTAGGCATCGATGCGCCCCGCGTCGGCCATCGAGCGGCGGTCGTAGCGTTGGGCGCGCAGGCGGCCGGTTGCGCGGCGCAGCTGGGCCAGGGCGGCGCGGGGCACGCCAGGGCGCTGACTCAGCGCCTGCAGCACCTGGCGCATGGTGGCAAGCTTACCGTCGTCGCTGGCCTGCAGCTGCTGCCAGGCCGCGGCGGCCGAGTCGCGCAGGGCGGCGAGCTGGGCGCGGGCTGCGGCCGGCGAAACGGGGGCAGAAGTGAGCGCAGCCGGCGCGGCTGCTGCCGCGCTGGTTGAGTCGGCTGGCCGCGAGGCGGCCGTGCTGGTAGTTTTGGCAGCTTCGGGGCGGCAGCTGCCGAGTGCAGCCAGGGCCAGCAGCGACGAGTAGAGTAAGGGTTTCATGGAAAAAGCCGGACGGGCGTGGAGATGACCGCGAAGGTAGGGGGCTACCGTCAGCCTGCCGCCCGGCGTACTTTTGCGTACCCGGCAGACTGGCTTTTTTCGGCCGGTTTCCCGCTGGGCTCAACCACAGCAGCCAGGTCTGCCGAAGCCACGCGGCCGCTTACTCTGGCGGCCCTGCTTGCTCAGCCTGTCGCTTCCCTCCAACTTTTATCTAAAGAAATATGGCTGATTTAACTCCTTTGGCCCAGCTCGGCGAGTTTGGCCTCATCAGCCGCCTGCGGCAGGGCCTGACGCAAACCCAACCGAGTACGGTACTTGGCATCGGCGACGACGCGGCTATTCTGGCCCCGGCCGCCGGCCAGGAGCTGGTCGTGTCCACCGATATGCTGGTCGAGGGCGTGCATTTCGACCTCTCGTTTTCGCCCCTGCGCCACCTCGGCTACAAGGCCGTGGCGGTGAACGTGTCCGATATCGCTGCCATGCTGGCCCTGCCTACCCAGCTGCTGGTGGCCCTGAGCCTGCCGCCGCGCTTCACCGTGGAGGCCGTCGAGGAGCTGTACGCCGGCATACGTCTGGCCTGCGACGCCTACGGCGTGGATTTGGTGGGCGGCGACACTACCAGCAGCCGCGGCGGGCTCGTCATCAGCATCACTGTAGTCGGGCAGGTGCCCGCCGGGCGGGCGGTGCGCCGCTCGGGCGGGCGGCCCACCGATATTCTGTGCGTGAGCGGCGACCTCGGCGCGGCCTACCTGGGCCTGCAAGTATTGGAGCGCGAAAAGCAAGCCTTCCTGGCTGACCCCGACACCCAGCCCGAACTCGAAAACTACAATTATGTGGTGCAGCGCCAGCTGCGGCCCGAAGCCCGCCTCGACCTCGTGCACGAGCTGCGCGAGCTCGGCGCGCACCCCACCAGCCTGATTGATATCTCTGACGGGCTGGCCTCGGAAGTGCTGCACCTGTGCGCGGCCAGCGGCACCGGGGCGCGGGTATTCAGCGAGTTCCTGCCCCTGGCCAACCCCACCCTCGAAGCCGCCGCCGAGTTCAACCTCGACCCCGTGATGTGCGCTCTCAACGGGGGCGAGGACTACGAGCTGCTCTTTACGCTGCCCGTGGCCGACCACGCCAAAATTAAAAATCATCCTGATATTACAGTAATCGGGCATTTGACTGAGAAATCAGATTTGGTTAACCTGGTCTTGAAATCAGGCCAGGCCGTGCCCTTACGGGCGCAGGGTTGGGGCCACTTTTAGGAAGCAGTTCTACCGCTCGCCGAAGGGGGAGTAGCAGGATTCCGGTAAACCTCAACCATTGAATTGGGACAGTTGCAGCTTTTCGAGTGCAAACAGCCGTAGCTTTGCCCCGTCAATTCAGTGCCCAATCCTCACTCGATTTTCACCCTTGCGATTACTGATTAAACTAAGTTTGGGGGGCGTATTAAGCTTGGTCCTGTTCCTGGGTCTGGTAGGCGGAGTGTTGCCGGCCCGTGGGCAGTGCCTGCCGCTGAGCCTGCTCACGCAAGCCACCGCCGATGGCCAGCCCGCTACCGTAGCGGGCATTCAGGCGCAGCTACCGGCCGCCGGCTGGGAGGCCCACCCGGCGGGGGCCGTCGCCGGCACCAGCTACTGGCTGTTCGCGGAGGGGCCTTCGGCTAGTGCAGGCGAGAAAGCCCTGCCCACCCGCCTGGAATTGCGCCGCTCGAACCAGGATTTGGATTACGACGTGGTTTACAAAACCACCCGTAAAGACTGCTTTGGTGCCCTGCGCGCCGAGCTGCGCCGCGCCGGCCTCAAGCATGAGCCGGTTACCTGCCCGCAGTGCGAGGCCGAGCGGTATTCGGGCCCCAACTACTCGGTTACGCTCTACAGCCAGGCGGCCAATTTCGCGGCCGGCAAGGCTCCTTATCCCTTCGTGGTGGTGATGCACGGCTCCAGCGCCGCGGATGCCGGGCTGCGCTAGCGGCCGTTTTTTTCGTTCTTCTTCCTCACCTTAAAGTCGATTCTATGCGCACTCGTTACTTTCTTGTCCTGTTTTGTCTGTTGCTGCCCTTCGGCGGCTGGGCGCAGAGCGAGCCCACGCTGGCCGGCACCGTCCAGACTGAGTCGGGCACGGCGCTGGCCGGGGCCACCGTTCTGCTCAAGGGCTCCACGCTGGGCGGCAGCACCAACCAGGAGGGTCGTTTCATAGTGAAAGTGCCGAGTTTCCCGGCGGTGGTGCTCGTCTCGTTCGTGGGCTACCAGACGCTGGAGCTGACGCTCAACCAGCCCGATAACAACCTCGAAGTCATCATGCGGCCCACGTCGGCGCTCAATCAGATAGTGGTGGCCGCCTCGCGCGAGGCCGAAACCATCGGCCGGGCCCCGGCCACGGTGGAGAAAGTGGACCAGCGTCAGCTCGGCCAGGTTCCTGACCCCGACCTGGTGGCAGGCCTGGCCCGTTTCAAGGGCCTCGACCTCAGCTCGTCGTCGATGCTTGCGGCCAGCTTCAGCACCCGCGGCTTCAATTCTCCCAAGTCGGAGCGCGTCATCCAGCTCGCCGACTACCTCGATACGCAGCTGCCGAGCCTGGGCATCAATTTCGGCAACCTGAACGGCCTGCCGGTGCTCGACGTGGCCAGCGTGGAAATCCTGCACGGCCCGGCGTCCGCGCTCTACGGCGCGAACGCCTTCAACGGGGTGCTCATTACCAACTCGCGCGATGCCCTCACCGACCCCGGCCTGACCGTGCGGCTGCGCGGGGGCAGCCGCAACCTGCTCGACGGGCAGCTGCGCTACGCCGTGAAGCTGGGCGAGCGCCTGGCCTTCAAAATCGCGGGCGGGATTTTCCAGGCCAATGATTTTCTGCCCGACAACCAGCAGGCGACCTCGACGCTC
Organism: Hymenobacter sp.; assembly: GCA_025353905.1. Classification (GTDB taxonomy): domain Bacteria; phylum Bacteroidota; class Bacteroidia; order Cytophagales; family Hymenobacteraceae; genus Hymenobacter. The sequence goes on from JANXNW010000060.1 coordinate 3,805, forward strand.
ATCGAGCCGGACAATAACCCCGCCGGCTCGAACTTCGGCTTCGACGCGGTGAACCGCTACGGCGACCTCGGTAACCAGTTTACGGCGGCCCCGCTGGTACCCGGCGGACCGCCCAACCGGCTGGCCGGTAAAACGGTGTTCTTGCCGGGCTACTCGGAAACCGAGCTCGTGGCGGGCGACAACAAAGCGCGCTCCCTGAAAATAATGCCTAGCCTGACTTACCAGCTCAGCAACAGCGTGAAAGCCACGCTCGACTACCGCTACGCCAGCACCACGAGTACCTACCAGGCGGGCAGCCGCTACCGCTTCTTGAACAGTGGAATTCAGCAGCAGCGCCTGCGATTGGAAGGTAATGGCTGGTTTTTGCGCGCCTTTTCTACCCAGGACTATTCCGGCAGCCGCGACCCGTCCACCGACGGCTCTTACAACCTGGGCTTTCTGGGGGCTTTCCTGCAAACGCAGATTGTGCCGAATTTCTTCGTGCCCGTAAACCCCAACCAACCAACCGGTCCTACCCGGCCCGGCACCTACGCCGAACGCTATTTTGGCACGTACCAGGCCGTGTACAACGCCACCTTCAACGGCCCCAACGGGGGCGACGCCGAGGCCGCCGCGCTCGCCGCTCGTAATGCGGCCAATATCGGTGCCCCGTTTCTGCAGCCCGGCACGGAGTCTTTCAACCAGGCCCGCGACCGCATCATCCACGACCCGACCCCTGGCCGCGGCGCGCGCCTCATTATCCGCTCGATTCTCAACGAAGGCAGCGGGCAGTACAACTTCAAGTCCGACATCGCCGATTTGGTGGTGGGCGGCGCCTACCGGCAGTATTTGCTCGGCTCAGATGGCAGCTTGTTTTCGGACAGCCCCACCTCGGACCGCATCCGCAACTACGAGTACGGGGTGTATGCGCAGGTGAACAAGGCGTTGTTTGACGACCATTTGCGGGTCTCGGCCGCCGGGCGTCTGGACCAGTTTCAGAACTTCGGGTCCGCGTTTTCGCCCCGCTTCTCGGCCGTGTACACGGCCGGGGCCGACAAGCAGCATAACATCCGGGCCAGCTTCAGCCAGGCTTTTCGCGCCCCGACGCAGGACCAGCAGTACATCCGCCTCGACGTGGGCCGCGCTATTCTGCTCGGCAACGTGGGCCAGGGCTTCGAGGGCTACCGCACCACGCTCAGGCGGGAACTGCCCGGCATCCTGGCTCCCGGCCGCGAGGCTGATTTAAAGGCCTTCGAATTTAGCAGCGGCAAGCTTCGGCTCGAACGAGTGTCCAGCGGCGAGCTCGGCTACCGCGCCCAGCTCACCAGCAAGCTGTTCGTCGATTTCGATTATTACTACAGCGTGTTCAACGACTTTATCGGCACCCAGAATTTCATCGGCAACATCGACGGCTCGCGGCCCACGGCGGCTGGTCCCGGCGGCAACCCCGCCACCGGTCAAATCGCGCGTGGGGCCAGTGTCCGCTTCGGCAGCCCGGTGCTGGCCAACGGCGACGCCAACCCGACCCGCGTTATCCAAATCAGCACCAACGTGGACCAGACCGTGCGCAGTCAGGGCGCGGGCCTCACCCTGGGCTACGTGGTGTCGGAGGGGCTCACGCTCAGCGGCAACTACAGCTTCAACGAGCTCATCACGACCGACTTCAAAGCTGAAACGTTCTCTTTCTTCAACACTCCGCGCCACAAGTTCAACCTCGGCTTCGACGGCCTCGCCCTGGCCCGTCGCCTGAGCTACAACGTGAACTACCGCTGGGCCGACAGCTTCACCTACGAATCTACCTTCGCCACCGGCACCGTGCCCGTCGCCCAGACCCTGGACGCGCAGCTCGGCTACACGCTCAAGGCCCTGCGCACGACACTGCAAGCCGGCATAAACAACGCCTTCGACGCGCAAAACCTGCAAGTGTACGGCGCGCCGCAGCTGGGCCGCGTGGGGTATTTTGGGCTGCTGTTCAACCTATAATCGCAGATTTTGCAGATTGGGCGCAGAACCTCGTCGGGTGTTGGAGCCGAATGACGTGGGGACTGAATGACGTGTGGAAACCGCTCGAAAGAATGGTTTCCATACATTGTTCAGTCCCCACGTCATTCGGCTCCAACACCCGACGAGGTTCTGCGCCCAATCTGCAAAATCTGCGATTTAGTCGATTGGATATGGCACGTACACGAAATTGGTAAACTCCTCGTCTACCACCAGCAGGCAGCAAAACTCATCCGGGTTTTTCCAATTGGCTTTGAACCCTTCGGGATTGTTCGGGTCCACGATGCCGGCCTGGGTCAGAATTTCGAGGTAGGAGGCAAACACGTGCCACTGCAGCTCCAGCTCGTCGCCGTTGATGAGCAGCGTACCTAGGTCCACCGCCTGTCGCGCGAACACGAATACCGGAAACTCGGAAATGTCGCGCTTGCGAATCTGGTACGACGCTTCCTTAATCGTATCCGACGCGGTGGCGAAATCCTTGGTTATCGTGCCCAGGTATTTACCGTTTAATTCGGGGTCGTTGAAGTAGTCCATCTAGGCGTTGGCTTGTCGTGCCGCCAACCGCTCACGTAGGGCGACTATCTCTGGATTCTTGTCATTTTCAGCCCGCAATTGCTGGAAGAAGGCGCTAATTTCTCGCTCTTCAGCTTCCGTGTACGGACGCGACACGATGGGAGTCAAGTCGATACCGGCTGGCTCATAGCCTAGCTTGCGGCGCGGGCGGCGGACGGTGGTAATGGCCATGTAGCTAAGGTAAAAGGAAGTTGGGGGTAATATCGTTTAACGAGGGCTGTGGCGGCGGGGGTTCCGAGGTAGAGGCGTAGGCCGCCCAATTCGGTTGCGCCGAGAGCCTGCTCGTAGTGAGCTTTGAGGACCGACTTACTATCAAAGCTCACGAAACCATCGTGCCCTAACTCAAACGACCATCGACAAGCGAAAGCTACCAAGTTGCCCAGCACTCCAAGATACACCTTGTTACGGCCTTTGTTGAAACCAGCGCTTTCGACTAGGTGCATAAATACGTGGTCAGGTTTGGGTTCCAGGCTGATGAGGCCATGAATGATGGTCGGGTTGTCGAACGTGTTCAACTGAAAAATCTGTAGGCCAGTCGTACCTGCTTCGCGTCCCCAATCGAAGGCCCAACCTTTGAGTTTGCGACCTGCCGCAATGGATAGCGGGCGCACCTCGGTAGGAAACGACTCGCCGGTCAGTGCGTTCTCAATCGAGCGCGTGAGCTTATCAACGCGTTCGGCGAATGTGGCGACGGGCTTTTTCACCAGCAGCTAGAGTTTGACTGTGTTTTAAGCGGTGGCGAAATCTTTGGTTATCGTGCCCGAGTAGTTGCCGGATGCCAGCGCGAGTAGGTTGGGCAAGTAATACGACGTAAGTTTACCGCAGCTCCAACAACACCACGTTCTCCACGTGGTGGGTGTGTGGGAACATATCCACCGGCTGCACCCGCGCCACGCGATATACCGCGTCGAGCATTTCCAGGTCGCGGGCCTGGGTAGCGGGGTTGCAGGAAATGTAGACCAGGCGCGGGGCGCGTAATTCGGCCAACCGCTTTACCACGTCCTCGTGCATACCGGCGCGGGGCGGGTCGGTGATTATCACGTCGGGTTGGCCGTGCTGGGCGGTGAAGTCGGCGGTGAGCATATCCTTCATGTCGCCGGCGAAAAACACGGTGTTCGTGATGCCGTTGATTTGCGAGTTTACGCGGGCGTCGAGCACGGCTTGCTCCACGTATTCGATACCGACGACGCGGCGGGCCTGGCGGGCCACGAAATTGGCGATGGTGCCCGCACCAGTGTACAAGTCGTACACCAAATCGGTGGGCTTTATTTCGGCAAACTCGCGCGCTATTTTATATAAATTAAACGCGCCTTCGGAATTAGTTTGGTAAAACGATTTCGGCCCGATGCGGAAGCGCAAGCCCTCCATTTCCTCTTCGATAAAAGGCAGACCGCGGTAGTTGACTACCTCCAGGTCGTGGAAAGTTTCGTTACCCTTGTCGTTGAGCACGTAGTTGAGCGACGTGATGCCCGGAAATTTCGCGTACAGCGCGTCGAGCAGCGGCTCGATGGCCTCGTGCTGATGGTAGCACTGCAAGATGACCATCGTCTGGCCGGTGCTCTGGGCGGTGCGGATAATTAAATTGCGCAGCAGCCCGGTTTGCTTTTCGATGCTGTTGAAGCGCAGCTGCTGCTCGCGGGCGTAATCGCGCACGAAGAGGCGGATTTCGTTACTTGGCTCGGGTTGCAGCCAGCAGTGCTCCACGTCGATAATCTTGTCGAAGCGGCCCGGCGTGTGGAAGCCCAGCACCCGGCGCTCGTACTGCCGGGTGTCGTCCTGAATCTGCTCGCCCGTGAGCCAGCCCAGGTAGCTGAACGTGTATTCGAGCTTATTGCGGTAGTAGGTGCGCGCGGGCGAAGGCACGATGGCCCGCACGTCGGGCAGCTCGACTTTGCCGATGCGTCGCAGCGCGTCTTCCACCTGCTGCTGCTTGGCGGCCAGCTGCGCGTCGTAGCTCAAGTGCTGCCATTTGCAGCCGCCGCAGGTGCCGAAGTGCTGGCAAAAAGGCGTGGTGCGCAGCGCCGAATATTTATGAAATACGGTGGGCGTGGCTTCGAGGTAATTCTTCTTGGCCTTCGTGATGCGCAGGTCCACGACGTCGCCGGGCGCGGCATTGTTCACGAATACGACCAGGTTATTGACCCGAACCAGGCACTTGCCCTCGGCCACCATGTCCTGGATTTCAACGTGCAACAGGGCTTCGGCGGGGATGGATTTGGCGGCTCTACTTAGCACGGATTGGCGCGGATTTTAACGGATTTCACGGATTGAAAATGCCGAAGCAAAGGTACGGGGCCAGGCGAGCCGGCCTGCGGCAGTGTGCCTGCCACGACTCAACTCAAAGTTCAGGGCTCAGCACTCAGAGCCTAAAATAAAAGAGCCACTCGATGGAATGGCCCTTTTTCTATTCTCAAAATCTACACAACCCGCAAAAATCAGCGCGCTACCGCACCACCTCGACCCAGCCTTTAGTGGCGGTGCCGTCGGCGGTTTTGAACAGGTAGTAGTACACGCCGGGAGCCACGCCGGGGTCGGGGCCCCAGAAATTATTCTGGTTGTTGTAGTTGGTAGTGGCGAAAACCTGGTGGCCCCAGCGGTTGAATACCGTCAGCGAATTGCCGGGGTAGAGCTGCACGTTGTCGATTTCGAGCTTGTCGTTTTTGTTGTCGCCGTTGGGCGTGATGATGTTGTAGATGACTATTTTATTGGCAAAATCCACGCAGGCCGTGTTCGAGTTCGAGGCCAGCGGCGTGGCATCGGCCGACAAGGCCACCACCCGGAAGCACTGCCGGAAACCCGGCTGGGTGTTAGCCGCCCGGTATTGCAGCGCGGCACCGGGCAGGCGCGCCAGCAGCACGTACGCGCCCTGGTCGGTGGCCTGAAACACGGCGTAGCTCGCTACCGCGCCGAAGCCCTGGTAATCGCTCCAGCTCAGGTTGATATCGCCGGGGCTACGGCCGCTGCCGGGCGCGCTCACAGCCCGCAGCAAGATGGTGGTGGCCGGGGTGGGAGCGCTCAGCACGTCGCCGCAGCCGTTGGTCAGGCCCAGGGTGTACTCGTAGGCCGATTGGGCGGCGTTGGCCGTGGCATCGACGTAGCCCAGGGCGGTAGCCGCCACGGTGCCCACCACCGCGTAGGCCGCGCTGCTGCCGGCGACCCGGCGCAGCACCTGCACCAGGTTGGGCGTCGCGGCGGCATTGGCCACGCTGAAAGTCAGCTCGACCTTGCCGTTGTCGTTGAGCGATACTGAGGCGATGCTCAGGCGCGGGGCCTGGGCGTTGTCGGGCACCACCTGAATGCTGAGCGGCAGTCCGGCGCAGCCAAACCGGGCGCTCTCGGTGACGCCGATGGTGACCGGCGCGCTGCCGACCGTCCCGAAATCAACCGTGATGCTGGCCGTGCCCTGGCCGCCGGTAATCGTGGCTCCGGTGGCCGCCCACTGAAAAGTAGACGTTGCCGCCGCGTTGGGCACGGTGTAGGTCAGCGTACGCGTGGCCGGGCACACGAAGCGCGGCCCGCTGATAGTGAGCGGGCCGGGGCGCGGGTCCACGGTAATCGTTTTGGTATAGAGCGGCCCCACGCAGCCGCCTGCGTTGGTTTCGCGGGCCGTCAGCGTGTAAGTGCCCACGGCGAGCGCGGACGGCAGCGTGGCGGCATTCCCCGTGCCGGGCAGCGCCGTGCCGTTGAATTGGAACGCGTAGGTCGAGCTGGCCGCGCCCGGCAGGGTGTAGGTCGGCGGGCCGGCGCTCACGCAGAAGCGGTCTGGCCCGAGCAGGCTCAGCGTCGGCGAGGGCGAAGCCAGCACGTTGATGGTGAGCGCCTCGCTCACCCCGCGGCAGATGCCGCCGGCCGGGTTGCTGGTTTGCGTCGCGGTGAGCAGGGCCGTGCCGGGCGCGGTGAAGGTGATGCTCGTCGAGTTGGCCGTGCTCACGAGCGTACCCGTGGCCGTGCCCGTCAGCTGCCAGCTCCACGACGAGCCCGCCACGGCCAGCGTGGTGTAGGTGAACGGCCCGTCGGCCTGGCACACGCTCGCCGGTCCGCTGGGCTTCACGGTTTGCAGCACTGGGTTGATGGTCACCGGCAGCCCCGCGGCCGCGCTCGCGCAGCCTTGGGCGTTGGTGGCCGTCGCGCTCACCGTGCCGTTGCCCGCCGCGCCCCAGTTCACGGTGATGGCCGCCGTGCCCTGGCCGCTGGCGATGGTGCCGCCCGTCACGGTCCACTGGTAGCTGAGGCCTGTTATGGGCGCGGCCACGGCGTAGGCAATACCCGTCACGGTGGGGCAAACCGACTGGGCACCCGTGAGCACCGGCCCGGCCGGCCCGGGGTTCACCGTAACCTGCACCGTGCCGCTGGCCGCGCAACCCAACCCGTTGGCCGCGCCGGTGAGCGTGTAGGCAGTGGTTTGAGTCGGCGAAACGGTGAATGGTCCGCTGCCGGTCTGGCTCGGGCCGCCGCCGCCGCTGAGCGTGTAGGGGGCCGTGCCGCCGCTCACGCTCAGCGTGGTGCTGCTGCCCGCGCAAATGCTGAGCCCGTTCGGCCCCGCGCTCACCGTGAGCGCGCCGGCCGGGGCGATGTTCACCGCCTGGCTCACCGAGTCGGTGAGGCAGCCGAAGCCCGATACGCCCTTGGCCACCACCAGGCCGGGGCCGGCCGTCGTCCAGCGCACCTGCACGCTCGGGCCGGTGCTGGCGCCCACGAGAGTGCCGCCCACCACCCGCCAGCGCAGGCCGGCCGCGCTGCCGCCGCCGGCCGAATACGTGCTCACCGTGTTCAGGGCGCACACCACCGCGTCGCCCGTGATGCTGGTCGGTCCGCTGGCTTTGGTTACGGTGATGCGCAGCACATCGGCCACGGTTTTGCCGGCGCAGCCGTTGTCCTTCACCGTGAACACCACGTCGTAGGGATTGGCGCGGGCCTGGCCGCAGGCCGAATTAAACACGAAAGTGCCCGACACCACGCCCCGGCCGACGGCTGTGGCCGTGCCCGTGGGGTTGCCCGGCACCACCGTGCCGGGGTTGCCGTTGAAGCTGGCATCGACGCCGCCCGGCCCGTCGAGCAGCACACTGTTCAGGGTCATTGTCAGCGGGTTGTTGTTAACCTGGGTCGCGCGCAGCGGAATGCTCAGGCTACGACCTTCCTCGATGGAATAGGCGCGGGGCGTGGTGACGAGCGGCGGCAGCACCGGCGCCGCCGTGGGCGGGCAGGCCGAGACGATGAGCTGCAAATCGCGCCGCGTCACGCCGAGCAGCACTTCGCGGCCGTTGATGGTGCGGTACTCGCTCACGTCTACCGCCACCACGTACTGTCCCTGCTGGGTAGCCCCGTACCGGGCCGTGCCGGTGCTGGCGTTAATCAGGGCGAAGTTGCCGGCTCCCGGTCCGAAGGGGTTGGCCGTGCTGAAGCCTGGGTTGTAGGGTACGCCCGTGGGCAGGGGCGGAAAATTAGCGCTAGTCAGGTTGCCCGCCGGGGTGCCGAAGGCGTAAATCAGCCGGTCGCCGTCGGGGTCCACGGCGTTGTTGAGCAGCACCGTCGTGTCGTTGGCGCAGACGATGGCCACGGCCGTATCCGAAAACACCGGCGAGCGGTTCACAATCAGCGGCGGGGCCATGCTCACGTAGAGCGTCATCGGCACGCTGCCGCCGTTGGCGCCGGTGTTGTTCACGTTGGTCAGGGTCACGTTGCGGGCCGACTGCGAGCACACGGCGTAGTAACCGTCGAGCGTAGCCGGCAGGGCCACGGTATACACGTATTTGAAGAGCCGAAACGGCTGGTTCGGCCCCTGCACCGAGCAGCCGGAGGGCAGCGCCGGCTGCACCACCGCGCCGATGGGCGTCTGGCGCGGCACGTTGCTGCCGACGATGCGCGCGCCCGTCGTGCGGTTATAAACGTTGATAGTCACCGCCGTCACGATGGCGTCGTTGAGCCCAACCACCCCGTTGGGGTTGTAGTAGCTCGTCACGGTTATCTCGTAGCGAAACGGGGTGCCCGCCGGCCCGTTCGCGTCCAGGTACTTGTAGGTCATCTCGCCGCCCAGCAGGTGCGAGGCCCGCGCCGAATGAGTCAGCAGGGCCAGCACCAGCCAGAAAAGCAGCACGGAGCCGCAGCGCAGACCGCGCGAAAGCAAGGGTAGAGTTGTAGGCATAAAGCAGGCGGGCTAAAAAAGGCGCGGTGGTAGGGGAGAGGGGTCGGGGGGTGAGGTGCGGCGTAACAGTAGGTTCCGAGTCTATCGTACGTGCTCGCCGCCCGCAAACCTCACCCCCTAGCCCCCTCTCCAAAAGAGAGGGGGGACTAGTTCTAGAATCTAACGTGCTAGTTTCTAGATTTCTAATGCTAGAAGCTAGTCCCCCCTCTCTTTTGGAGAGGGGGCTAGGGGGTGAGGTTTGCGGGCGGCGAGCACGTACGATAGACTCAGAATCTAATATAAATCAACTACTCGCGCACCACGCGGCGCACGGCCGACTGCCCCTTAGCGTCGGTGAGGCGCAGCAGGTACAGGCCGGGGGGCAGCGCGCTCAGGTCGAGCGCGGCGGGGGCGTTGGGGCCCAGCGTGGCGGTTTGCGTCAGCACCCGCGCGCCGAGCACGTTGTCGAGGGCCAGCGCATAGCGGCCGGCGGCGGCGGGGTCGTCGAGGCGCAGCGTCAGGTGGCCGTCAGCGGTAGGGTTGGGGCTGAGGCTGAGCGAGGGCAGCAGGGCCTGCGCCGGGCGGGCGGCCAGCGGCTGACCCGCGTTCACGACGTAGTCTTCCACCTCGGCTTCGCCCTGGTTAATGCCGCAGGGATTAGGCACGTTGTTGTTGAGCGACACGCCCACCCGCAGGCGGGTAGCGCCGGCCACGAGCCCGGCCGGCACGGTAAAGGTCACCGTGCTCAGGGCGGTATTGCTCACGACGCCATTATACAGCAGCTCGCCGCCGGCCCCGGTCGTGTTGCCGAATATTCCGTCGCGGTTCACGTCGAGCCAGATGCTGGTGCGGTGCGAAAACGGCTGGTTGGTCGTCACGCTGATGGTTTGCGTCGCCCCTCTGACCAGGCTCAGACCAGGCTGAGCGCTGAACGCGTAGCCGCCAGCCGCGTTGCCCGACGAGGCGCTGAATGCCGTCCCGTTCGGCGGGGCCGACACGCTCAGGTTGGTTATCCAGAACGAGCTCGCCGGGGGACCGCTGAAATAGCCGCCGCTGGCCGCGCAGTAGCTCAGGCAGGGCACCTGCACGAGCAGGTAGTTGGGCTGGCTGAGCGTAGCGCTGCCGTTGGCGTTGGTCACTGTGAGCGTCACCGTGTAGTAGCCCGAATTGCTGAACTGCACCTGCGGATTGGCCGAGCTGGCCGAGGTGCCGCCCACGAAGGTGACGCCCGCGCTCGGGCTGAAGCTCCACTGCCGGCTGGTAGGACCGTTGGTGCTCTGGTCGGTGAAGGTGTAGGTGTTGGCCGGGCTGGGGCAGGTGCCGGCCACGTAGTTCGAGGTGAAAGCCACCAGCGGCGGGCTCGTGTTGGGCACCAGCGTGATGGTGTAATCTTCAACCTGCCCCAGCGTGGGGGCCACGCAAGGACGCGGGTTGGTGCCCACGCCGTCGGCCACGATACGTAAGCGCAGGGGTTGGCCCAGCACCGTGCCTGCCCCGCCGGCCGGCACCGTGAAGCTGATAATCGGATTAGTCGCGGCCAGGGCCTCGCCCAGCAGCTCATTGGCCGAGAAAGCGCCGTCGTTGTTGAGGTCGAGCCAGGCGCGTGTATCGTGCAGGCTGGTGCCGCCGGTGGTCAGGTTCAGCGTGTAGGGCAGGCCCCCGGTGAGGCGCGCGCGCTGCGGGCACGAAAAGTCCTGGTAGCCCGCGCTGCCGTCGGCCGACGCGTTGTCAATCGTGCCGACCCGCACCCGCACCAGGCCGTAGTTGCAGCAGTAAGCGTTGGCGGCCAGGCCGGGGCAGGCCGCCGCCACCGGCACGAGCGGGTTATAAGTGATGGCCGTGGGCGCGCTCGTGCTGCTGCCGGTGGCGTTGGTGGCCGTCAGCCGCACCTGGTAGGTGCCGGCGGCGGCGTAGGTGCGGGTCGGGTTCTGCAAGGTGCTGGTGCTGCCGTCGCCAAAGTCCCAGCTCCAGCTCGTGGGGCCGCCCGTCGAGAGGTCCGTAAACTTCACCGTGCCCGAGCAGCTCGTGGTGGCATCGGCGCCGAAGGCCGCCGTGGGCCGGCTCGTGTTGGCCGTCAGGGTTAGGGCGTAGTCTTCGGTTTGGGAGTATTCGGGCGTTGAGCAGGCCGTCGGCACGGTGCCGTTGGCGAAGTCCGAGGCCACGCGCACCCGTAGCGGCACGCCCAGCACGGCCGTGGCCGGCGGGACGAAGCTGCCCGTATGAGTCGTTTTGTTGTCGGAGCTGAAAGCCAGCTCGTTGGCCGCAAACACGCCGTTATTATCATAATCTACCCAGACCCGCACGTTTTCCGGCGTGGGCCCATTGACTACGCTCAGGGCCAGCGGCGCGCTCACCGGGGCGCTCAGCCCGGTCAGGCCCGTCACGCAGCTGTAGTCCTTGTAGCCGTCGGCGTAGCCCCCGCTCGGGTTGTTGAGCGAGCCGAGCGTCACCCGGAAAATACCCATGTTGAAGGACGAAGCCAGCGGGCTGCTCGCCCGCCCCGGCGTACAGGCTACCACCGGACATTGGGCCCGGCCGGCCAACGGTAAGCCAGGCAGCAGGCTCAGGCCGAGCAGCAGACGGAGGCCAGCACGTAGAGTTGGGTTCATATCAGAAATAAAAAGAATAAACGGCTGAACGCTACCGAGTCGGGCAAGCCTGGGCGTAGCGGCAATTTACCAATTAAAAGCAAAGTAAGTCTACGCCCGGTCAATCGGTGTGCGTCGGCCAAAGTATGTTTTAAAGCCGGGCTTACTCGTTCGGTGCCGGGCGGGCGGGTGCGCCTCAGCCGGCCCCTTTCGGGAGCTTCTTTAGCTGTTCGGTCCCATCGCCAAAGTGCCGTTACGCCGCCCCGCTTCGTTTCTTTGAGCCATGAAAAACAAGGTTGTGTTGATAACGGGCGGCACTTCGGGCATTGGGCTGGCTTGCGCGCGGGCATTTGGGCAGGCCGGGGCGCGGGTCGTCATCACGGGCCGCGACGCGGGCCGGCTGGCCGCCGCCACGGCCGAGTTGCAAACCGCCGGCATCGACTGCCTCGCCGCCCAAGCCGATGTTGGCGACGAGGCCGCCGCCACCCGCGCCGTGGCCGAAACGGTGCGGGCATTCGGGCAGCTCGATGTGCTGATTAACAATGCCGGCCTGAGCATGCGCGCCCGCTTCCAGGAGGTGGACCTGGCCGTGCTGCGCCAGCTCATGCAAACTAATTTCTGGGGCACCGTTTACTCGACCAAAGCCGCGCTGCCGCACCTGTTGGCTAGCCGGGGCAGCGTGGTGGGCATCAGCAGCATCGCCGGCTACCGGGGCCTGCCGGGCCGCACCGGCTACTCAGCCTCCAAGTTTGCCATGCACGGCTTCCTCGAAGCGCTGCGCACCGAGCTGCTGCCCCAGGGCGTCCACGTGCTGCTGGCCGCGCCCGGCTTCACGGCCTCCAACATTCGCCACAGCGCGCTGGCCGCCGATGGCAGCGCCCAGGGCGAGTCGCCGCGCGACGAAGCCGCCATGATGAGCGCCGACGAAGTAGCCCGCCACGTGCTCGAAGCCGTGCTGCACCGTCGCCGCACGCTCACGCTCACTGCCCAGGGCCGCCTCACGGTCTTCCTCAACAAGTGGCTGCCCGCCCTCACCGACCGCCTCGTGCTCCGCCATTTTGAGAAGGAAGGATAAAGGATTAGGGATGAAGGATTAGGGATGAGGGACGGCGGCCCTTTAGCTCTCATCCCTCATCCTGTGTCCCTAATCCTTTATCCTCATTCAATCACCAGCACGTCGGTGCTGCGCACGTAAGCTTCGCGCTCTTGCCAGCTGACGCGCAGCCAGATATCGTGACGGCCGAGGATGGGCAGGCGGTCGCCGAGCGCGGCCGTACTCAGCCAGGTGGTGCCGGCGCTGGGGCCGGTCATCAGGGCGGGGCCGTCGCTGGTGACGATGCCCACCGGGCCGGGGCGCAGCAGGGTCAGGTAAGCCCCGGTTCCGAGCAGATAAGCCCCGTAGCCGAGCCACGCGCCCCGGCGGCGGCGCCCGGGGCGCAGCAGCAGCCCGATACCCAGCACCACGGCCCCGCCCAGCAGCCCTTGCAAGCCGGGGTAGAAGTAGCGTTGGGCCTGCACCCGCAGCTCCTGCTGCCAGCTGGCGGGGTAGCCCACCAGGCGCTGCCGCTGGGCCAGCGCCACCAGCTGCCGCCAGGTGTTCAGGCGCGGCTGCCGGGCCTGGGCCAGGTTCAGGTAGAGCACTTCGGCGGGATAGTGACCGAGCTGGTGCTGGGCGAAAGCCAGCCGCAGCAGCAGCTGCCCCGAGGCCCACTGCCGCCGCCACACCTGCGCCCGGTAAAGCGGCACGGCGGCCTCGTACTGGCCCCGGGCAAAGAGCGAGTCGGCCGCGCGCAGCTGGCCCGGCGCGACCCGGCGCAGGCTGTCGAGGCCGTCGCTCTTCAGCGCGGCTGACGCGGCGAACGGCTCAGCGAACGGCCCGGCCAGGGCCAAGCCGCTGCCCAGCAGCAGTATAAGCGCCGGAAGTCCCCAGCGCCTGGTCGCGGCCAAAGGTTTTTTTTTATTCAAGGTTGTCTGAACCAACTTCGCGTCGTACTTTTGCACCCACAAAAACGGCGAACGCCGTGCTTGTGGGCACAAAAATACGGTTCTGTAGCTCAGCTGGTAGAGCAGTACACTTTTAATGTACGGGTCCTGGGTTCGAATCCCAGCGGAGCCACTTGGTAGAAGCAAAAAGCCCCTGAATCAGCTGATTCAGGGGCTTTTTGCTTCTAC
>JANXNW010000066.1 GCA_025353905.1 Hymenobacter sp.
GCCCCAGCTCTCGTAGAGCTTCTGGGCGTAATCGGCGATGTCGTTGCCGTCGAGCGTGGCCACCGTGACGACAGCGATTTGCGAGCTGGTGCTGTCGTTGTAGGCCACCAGCTTGGCTTCGAGCGCGGCCGCTTCCTCGGGCTGAAGCAGCCCGGCCAGGTCATTGACGAGGCGCGCCGGGTTGGGGCGCGGCGGCAGAGTCTGGGCGCGCAGGCCGGGGGCGGTCAGCAGGAGCAGCGCCAGCAACAGGCTGACCAGCTGAGTGTACGGGCGGCGAGCGAAGCGCGAAAAGGCAGAAATCAGCGCGCTCATGAGCCGGAAGGGGAAGCTGGCGCGTCGTCGCCGTAGGAGATGTCGTCGGCCAGCTCGTTCACGTCGGTGGCCGCGTCATACGGGAAGAACTGGCGCAGCTGCTCGCCTACCAGCCGGATGCCGCGCTCCAGACCGGGCACGTAGCTGGCTTGCCGGAAATGGCCCAGCACCTCCTCCTTCACTGCCTCCCAGAAGTCATCGGGCACGGCCGCGTTGATGGCCGCGTCGCCGATGACGGCGAACTGCCGCGTCTGCCAGGCCAGGTAAAACAGCACCCCGTTGCGGCCGGCGGTGTGGTGCATTTTCAGCTCCGCGAACACCTGCGCGGCCCGGTCGAGCGGCTCCGGCGTGGGGCAGTCGTCCTCCAAATGCAGCCGGATTTCGCCCGACGTGCGCCGCTCAGCCTGCTTGATGGCCGCCAGCAACGTTGCTTCCTGCGCCGGGGTGAGAGGGTGGGTCATGGGGAGTTAAGAGTTAAGAGTTAGGAGTTAAGGGTCAAGAGGGAAAATTCGCTGGCGTTGCCGAGTGTGGCAATTGCCCGGCAGCTTTCAAACCCTTAACTCTTAACTCCTAACTTTTAACTGAAAAAAGCCTACTTGCCGCCCATCCCTCCGAAATCAACCTTCGGCGCGTTTTGCGAGCCGGCATCGGCCTCGAAGGCCGTCTTGGGCTGGAAGCCGAACATGCCCGCGAACAGGTTATTCGGAAACGAGCGGGTGAAGGTGTTGTAGTCCACCACGGCTCCGTTGAACTTGTTGCGCTCCACGTTGATGCGGTTTTCGGTGCCCTCAATCTGCGCTTGCAACTCCTGGAAATTGGCGTTGGCCTTCAGCTCCGGGTAGTTCTCGCTCACGGCCAGCAGCCGGCCCAGCCCGCTGCTGAGCTGGCTCTGGGCGGCCTGGAATTTCTGGAGGTTTTCGGGCGTGAGCTGGTCGGCCGAGAGCTGCACGCTGGTGGCTTTGGCGCGGGCCTCGATGACGCCCGTCAGCGTGGACTGCTCGAAGTTGGCCGCGCCCTTGACGGTGCTGACGAGGTTCGGGATGAGGTCGGCGCGGCGCTGGTAGGCGCTCTGCACGTTGGCCCACTGGCCTTTGACGGCCTGGTCGCGCTCGACCATGCCGTTGTAGCCGCACGACGACTGCGAGAGCAGCGTAACCAAAGCGGCGAAGTAGAGAAGGAGGCGTTTCATACGAGTAAGGGTAGGATAAGCTTGAGCTTACCAGTGAAAGGGTTGAAAGAGAAAAGCGTCCGCAATCCGCGGCCGTAGCCGAACTTGCGTCGGCACGGCCGGTTTTGCGGGCCAAGCGCGGTACGAGTGCGGCACAAGTGCGGCACAAGTGCGGCGCAAAGTACGCAGCCGCGCCGCGTCCGTTGCTCAGGTTTTTTATATGGCTTGCTAAATTACTGGCAAGCTGAAACTTATACCCGTTCCTTTGAAAGCCATTATCCCCGTCGCCGGTATCGGCTCGCGCCTGCGCCCCCACACTCACACCCAGCCCAAGAGCCTGGTGCCGGTGGCCGGCAACACCATCCTGGGCCACATCATCGACCGCCTGCGCGGGGCCGGCCTGACGGAGTTCGTCTTCATCATCGGCTACCTGGGCGAGAAAATCGAGCGCTACGTGCGCCACCATTACCCGGAGTTAAAGGCCACTTTTGTGGTGCAGGAGCCGCGCGAGGGCCTCGGCCACGCGCTGTGGCTGGCCCGCGACACGTTCCGGCACGACCCCGACGGGGTGCTGATTCTGCTCGGCGACACCATCGTGGACGTGGACCTGCCCGCGCTGCTGCGCCAGCCCGGCTCGGTGCTGGCCGTGAAGGAAGTGAAAACCCCCAGCCTGTTCGGGCTGGTCGAAACCGACAACAGCGGCCGCGTGAGTCGGGTCGTGGAAAAACCCCGCATTCCAAAATCGAACTACGCCCTGGTGGGTTTGTACAAGCTGGCCGATGCCGAAAAGCTGGCCCTGGCCCTGGAATGGCTGCTGGCCACCGACCGCCGCACCCACGAAGAGTACCAGCTCACTGACGCACTCATGCACCTCATCGAGCAGGGCGAAGTGATGCAGACCACGGCCGTGGACAACTGGTTCGACTGCGGCCGCAAGGAAACGCTGCTCGAAGCCAACGCCCGCTTGCTCGACCAGCCCGAGTTTCGGCGCGTCCGCGACTACCCCGAATTCCCGGACACGGTCATCATTCCGCCCGTGAGCATTGGCCAGGGCTGCCGCATCGAGCACGCCATCATCGGCCCCAACGTGGCCATCGGCGACCGCACCATCATCCGCCACACCATCGTGAGCGACAGTATCATCGGCTCGTATTCCGAACTCAGCTCGGCCGTGATGAGCGACTGCATCGTCGGCTCCGATGCCTCGTTTCGCGGCCTGAACCACTCGCTCAACCTGGGCGATAATACCGAGATTGACTACAGCCAGGCCAAGACGTAGGGTCAAATACTAACTGCCACCAGCGAACAACTTTGTACGAATCGCATGACCCTGTTCGACAAGCCGTTATTTGTGGCCCCAGCCAAAGTCCGAGACTATTTGCTCAACCCTAACCATCCGGTGGGCGGGGCCAAAGCGCGGTTCTTTTTGGGTATCGGGTACTCGCGCCTGCACTACGAGCACCTGCTAACCGACTTAATTGGGCATGGCCACAGTGGCCTCGTAACAGAGACTAAGGATTCGCTTTACGGCGTTAAATTTGTTGTGGACGGTCCGCTGATGGCCCCCAATGGGCGTGCGTATCCCCTGCGAACGGTGTGGATGGAACAAACCCCAGGCACCCTCGTCCTGCTAATCACCGCCCATTTACTTAACCGCTCATGAAAGCTTTTACTGAACTAGACGTTGTACAGCTCCAAACCTCGCATCCTGAATGTGAACTAGCGGCGGGCGCATTGGGCACGGTCGTGCTGGTATATGGACAGGGGGAAGCGTATGAGGTAGAGTTTGTCCGACTCGACGGGTACACTCAAGCCATTCTGACCTTGCCCGCGACCGAAGTAGGCGTGATAGCTCAGCCCTGGCGACAGGTCGCGTAATCCTGACTACGCCACCACGTTATCAATCAGCCGCACCCCGCCCAGCCACGCGGCCACGCACAGTAGCACCGGCCGCCCGGCCGCATACCCGACCAACGGCTGCAACGTCTGCCCATCGGCCACCTCGAAATACTCCGGCGTGAAAGCCGCATTGGCAGCCAGTGCGGCCAGTGCGGCGGCCTGAACCTGCGCGGGCACCACACCCTGGCGCACCTGGGCGGCGGCGGCTTGCAGCACCTGATGCAGCAGCGGCGCGGCGGCGCGGGCTTCGGGCGAGAGGCGGGCGTTGCGCGAGGACATGGCTAGGCCGTCGGCCTCGCGCAACGTGGGGCAGGCCACCAGCTCGATGTCAAACGACAGGTCTGTAATGAGCTGCCGCACGACGGCCACCTGCTGGGCATCCTTCTGCCCGAAATATGCCCGGTGGGGCCGGGCCAGGTGGAAAAGCTTGCTCACGACCGTGGCCACGCCGTTGAAATGGCCCGGCCGGTGCGCGCCCTCCATGACCCGCTCCAGCGGGCCGAAATCGAAACGTAGCGCGGCAGGCTGCGGGTAAATTTCTTCGACTGTCGGCAGAAACAAGGCCGTGCAGCCGGCCGGGGCCAGCAGGGCAGCGTCGGCTTCGGGCTGGCGCGGGTAGTGGCGCAGGTCGTCGGGGTTGTTGAATTGGGTCGGGTTGACGAACACCGTGGCGATAACCTCGTCGTTGTCGGCAGCGGCGCGCTGCACCAGCGCCAGGTGGCCGGCGTGGAGCGCGCCCATCGTGGGCACCAGCCCGAGGCGGCGGCCCGCCCGGCGCTGGGTTTCGGCGTGGGCGCGCAGGGCCGCGGCCGTGGTAAAAACGTGCATTCAGCTACAGGTTAGAAAGATAGTCGGAAGGATAGGCAGAAGGTATAGTTGGGCGAATTTTATTGCATATCCGCGAAAAAATGCGTAATTTTGTGCAGCCAAAGTGTGGCCAAGTTCTAAATCCTTTAGTCAAGCCCTTATGTCGAAGTTGCGCATTCTGTACGCGGCCACCGAAATTGACCCCTTCCTCCAGACCACGAAAGTGGCGGAGCTGCTGCGCCGCCTGCCGGCCGGTATGCAGGAAGCCGGGGCGGAGATTCGGATTTTCGTGCCTCGTTTCGGCATCATCAACGAACGCAAGAACCGCCTGCACGAGGTCGTGCGCCTCTCGGGCATCAACATCGCGGTGGGCGACGACGAAAAACCGCTCGTGATTAAAGTAGCCTCCATTCCGACGGCGAAGCTACAGGTTTATTTCATCGATAACGAGGACTACTTCCACCGCAAGTCGGCGCTGGTCGACAAAGACGACAAGTTTTACCTCGACAACGACGAGCGCGCTATCTTCTTCTGCAAGGGCGTGTTGGAGACGGTCAAGAAATTAGGTTGGTCGCCCGACATCGTGCATTGCAACGATTGGATGACTTCGCTCATCCCCTTGTACCTGAAGACGACGTACAAGAAGGACCCGGTCTTCAAGGATGCCAAATCGGTTTTCACGGTCTACAACAACGAGTTTCTGGACAAATTTGAAGGCAACCTAGTCGAGAAGGCCAAGATGCTCGACATCGACGACCAGATGCTCAAGTCGCTCAATACGCTCGATTTTTCCGGCTTCGTCCGCCTCGGCATGGAATACGCCGACACGGTAGTGCGCTCGGACGAGGATTTTTCGGACAACCTGAACGGCATGTTCAAAGAATACGCCCTGCACAAGCGTTTGAGCCAGGTGGCGACCGACGAAAACCTGCTTTCGTCTTACCAGGCGCTGTATAATGAACTCGTATAATGAATTGGCGAATTAACCGCAAGCCCTTTGCTTACCTACTGACGGCCAGCCTCCTGACGGGGCTGGCCGCGTGTTCTAAGGGCGATGAGCTCAACGTGGACCTGCCCGGCACGGCGGCCATCGGCACCAACTACGTGGACCTGCCTTTGGAGGCGTCCAACGTCGTGCAGCAGCCCATCCAGACTATCAAAGCTCAGCACTACCTCGTGGGCCGACTGCAAGACCAGCTTACCGGCAAAACCGAGGCCCGGGCCGTGCTCAACCTGCTGGTGGTGAGCGCCAATGACTCCTTGCCCGGCAAGTTTACGGTGGCTGGCAATGCGCCCGATTCGGTGGTCATCCGCCTGGCTTACGACCAGGTGTACGGTACGAGTACCCAGCCCGCCCGCCTCGACGTGTTGGAGCTGAGCCAGTCGCTCGGCGAGCGTGAGGTTTACAA
>JANXNW010000110.1 GCA_025353905.1 Hymenobacter sp.
TTCTTTTTGGCATCCTGGCCACTGGCCGCGTCCGATTTGGAATGACAGCCACTCAGCAGGCTGAGGGTGCTGGCGGCCAGCAGCGTGGCCGCAGTGATAAAACGCATACGAAAATCGGAATCGAAGAAAAACCCGCCTCGGCGGCCTTGTACGCGGCTTGGTTAGGTTGGGGTCAATTAGGCCACCGTGCCCAACGGGCACAAAGGTGGGGTCTGGGTAGGCGACTGGGGCCATAGTAGCCGAAAAGGACGGCACCGAGCTTCCCAGCGTTGCGCCAGGCCGCCGGCAGTTCGTAGTTTCACCGCCGTGAAAAAGCCCGCCCCGCCTGCTGCTGCCAACCAATCCGCCCCGACCCCGGAGCGCAACTACTTCGCCGATGTCCACGAAGTGACGCGCCTCGTGCCGCCCGGCCGGGTCACGAGCTACGGGGCCATTGCCCACTACCTCGGCGCGCGCCACGGCTCGCGCGCCGTCGGCTACGCGCTCATGGCCGCTAACCTCGACGCGGCCACGTTGCGCCGCGAAGCCCCCGTACCCGCCCACCGCGTCGTGAACCGGCTGGGTCAGCTCACCGGCCGCCACCACTTCCCATCGCCCATCGCTATGCAGGAGCGCCTCGAAGCCGAGGGCGTGCGCGTGATGGATGACACGGTGGTGGACTTCCAGCGCTTGTTCTGGGACCCGGCGCGGGAATTGGAGTAGCGCCCAAACTCAGTCGATGAGCCGGCTGACCGCAGCATCGCCGGTCGCTTTTGACACTTGCCGCAAGGGAGCTTTCTCGGCTGGGCGGCATTCCAGATACACGGGCGCGTCGGTAGTAGCCACGAGAGGCAAGGTGGCTTCCGGGCCGGTGGGAGGCATCATGTGAACTTCCAGCGGTTGGTTGGCGGGCGGCGAGAACGAGAGGTACTCGCCGGCTGCTAGCTGCTGAGCGGGCTGGTCGTCGGCGAACTTGATGCGCACCGGCGGACCTTTCGCGCCGCGGGGCCGGTAAACGAACACCTGCGTGGGGCGGCCCGGCACCGTTATGAGCACCTTTTGGCTCGCGCCGAGGGCAGGGCCGACTTCGCCGCTCGCCAAATCGAGCCGGTAGAGCGTCCGGTGTTCGGCCCCCGGGCGGAAGAAAGCCCCGCCCCCGTAGCCGGCCGCGAGCGAAGCCAGCGAGAGCGCGTTGGCCGCATTGCGCAAACCGGGCGACGGACCAGTGGGCACGACAAAAACGAAGTCAGCGCCCTGTTTGCGCAACGGATAAAAATTGGCACCTAATCTGAAGTAAGCGTAAGTCCCGTCGCAAAAGCCCCAGCCGTCCGTTGTGAGGGCGCGCTTGCCCGCCGCGTTGCGGTGAAAGTGCTGGACGCCGTCCTCGCCCACCCCCGCGCTTTGGTAGGGCCGCTTCTCAACATCGGGCGGGCCGGGTTCGCTGGGTTGGTTGAGCTGAAACTCGCGCAGGGTCCAGTAAAAGCCGGGCTTCCAAACCGCACCCGCTGCCAGAATAGGAAAAGCCGTGCCCGGCGAGACTACTGGGCCGAATACGCGCGCCGCGGCGTACGTCGGCCCGGTAGTCGCCCAGCCAGCCGCGTTGCCGGCCACGGTGGCCGCCTGCAGCAGCAAAGCGCTCATGTTGGTGTTGTGAGCGACGAGCGCTGCTGGCTGGCCACCCGCTACGAATTGCTGTACCGATTTGACCAAGCTGCCCACCAACCGGTAGCTGCTGTCGGGTTCGGGGCGGTACAGGTCAGCTTCGAGCGTGGCCGTGGCCCGGAGCTGGCCGCCCCACCATGCCTCTTCCACCGTGAGCCGGGTGAGGCGCAGCACCAGCGGTGCGGCTCCGGCCGGGCCGGGGGCGTAGCGCGCGAAGTAGGCTTGCAGGGTTTGGGCCAGGTCTTCGCGGAACATCACCTGCTGGCTCACTCGCCCGCCGGCCTGGGTTGTGCCCAGCGCGGGGCGGGTGGGCCGCGCATCCACCACGCGGACGATGTGAGCCGCCATGCCAGCGGGGGCCGCCGACGCGGGGGCCGGCAGCGGCGGCAGGTACTGAATAACCTGGGCCGCGCCCGGCGCGACGCTTGTCAAAACCAGCAGCATAGTTACCCGGACCAGTTGGGTAAAAGTTGTCATATCATAAAACCCGATTTGGTAAAACTCCGCGTGGCCGGTCGCATTTAGCTTGCCTGTAAATATAGGCACGTCGGGCAAGCCGGGAAACGACCAGCCGGGTGCCCACCCGCCGTTTCCCGTTTCGTGCGCAATTTTGCGCCCGCTTACCTTCTGCACTTCGCCCTGCTCGCCCATGAACGCCGCCGACCTCAACGCCGCCCTGCTCGCCCTTGTCGAGAAAAAGGCCGTCCTGCAAGACCTCAGCTACGACGACGCCCGTTACGACGACGTGGAAGAAGCCCTGCACGACCTTGAAGACGACTTCAACGACGACTACGGCCCCGACCTCGAAGCGGCTCTCGAAAAAGTCCACACTGAGCTCAAGTCCGACACCGACGTGCTGCTGCCCACCGCCTACCTGCCCGCTGGCCCCACGCCCCACACCGAGGATGGCGTCTGGATTGACTCGGAGAAATACCCCGGCCGCGTCCGCCTCGTGCTGCGCCCCAACCCCGCCCGCTTCGTGCTCACCACCAGCAAAGGTGCCGAGCACGAGCTGTGGAAAGCAGGTTGAGTTAAGAGTTAAGGGTTGCCTTTGAGCCACTTACTGACTCAGTAGCCACAACTCTTAACCCTTAACTCATAACTCTTAACTCAAAAAAATGTCGCCCGACTACGCGGCCGTGCCGCGCGGCAACACCCAGAAGCACGTGAACCGAGAGGTCCTGCGCTACGTGCTTGAACGCTCGGGCCTGCCGCCCACCAGCCGCGTGCTCGACGCGCCCTGCGGCGAAGGCGAGTTTCTGAGTTTGCTGCGCAAATACTGGCCGAACGCCACGCTCACTGGCTGCGACCTGCGCCCCGATGCGCCCACCGTAGCGGGCCTGCGCTACCAGCCCGCCGACCTGAGCCAACCTTTTGACGCCCAAGCGCCCGGCGAGTCGGCGTTTGATTTGGTAACGAGTATTTCGGGGGTGATGATGTTCGGCAACACGCGCACGTTCGTCGCCAGCTGCGCCCGGCAGCTGCGCCCCGGCGGCCAATTGCTCATCACCAATGACAACGTGCTCACCGTGCGCGACCGGCTATCGTACTTGTTTCTGGGCCGCTTGCGCCGCTTCAAGCTGCTATTTGAAACCGACGAGGGCATCAGCCAGCTCGTGCAGCAGCAGGAGCTGAAACGCCTTTTCGAGTTGCACGGCGTAGCCCTGCGCGAGGTTATCTACACCTCTTTCTACGGCGAGGACCTACTATTTTTGCCGTTGGCTCTGCTGCTCTATCCGCTGCAATGGCTGTATTTACGACGGCTGAAAAGCTCCACGCCGTGGGCGTTGCGGCGGCAGCTGTTCGGGTTTCGGTCGCTGCTGGCCCGCCACTATATTTTCGTGGGCGAGAAAGTGAGCGGCTGATTCGGCGCGGGCGGGCGGCTTTTCGCCGCCCGCCCGCTTGGCGTTGTTAAGGTGAGCCATGAAACGTTAGACCTGAGAGATGAGACTCCGAAGTACCAGTCTCAGGTCTGACGTCTTATGACTCATGTCTTGGTAAACTCAGCAACGCCAAGCGGGCGGGCGGCGAAAAGCCGCCCGCGCTCGTCGCCACTACCCCAGCTCGCTCAGCTCCAACCAACGCCCCTCGGCGGCTTCGGCCTCTCGCCCAGCGGCTTGCAGACGCGCGCCCCAAGCGGCGAAATCGGCGGGGCTGCCCTGGCCGGCGTTCAGTTTTTGGGTGAGCTGCTGCCGCTCAGCTTCGAGCGCGGCCAGGGTTTTTTCGAGGGCGGCTAATTCCTTCTTTTCGGCAAACGAGGCCCGCCGCACGGTCGGCGTGGCGGTCACGGCAACGGGTGCGGCCGGCGCAGCAACGGCCAATTTAGCGGCGGCGCGGGCGGCTTTAGCCGCTTTTTCCTCCGCTTCCAGCGCGGCTTCGGTGTCGCGCTCGGCCAGGTAGTCGCGGTAGTCGGTGTAGTTGCCAGGAAAATTGAGCACCGCCCCGCCCGGCTCCAGCACGAACAAGTGCTCGGCCAGGTGGTCGAGGAAATACCGGTCGTGGCTCACGATGAGCAGGCAGCCGGTGAAATGGAGCAGAAAGTCCTCCAGAATGTTGAGCGTGCCCAAATCCAGGTCGTTGGTCGGCTCGTCCAGAATCAGAAAGTTCGGGTTTTTGACCAGCACCCGCAGCAACTGCAAGCGCCGCTTCTCGCCGCCGGAAAGCTTGCTTACCAGCGTGTACTGCTGGGCCGGCGGAAACAGGAACAGCGTCAGAAACTGGCTGGCCGTGAGCACGTCGCCGTTGGCCAGCTCCACCACTTCGGCCACTTCCTTCACGATGTCAATCACGCGCTGACTGGGGTCGAACTCCAGTTCCGTCTGGGTATAGTAGCCAAATACGGTCGTCTGGCCGATGTCAATCGTGCCGCTGTCCGGTTGCAGCCTGCCGGTGAGCATGTTGAGCAGCGTGCTCTTGCCCGCCCCGTTCGGCCCGACCAGCCCGATGCGGTCCTTCTTCTTGAACACGTAGCTGAAATCGTCCAGCACCACTTTGTCGCCGAAACGCTTGTCCAAGTGGCTGGCTTCGATGATTTTACCACCCTGGCGGGTGGTTTTCACGCTCAGCTCCAATTGCTGCTTGCTCAGGTCGGTGCTGGCTTTTTCTTTGGTGATGTAGAAGGCATCAATGCGGGCCTTCTGCTTGGTGCCGCGCGCCTGCGGCATCCGCCGCATCCAGTCCAGCTCTTTTTTGAAAAGCTGCCGGGCCTTTTCTACTTCCACGGTTTCGCGCATTTCGCGGTCGGCTTTTTTCTCCACGAAATACGCGTAGTTGCCCTGGTAGCGGTACATGGTGCCCTTGTCCAGCTCGACAATCTCATTGGCCACTTTGTCCAGAAAATACCGGTCGTGGGTTACCATAAGCAGGGTCAGCGAAGGCGAGTTCAGCCGGTTTTCCAGCCACTCAATCGTGCTCAGGTCCAGGTGGTTGGTCGGCTCATCGAGCAGCAGTACGTCGGGTTCTTCGATGAGCACCCGCGCCAGGGCCACGCGCTTGCGCTGCCCGCCCGAAAGCTGGCTCACGTTGCGCGTGAGCAGCTCGCCCAAAATGCCGAGCTTGCCCAGAATCTGCTGCACCTGCGACTCGTAGTCCCAGGCTTGGAGCGCGTCCATGCGCTCGAGCACCCGCTGCAAATCGTCGGGCTTGTGGTCAGGGTCGTTCACCACGTGCTCGTACTCCTTGATGGCGCGCAGCGTGTCGTTTTGCGAGGCGAAAATCGTTTCCTCCACGCTCAGCCGCTCGTCGAACTCGGGCTGCTGACCCAGGTAGGTGACGCGAATGCCTTGGCGCCGGCTCACGCCGCCCGTGTCGGGCGACTCCAGCCCGGCCAGCACCCGCAGCAGCGTCGTTTTGCCCGTCCCGTTGATGCCCACAAAGGCCAGGCGCTGCCCCTGTTGCAGCCCAAAATTAAGGTTTTGAAACAGCCAGCGGTCGGCGTAATTCTTCGAGATATTCTCGGCGGATAGTAAGTTCATACGTGGCGGCAAAGGTACGGGGCGTAGGACGCAGCCTTTGCTGCGTCCCGTGTTTGGCCGTGTCAGACGCAGCACGTGCTGCGTTCTACCTTTGACCTATGGCCTACAGCGATTTCACCCTTGACCGGCTTACCCAGGATTTCGGGGTCAGTTTTCAGGGCGATATTCTTTTCGAGAATATTACCCCCATCAAGCCTGGTGTTGGGCTGATGGATGTATTGGACGTAGCAACCCGCATCGGGGTGAGCAGCGAAAAATCCCGCTCTGAGCGCTTGGTTAGCCCGGTGTTGGTGGAGTTGGTTCGACTCAACCACTTTGCCTTCACCGTCGTTTCCGGGGCGAACCTGGATGCCGAGCCGGCTCGTGGTCTCAACGGCGAATGCGATTTTGTACTCACTTTTTCCCGGGTGCAGGACTTTATCCAAACCCCGGTTTTCTGCGTCACGGAAGCCAAAAAGCAAGACCTGGAACAGGGTACACTGCAATGCGCGGCCCAGCTGATTGGGGCGGCCCGGCTCAACGAGCGGACCGGCAAGCCCATCCCCACGCTCTACGGCTGTTCGACCACCGGATTGGAATGGCGTTTCCTGCGGTTCGAAAATCAGACCTTCACGCTGGACGAGTCCCGTTATTTAATCAAGGACGTGAACCTTCTCCTGGGTGTACTGCAGCACATTGTTGACCAAGCCCGGCAGTAAACCTGCACCCAACCGGCCTAACCCAACCGCCCCAGACTAGCCTTAATCCGCCCAAATGCCTCCGTTAGTTTCTCGTCGCTCGCGGCCGTGCTGAAGCGCAGGCAGTAGGGCGCGCCGAACGCGTCGCCGCTCACGCAGGCTACGTGCGCGTCGCGCAGCAGATACAGCGCCAAATCGGCCGACGTGTCAATGGCCGAGCCATCGGGCGCGCGCCGGCCTAGCAAGGCCGACACGTCGGGGAAAATGTAAAACGCGCCGTCGGGCCGGGGCGTAACCAGGCCCGGAATGTCGGCGGCGAGCGTCAGCACCAGGTCGCGGCGGCGGCGGTAGGCGTCGGCCATCTCGTCAGCGGTGGCGCGGCCGCCTTGCAGCGCGGCCAGACCAGCGCGCTGAGCAATGGAGCAGGTGCCCGACGTGAACTGCGATTGCAGCTTGTCGCAGGCCGCCGCAATAGCGGGGTGCGCGGCCAGGTAGCCCAGCCGCCAGCCCGTCATGGCGTAGCCCTTCGAGAAGCCATTGACCGTGATTACCTGGTCTTTGACCTCGGCGAACTGGGCCAGGCTGACGTGCTCGCCCGTAAAATTGATGTACTCGTAAATCTCGTCGGCGATGGCCAGCACACTGGGGTTGGCGGCCAGCACGTCGGCGATGGCCGCCAGCTCGGCGCGGTTGAAAACGGCCCCGGTGGGGTTGCAGGGCGACGAGTACATGACGGCCTTCGTGCGCGGACCGATGGCGGCGGCCAGCTCGGCGGCCGTCGTTTTGTAGCCGTTTTCGGGGCGGCCCATGAGCGGCACCGCCACGCCGCCGGCCAGCTCGACCAGCGCGGCGTAGCTCACCCAGTAGGGCGCGAAGATGAGGACTTCGTCGCCGGGATTGACCACGGCCAGCACCACATTGGCCAGCGCCTGCTTGGCCCCGGTGCTTACCACCACCTGGTTGGGCTGATACTGCAATTGATTATCGCGCAGCAGCTTGTCGCAGATGGCCTGGCGCAAATCCAGGTAACCGGGCACGGGCGTGTAGTGGGTGTAGCCCTCGTCGAGGGCCCGCTTGGCGGCCTCCTTGATGTAGTCGGGGGTTTGAAAATCCGGCTCGCCGAAGCTCAGGTTAATCACGTCCACGCCCTGGGCGGCCAGCTCGCGGCTCTTCTTGGCCATGGCGATGGTGGCCGACTCCTGCATGAGCTGTACGCGGTCGGAGAGGAGCGGGGCGGTAAGGGCTGTAGTCATCGGGCGTGGGAAAAGTCGGGAAAAGCCGACCGTAGCAAAAGTAGCAGTTTGGCTCGCGCTTATTTGCCGTTCGCCCGTCCTTTTTTCACCGTTTGCCCGCGCCCGCCGCAGTCACCAAAGCAAACCTACTCTCACCCGCCCAACCCGCGCCAGCCGCGCCAGAGCGCCCGCGCATCTAGCCCCGGCGCGTAGTTCTCGGCGTAAAGCCGCTCCAGGCGCTGCCGCGTCGCGGTATCGGGGGCGGCCATGTCGGCGGGCGAGACGATGCCCGTAAAGCCGTTGGCCTCGGGCAAGTAGCGCAGGCCCACCCAGCTCCGGCGACCGCGCCACACGCGCCAGGCGTTGGGCAGCAGACCGGCCGGCCGGCGTTGGGCCGGCAGCAGTAGCGGGCTAAGCGCCAGTACGAGTACCGACACCACCAAATCCAGCAGGCGCTTCGCGCGGCGCTGGCCGGGCTGGGCCAGCTGCCAGTTGGAGTGGGGGCGGACGTAGTAGTTGCCGGGCGCGTCGCGGTCGGAGCTGCCGATGATATAATCCGAGCCGGCGGGCAGGATTTTGTAGGCCACGGGCGGCCGGGCCGGCAGCCGGGCCATCAGGTCGATGATGTGCTCCGCCGATAAATCCTGCCCGCAAAAAATCAGCTCCGTTAGGCCGTAAAGCCGAATCAGGGCCGGCAGCTCGGCCACGGGGCCGAGGTGGTCGCTCGAGTTAGTGCCTGGTGCCTGGTGCTTGGTGCTTGGTGGCTGCGAAGTGGCGCGAGCTTCAGCTCGTAGGGTAGTGGGAGTGGGGTATTGGGTATTCGGAGTTTCCGACCGAAGAACAGAAGCCGGCGAACCTCGCAAGACGAAGTCAGCTGTTTGTCGTCGGGCGACTCCTGCTGCAACCACCGGCGCAGCGGTTTCCAGCTCCAGCCCGTTGCCTGAGCCATTGACTTCACGCCCCAATGCCGAAGCACCAGGCACCAGGCACCAAGCGCTAAGTACCACATCGGGGCTGACGTAGCCGATAACCGTGGCCGGCACCCGAGCCTGGGTCAGCAGCAGCCGGGCGCGGGCGCTCTCGGCGGCCGAGCCGACGATGGCCAGCACTTTAGGACGGGCCGCGTCGAGGCCTGGGCGGCCGTGGCGCACCCAATGGGCCAGTACCTGCCGGCCCAGCAGCGCGGCCACCGCCCAGGCCCCGCCCAGCACGATGAGGGCTTTGGAAAAGCGCCAGGCATCGAAAAAATTGCTGACGGCTGAAATCAGCAAGGTGCCGATGGCTACGCCGCGCACCACCCGGCCGGGGCGTACGGGCCGGTCATAGCCGCCGCTGAGCCAGGTCAACGTCAGCCAGGTGACGATATAGAGCGGCACGGCCACCAGCAGATATTGCGGTGGGTAGGGCTGGGACACGAACTTGTGGTTGTGCTCCCAATACACTTTGAGCGCCGCCAGGCCGCCGAAAATCAGGGTTCCGTCGAGTAGCACCGGGGCGGCGGCGGTGGCCCCGCGCTGGAGCAGCGCCAGCCCGGCCCGCGCCCAGATGGCGGCGTTGAGCAGCAGCGAAAATGCCCGCGCCCGGCTCGGAGCGAAGTGCTTGCGGGCGAAAATGACCATCGCCCGGTAAAAGACCAGCACGTAGTTCACGCTCGTGCGGCGGGTGCTTTCGCCCTTGTAGTGCAGGATGCGCGCGCCCGGAAAATACCAGTTCTGCCAGCCGCCGCGCGTGAGCCGGTACGAGAGGTCGATGTCCTCGCCGTACATGAAATAGTCCTCGTCGAGCAGCCCGACCTGGGCCAGGGCCTCGCCCCGCAGCAGCATAAACGCCCCGCTGAGCACATCCACCTCGTGCGCTTCGTCCTCACTCAGAAAACCCAAATGGTAGCGCCCGAAGGTGCGCGAGCGCGGAAACAGCCCGGCCAGCCCCGAAATCTTGTAAAACGCGACGACCGGTGTGGGCAGCCCGCGCTTGCTTTCGGGCAGAAACCGTCCCTGCCCGTCGAGCATCCGCACACCGAGGCCGCCGGCTTGCGGGTGCGCGTCCATAAACTCGCAGCAGGCCCGCAGCGCGTCTTCGGCCACCAGCGTGTCGGGGTTAAGCAGCAGTCGGTACTGGCCCGTGGCAAGGCGCAGGGCCTGGTTGTTGGCTTTTGAGAAGCCGGGGTTGTGCGCGTTCTCAATCAGAATAACTTCTGGGAAGAGCGCCCGCACCATGTTCACCGAGTCGTCCTGGGAGTTATTATCGACCACGAAAACCTCGACCGGCGCGCCCAAGCGCGCGGCCGCCGCCCGCACCGAGAGCAAGGCCTGCTCCAGAAAATAGCAGACGTTGTAGGAAACAATGACGACGGAGAGCTTCACCTTCTGGCTGTTAGCTGATGGCTGGGGGCTGTTAGCTTTTTTCAGGCGAAGCAAACAGCTGACAAAGCTATCAGCTAACAGCTATCAGCCAATAGCTTATTTAGCCTGGCGCTGGCGCTCGACGATGCTGCGGCCGAGGGTAATTTCGTCGGCGTATTCGAGTTCGCCGCCCATCGGGATGCCGCGGGCGATGGTGCTGATGTGCACCTGCTCTACTTCGCGCAGACGGCGCGAGAGGTAAAAAGCCGTCGTGTCGCCCTCCATTGTGGGCGAAATGGCCAGGATAATTTCGCGCACTTCAGAATCCTCAGCGCTGGCGCGGGCCACGAGCGAGTCGATTTGTAAGTCAGCCGGGCCGATGCCTTCGATGGGCGAAATCACCCCACCGAGCACGTGGTAGACGCCCTTGTACTGACCCGTATTTTCGATGGCAATCACGTCGCGCACGTCGGCCACGACGCACACCTGGGCGTGGTCGCGGAGCTTATTTGCGCAGATGCCGCACTGCTCCGAGTCGGAAATCGAGTGGCAAGTGCGGCAGTAGGTGATGTCGAAGCGCATCTTGGCCAGCGCCTCGGCCAGGTTGGCCGTCGTGTCGCTCTCGGCCTTGAGCAGGTGCAGGGCCAGGCGCAGGGCGGTTTTTTTGCCGATGCCCGGCAGCCGCGCCAGCTCGACTACGGCGTTCTCGATGAGTTTGGAGGGAAAATCCATTTAAATTAGTAGTTGCTCGTTGTCAGTTGTCAGTCGGAAGAGTGGCGTTGAGAAACTGACAACTGACTACCAGCAACTGACAACTAAAAAACTAGACGATATCGGCCGAAATGCCGCGCTCCTGGATGGCCGAGCAGCGGGGGGCCAGCTCTTCGAAAGTGCCGTTCTTGACGGCGCAGCGGCCTTTGTGATGAATGAGCAGGGTGCATTGCTCGGCCTGCTCGGGCTGGTGGCCGCAGACATCGATGAGCGTCTGAATGACGTGCTCGAACGTGTTCACGTCGTCGTTATACACGATGAGCGCGCGCAATTCCTGCTCGTCTTCGAGCAGCAGCACGTCGTCGTCGTAGCGCGGTTGGGGGCGGGTAGCGGGGAAAGCCATGAGGCAAAAATACGGTGGGAATCCGTCATTCATCAGTCATCAATTAGCAAATATCAGGGCCGGCCACTCTCGGTAATCGCCGCCGGGCGGCTACGTTTGTACGGACCAGACAACGCATCCCGGCAGGAAAATACTCCCCACCTTCAGCCCTGCGCAAAAGGAGTTGATAATTGATAATTGCTCATTGATAATTGAACAAGAATGCCCGTTCCGACCGCTGATTTGAAGAAAGCCGTGGCCCGCCTCTCCGAAAAGGAAAAGGAGGCGCTCGTGCTGCGCGCCGTGCGCCGCGACGCGGAGCTGCACGACGCGCTGCGCTACGAGCTGCTGCCCGACGTGACGCTCGAAAGCGTGTACGAGGCCAGCGCCGACCGCATCCACGAGCTGTTCAACGTGGCCGTGAGCGGGCGGCTGCTGAATCGCAGCCTGGTTAAGGCGCTGCGCGGGGCCGTGCAGGAGGCCGCCCGCGCCCGGCGCGTAACCAAAAGCCGGCAGCTCGAAATCGACCTGAGCCTGTACGCGCTGCGCATTATTTTTGAAAATTACAGCGGGCAGTTTGACAGCGAATACAGCGGGTTTTTTACGGGCACGGCCCGCTTGGCGGCGCGCCTGGCCAAGCTCATCCCTAAAGAGCTGCACGAGGACCTGTGGCTCGAATACGCGCCGGAGCTGGACGACTTTCTGGGTCAGCTGCACGCCCGGCGCAAAAGTCGCGAGCTGAAATTTGAGCTGCCCAGGACGATGGGGTAGTTTTTTTGTTTCTTGTTTCTTGTTTCTTGTTTGAGGCGTTGCCAAGTCATAGAGCGTCAATAAGTTCCTAAATCGATAAATTAGCTAAAACAATTTACCTAAAGCTTTTCAACAAGAAACAAGAAACAAGAAACATGCAACCTATTCCCTGGCCCCGGGTGCCGCGCTGGCATACGCTGCGCAATTCGGCGCGGGCCGCCCGCGACCCCATCGGGGCCTCGCTCGACCCGCTGCTGGCCGAATACGGCGACACGCTGCGGCTGC
>JANXNW010000130.1 GCA_025353905.1 Hymenobacter sp.
GCGGACCGGCCGGCCACCACCCAGGCGGCTGCCCCCGCGACGGCGGCCGTTGCGCCAGTCGCCACCCCGGCCCCCATTTCGGCTGCTGCCCTGGCCGCCGACACCACGGCGCAGGACGCGGACCTGAACAGCCGCACCAAAGGCCAGATACCGCTGATAGTGCGGATTCCGAACGGGATGCTGATGATGACTGACGCGAACGAGTACGACGATGCGGCGGTAGGCGCGGGCGATTTTGGCTACCAGGTCAATCGGCTCGACCAGAAGCGGCCGCCAGCAGATAAGCCCCGCGCCCGCGAGATGACCACGCTGCCGGAAATGGTGCGCGTCTGGAAAGACACCGGGGCGGACATGAGCAGCGTCAGCTTCAAGCGCGCCGTGCTGGAAGAGCCGGCGGGGGGCATTTACGAGTTGAGCGATGGCCGGTTCGCGGCGCTGCGCGTCGTCACGGTGGGCAAAAACCGCTACCTGTGCTCCACCTCGCGCTTCAGCACCCTGACTACCGAAATCGCCGCCCGCCGGCTCTACGAGCTGATGGGCCAGGCGCGAGCAGCGGAGGTAAGTAAGTAAATCTGTCACCCCATCACCATTCGCCCATGAGCCCCTCCGTCGAAGCTACTCTGCGCGAGCTGCGCCAGGCCGACCTGCTGCGCGCGCCCTGCCCCGGCTGCGGCGGGCAGCTGCTGTTCAGCCCCGAAAAACAGGCCCTGAGCTGCGGCCACTGCGGCGGCGGGCAGGCCCTGGATTTCACCCGCGACCAGCTCGCCGAAAACTCGCTCGACGACTATTACCTCGACAGCGAACTAAACCCCGACGTGCTGGCCGAGCAGCAGCTTTTCAGCTGCGCCGGCTGCGGGGCGCGCACCCGCGTGAGCGCCGAGCAGTCCACGCTGAGCTGCGGCTTTTGCGGGGCGCGGGCCATCAACCCCGAAGCCCAGCGCACCCGGCTCGTGGAGCCGGCCGGGGTGTTGCCGTTTCAGCTGGGGCGGGCGGCGGCCACGGCCAAGTTTCAAGCCTGGGTGGGCGAGAGCTGGCTCGCGCCCGGCGACCTCAAGGCCGGCCACGTGCTCGATAATCTGCACGGTATCTACCTGCCATTCTGGACGTTCGATGCCCGCGCCCACTCCGCGTGGTCGGGCGAGGCGGGCACCCACTACTACGAAACGGTGAGCACCACCGACAGCGACGGCAACCCCGACACCCGCGAGGAGCGCCGCACGAGCTGGGCCTCGTTCAGCGGCGTCCACGAGGAGTTTCACGACGACGTGCTGGCCCTGGCTTCGCGCAGCCTGGCCAAGCAGCAGAAATACGTGGACGAGGTGCTCAACTACGACCTGGAGGCCGTCGTGGACTACGACCCGCGGGTGCTGCTGGGCTGGGAGGCTGAGGTCTATGCCATTGACCTGGCCGAGGGCCTCGAAACGGCCCGCGCCACCATCGAAGAGCGCGAGCGGACGGCCTGCGCCGAGCAGCTCGGCGGCGACGAGCAGCGCCGCCTCAGCGTAGACACCAGCCTGAGCGAGGAGTCGTTCAAGCACCTGCTGCTGCCGCTCTGGCTCTGCGCCTACGAGTACCAGGGCAAGCTGCACCACTTTCTGGTGAACGGGCAAACCGGCAAAGTGAGCGGCTCGCGGCCGTTGTCAGTCTGGAAAGTGAGCCTGCTCGTGGTGCTGGGCCTGCTGCTGCTGGGCCTGCTGGGCTACTGGTGGCTCGGCCGGTCGCGGCCGGCCCCGGCGGCGCTGCCGACGCCGACGAGTATATCACCCCGGCGCGGCACATCCGTCGGCAGCGACTACCTGCGGACGCGGCGCGGTGCGGGCCGGGCCAGCGTCGCAACCGGGCTTCAGGCGGGCGGGCGGTATTTTCTGGCGGTCCCCGAAGCCGTCAGCTTTCAGGCCTTCAGCACTTTTTGCCGACCCATTGGGCTGAGCTTTTCTTTGCATTACGGCAAGCTGGCGACGTTTTATTGCTGGTCGCCTGCTGCGGCCTCACTGGCGCTGGCCGGCCTGCGCACGGACGTGGCGGACGGGCAAGGTGCCTGCTTCGAGCCCAGCGCTAGCATAGACATGGACAGGTAGCTGATGCGCCGGGCGCGCGGGCTTCGCTGCCACCCTCATTCATCCCTTAATAAACCGCTCCCATGAACTTCCTTTTCTTCCTCACCTTCCTGGCTGCCTGGATGGCACCGGAGTTTGCCATCGCGCCCACTTACGAGCACACGTATGATTTTGAAGAAGGCTTGGCGGCGGTGAAACAAAACGGTAAGCTCGGCTACATCGACCGGGCTGGCAAAATGGTCATTGCGCCGGCTTACGCCATGGCCTATGGCTTTCACGATGGCGTGGCCCTGGTGCAAGCAAAAAAGGAAGGCCCGTACTCGGTTATCGACAAAACCGGCAAGCTGTTGCAGCAGGACGCGTTTGCCGAAAACGTGAGCTTCCAGGAGGGACTGGTAGCGGTGCGGGAGAATAACCGCCACTCCGAAGGGAAATACGGCTACCTGAATAAAGAAGGCAAGGTGGTTATTCCCTTTCGCTATGCCGAGGCGTACAACTTTTTTGAAGGACTGGCCGGCACGCGCATCGGCGACGAATGGGGCTACATCGATAAAACGGGGAAGCAGGTCATTGCTCCGGCCCCCACCCTGGGCGGTATATTCTTCCGGGAAGGCATGGCCCTGACTATTACCAAAGACGGCAAATGGGGGTTTGTCGACAAAGCCGGTAAGCCGGTGATAGCGACTCAGTACGACCAGGCCGGCTCTTTTTCGGAAGGTTTGGCTTGCGTGCAGCTCGACGGTAAGTGGGGCTACATCGACCACACCGGCAAGCGGGTCATTCCGGTTACCCTGGAGCTGGAGAACGCCAACGCGTTCGAGGACGGCCGGGCGGCTATCAAGCAAAACGGCAAGTGCGGCTACCTCGACAAAACGGGCAAGGTGGTCATTGCGCTGGCCTACGAAGAGGCCAACGACTTCTCGGAGGGCTTGGCGTTGGTTACCCGGTCTGACGGGTTGAAAGGCTTCATCGATGTCACGGGCAAGCTCGTGATACCGTGGCAGCGCTTCCCCAGCGTGAGCGACTCGCACGAAGGTCTCATCGCGGCGGAACACCCCACCAGTAGTAAACACGGTTTCCTGCGTAACCCGCTCTACAAGAAATAACCACGTCTTTAACCACCTGGCGCTATGCCGCGCCGGGGCTACTTTTTCCTTCCTCCTCATCTCGTACACCATGACTACTACTACTCCGCGCCGCTGGCTGCTCGCGCCGGCCCTGCTCGCCCTGCTGACTACCCTCACGGGCTGCCCCTACGAAACCAAAACGCCCCTGGACGCCAAGCCCGCCGTGGCCGTCGATGCGAGCCTGCTCGGCCGTTGGGAAGACCGCGAGGACAAAGACTACACCTACACCGTGAGCAAGGAATCGGCGATGCTCTACAAGGTGGTGAAGGCCGAAAACAAAACCCCCAAAGAAGCATCCGACACGTATTATGCCTTCGCTTCGAAGGTCGGCAACGAGCTGTTTCTCAACGTGTACGAGGGCTACCAGTCCGAATCAGACAGCAAAACCTATAAGCTCTACAAGCTGGTGCAGGAAAGCAAGGAGCGGCTGCGCCTGCAGGAAGTGAGCGACGGCGTGGACGAGCAGTTCGAAACCGGCGCCGAGCTGCGCGCCTTCGTGGCCAAGTACAAGGACCTAAGCTTTTTCTACGGCAAGTCGGACAAGGAAATGTTGCGCAAGCTCAAGTAGCGGCACCGGCTGAGGTCTTTGTTCAGCCTGTTTTTCTCATTTAGCCCTTCTCCTCATGCTTTCCCTTCGCCTGTGGTTGCTGCTCGTGGCTTGGCTGGCTGCCGCCAGCCCTCAGCCCGCGCCTGCCCCCGCGCTGGTACCCGCGCCCGCGCCGCCGGCCGGCTTTGCCATCGCGCCCGCTTACGACGAGGCGGACGACTTTAGCGAGGGCCTGGCCGCCGTGCAGCAATACGGGCAAGAAGCTGGCAGCGGCTACAGGGCGGGCTACATCGACCGGACCGGCAAGCTGGTGCTGCCCCTGCGCTACAAAACGGCGCTTCCGTTCAAGAACGGGCTGGCCTTCGTGCGCCTCGCCGACGATAAGGGCCTGCAAGGCATAGACAAAACCGGGAGGGTGGTGCTGAAGGAGGAGTTTGCGCGTGCCCCCGACTTTACGGAGGGGCTGGCCCCGGTGCGGCAAGACAAGCGCCACAGCGAGGGCAAGTACGGCTATTTGAACGCGAGCGGGGCGGTGGTCATTCCCTACCAGTTCAGCAAGGCCTACGGCTTCAGCGAGGGGCTGGCCGCCGTGCAGCTCAATGGCAAGTGGGGCTACATCGACAAAACCGGTAAGCTCGTCATCGCGGCCACGCTGGAAGAGGGGTCGCGCTTCGTCGGGGGCCTCGCGCTGTGCCTTCAGGGCGATAGCGATAAGTTGGGCTTTATCGACAAGACCGGCAAGTTCGTCATCGCGCCCGAATATGCGGGCGCGTTTTCCTTTGCCGAGGGCCTGTCGGTTGTCACCGTCGCCGTCGGCAATGACTTCAAAGCTGGCTGCGTGGACCAGACTGGCAAGCTCGTCATTCCGGCCGTTTGGAACCCGGTCGAGCCGCCCTATTTCAGCGGCGGGCGGCTGGCCGTGGAGCAAGGCGGCAAGTGCGGCTACCTCGACCAGACGGGCAAGCTCGTCATCGCGGCGCGCTACGACGCGGTCGAGCGCTTCTCGGAAGGCGTGGCGCAAGTCAGGCAGGGCGACCAAATCGGCTTCATCGACGCGGCCGGCCAGCTCGTCATTCCGCTGCAGCCCCTGCACCGCGCCCAAAGCTCCCACGAGGGCCTGATTGTCGCCCGCCCCACCTTGAGCGGCAAATGCGGCTACTTGCGCAACCCGCTCTACAAACCCAAGCCCTAATCTGAGTTCCAGCCCGGAAGCGGCTACGACTTTTTCACCGTCACCAGACTACCTACTGCATGAAATTCGGACAGCGCGCCGGCCTGCTGGTGCTCGCCCTGGCCCTGCTAGTTGGGCTGGGGGCGTGGTGGAGCTGGCAGCACGGCTTCGGCAACTCGCTCGTCATCTTCCTGGCCGTGTGGCTGGGCATGCTGGGGCTGGCGCTGCTGCTGTTTCCGGGCGCGTCGCCGGAGGACTTCCCCCCGACCCCCGCCGGAACTGCTCCCCAAACAGTTAACTGGCTAAGCGCGAGCCCCGTCGCCCACAAGTGCGCCTGGGTAGTGGCCGGGCTGCTGGCCCTGTACTTGTCGTCGTGGCTGAACGATTACCTGAGAGGCCAAGTGTTTTTCACGCTTGGCACCCAGCTGAAAACCGTGGGCTGGCTGGCGCTAGTGCTCTTTATGCTGCGGAGCGCCGCGCGCCGTCAGGGTCGCTGACCTATTTTCGTCTTCAAGCCGCGACCGCATGAAACTCGGACACTTCATGAGCCTGCTAATGCTCATCCTAGCCCTGGTTTTTGGGGCGTATGCCTGGTGGGACTGGCAAGACGGCTCCACCAACACGCTCGTCACGTTCGTGCCCGTGTGGATGGGCGTGATGGGGCTGGCACTGCTGATTTTTCCGGGCGCGCCGCTCTCCTTTCGGGAAGCGGCCCTCGACTCGGCTAACCCGAACCGCGTCGGCGACTGGCTGGGCGAGGCCCCCGCCGCCCACAAGCGCGCCTGGCTGGCGGCTATGCTGCTGGCCATCTACCTGTCGTTCTGGCTGAACGACTACCTGGAAAGCAAAGCGTTTTTTACGTTTGGCACCCAACTGGGCATGGCGGCCGTGGTGGTCGGGGGGTACTTTTTTCTGCGCCGCTACGCCCGCCGCCGGGGCCTGTGAACGGCTGACGAAGCTTTGAGAATCAGGGCGCTTCAGGGGAAAAAGGAGATGGGTAAGAATTGAGCTGCTCCTCCTACCCTCCTACCCCAAAAAAACCTTACTCCACGGCCAGCACCAGCCCCTTCAAATACGCGCCTTCGGGGTGAAAGAGGCTTACCGGATGGTCGGCGGGCTGGGTGAGGCGGTGCAGGATGCGCGCCGGCCGGCCAGCTTCGATGGCGGCGGCCAGCACGGCTCCCTCGAACAACTCGGGGCTGACGACCTGCGAGCACGAGAACGTGAAGAGCAGTCCGCCGGGCGCGAGATGCTTGAGGCCGCTCATATTGAGGCGCTTGTAGCCCATCAGCGCGTTGTGGCGGGCGCTCAGGTGCTTGGCGTAGGCGGGCGGGTCGAGGATGATGAGGTCGTAAAGCTCCTCCGAAACCGGGTTTTTGAAGAAGTGCTGCACGTCCTGGGCGAAGGCTGCGTGGCGGCCAGCCTCAAAAGCGTCCGCTTCCGCGCTCAGGGCCACGTTGCGCTCGGTCAGCTCGATGGCCCGCTTGCTGGCATCGACCGAATGCACGAGCGCGGCCCCGGCTGTCAGCGCGTACACCGAAAAGCCGCCCGTGTAGCCGAACGTGTTGAGCACCCGGCGGCCGGGCGCGTAGCGGGCCAGCAGGGCGCGGTTGTCGCGCTGGTCGATGAAAAAACCCGTTTTCTGGCCCGTTTCCCAATCCACGACGAACGCGTGGCCGTTCTCCACCACCCGGTGTTCGGCGCCGGTGCCCGCGCCCAGCAGGTAGCCGTTGCGCGGGGCTTCGGCCAGCGCGGCGGCCGGCACGGTTTCGGCGCTCTTGTCGTACACGGCCCGCAGCGCATTGCCCAGCACGGCCTGCAGGGCGGTGGCCAGCTCGTGCCGGGCGCGGTACATGCCGACCGAGTGCGCCTGAAGCACGGCCACGTCGCCGTACACGTCGATAATCAGGCCCGGCAAGCCGTCGCCCTCGGCGTGCGTGAGGCGATAGACGTTGGTATTTTGGTTGTTGGTTGCTGGTTGTTGATTGTTGGCTTCTTGAGAAGGGCTTTTGAGTAATTGCTCATTGCCCCCGGCCAGCCCCAGGCTCCGGCGCAGCTGGTACGCCTGGCGCAATTTTTCTTCCCAAAAAGCGGGGCTGGGCAATTGCGCGGCGGGGCCGAAGTCAAATAACCGCACCGCGATGGAGCCGCCCGGCGAGTAGTGGCCCGTGCCGAGCAGCTCGCCCCGGCTGTCCTCCACGCGCACGGCGTCGCCCTCGACGGCCGCGCCGAGCAGCCGCGCGATGGCCCCCGAAAACACCCAGGGGTGGCGGCGGCGCGGCGACTGGTCTTTGCCCGGCTTGAGGATGATGGTGGCGGCGGGGGCGGGAGCGGGAAGAGCTTCGGACATGGGGCGGCAAAGGTAGCGGGCGGCCCCGGCGAGCTGGTCGCGCGCCCGCTCACGCTAGCTTTGCGGCATGAGTCCCGACCTCACCATCCTCGACTACGAACCGGCGCACCAACCGGTGTTTCGCGCCCTCAACCACGAGTGGATAACGCGCTACTTCGTGCTGGAGGCCAGCGACCACCTGGCGCTCGAAAACCCTCAAAAGCACATTCTCGACGCCGGCGGCCACATTTTCGTGGCGCGGCGCGGCCAGGAGCTAGTCGGCACCTGCGCCCTCATCCGGCAGGAGGAAGCGGGCGTGTTCGAGCTGGCTAAAATGGGCGTGACGGCCGCCGCGCAGGGCTTTGGCGTGGGCCGGGCGTTGGGCGAAGCGGCCCTGGCCCGCGCCCGGCAGGTGGGTGCCCGGCGCGTGGAGCTGCTTTCCAACGCCCGCCTCACGGCCGCGCTCGCCCTCTACGTCAAGCTTGGTTTCCGGTCCGTGCCGATGCCCGCTACAGCCACGGCCTACGTGCGGGCCGACGTGAAGATGGTGCTGGACTTGTAGGAGCAGCCGCAGTCACTGATGGGCGACTGATGGCGCGGCCTTCTGCCTAAAGCCGCCACTGGCCAAATACCAGGCTGGGTGTTCGCGGACTCAGACCAACACCCGTTCAGCAAATCATCCTGCCCGACAAACCGCTATTTAGCAGCGGGCTGGCTTTTGAAGCGGTTGTACTCGGCTATGATGGCCGGCACATCGCGCTGCTCAAACCCAGGCTGCTTAGCGGCTACTTTCGCAGCCAGCTCCGGGTAGTCGAACACGTATTGGCTCATGCGACTGGCAAAATCACCACGCTTCATTTCCGTCATTACGCCGTTGCGGCGCAGGTACCAGTTGTTTTTGTCGGACAGCGGGATACCCAGAATCGGCATAGCCACGCCCACGCCCGCAAATATTGGAATGGGAATGGACCGCGGCTCGGCATGGGTGAGCAGGTCGATGGGGCCTTGCAGCACCCGCACGGCCAGGATGCCGAGCGGCTTGCCATCGGGCCGTATCACGGCTTCGCTCGTGCGGCCCCGCACCGTCATGGACCGCACCTGGGCCATGTCGAGCTTGTGGTGTTCGCCGGTGGCATCAGTGGCCGAGCGCTTGGTGAAATAGTGCAGCTGGTACGCGTAGCCCACGGATTTCACGGGCAAGTACACCGCCAGCCGGGTGCCGTCGGCCTTCACCAGTTCGCCGAGGTAGTAGCGGTCGGCGGCCCGGCCATAGGCCCAGTTGTTGAACCCCGCCGTGTCGGCGGGCGCGGCGGGCGCGTTCTGGGACCAGCCCGAATGAGCAGCGAGGCTCAGGCAGAGGAGCAAATTAGCGAAGCAGTAGCGGGTAGCAGACATAAAGCGGGGATGATAGTCGGCCAAAAGTAAGCGCCACCAGCACTCAAACCGGCTGCCGCTCCGCTTGCTGCCGCATCTCGCGCTCAATCAACTCTTTGTAAGGATGGAAATCGACCTGCATCGTGTGCCGGGCCGATTGGCTGTAGCGCCTCGTGAGCGCGGCTTTGTCTTCGGCGATGCTTGCGCGCATGGTGGGCGCGTCGGGCAGCCGGCACTGGCCGCTGAGCAGGCCGGCCAGCCACTTACCCTGAATTTCGGCCAGCGGCATGATGGCCCCCAGCGGCTGAATAAAAGCCAGAAAATACAGACCGGGGTGCTCTGGATGCACCACCCGGCGGTACAGCTCCAGGTTGTTTCGCGCCTCGACGTGCAGAAAACCTTTCTTAAAAAACGGGAACGACACCTGGTAGCCGGTGGCGTAGATGAGCAAATCGGCTGGCTCCGCGTGGCCGTCCTCGAAGAGAATTTTATCGCTTTGCAGCTCGCGGATGTTGGGCCGGAACTGAATCAGGCCGCGGCCGGCCAGGTTGAGCAAATCCTGCGAGAGCGTGGGATGCTCCATGAGCAGGGGCCGCCGGGGGCGCGGCACGCCGTATTTTTCCTGGTTGCCGTGGGCCAGCCAGAGCGTGGCCCCGAGCACGGCGCGCTGCACGGCCAGCGGCAGGCGGCTCACCAGCGGCGAGGCCAGCGAATCGAAGGGCATTCCCCAAATCCAATTCGGCAGGATGTGCGCCCCGCTGCGGGTCGAAATCGTGACGCGCCCCGAATACTGCCGCGCGGCCTCGCAGGCAATGTCCACGGCCGAGTTGCCGATGCCCACAATCACCACGTTGCGGCCCTGCACCTGGTCGGGCGTGCGGTAGTAGTGCGAGTGCAGCGTCTCGCCGCTGAACGTGCCCGCAAAGGCCGGCTCGGGGTAGCGCGGGCTCCAGTGGTGGCCGTTGGCCACGATGACGGCCCGGTAAAGCTGCTCATTCTCCGCGCCGTTGCGGTGGCGGGTGCACACCCGCCAGGTGCCGTCGCCGACGGGCGCCACGTCAGTTACCTCAGTCTGGTAGGTGATGAGTTTATCCACGCCAAAGTGCCGGGCGTAGTCCTCAAAATACTGGATGATGTGCGAGTGGTGCGGAAACATCGGATACCGGGCAGGCATCTCGTAGTCGGAGTACGACATGATGTGCCGGTTGGTGTTGATGTGCAGCGAGCGGTACGCGGACGAGAGCCCGTTGTCGTTGCCGTAGCGCCAGTTGCCGCCCAGGGCCGAGCCTTTCTCGAAGCAATCAAACGCCAACCCCGCTTCGTGCAAGGACTTGGCGGCCGTCAGCCCCGAGGAGCCGGCCCCGATGAGGCAGATTTTGAGGTCGGAGGTCGAATTCATGGCGAGAAGGTACGGCGGGGCGGCAAATTTGCTTACCCTGCGAGCCTGCTGCGTTGGCTCGGCGCAATCGGTTACCGAAGCTTTCTTTCCTGCCGACGTTGCCACCACGCTGGGTTCGGGCTTGCGCCACCTCAAGTGCGAGACTGATTCTTCCCCTCAGGAGGCGAGG
Source organism: Hymenobacter sp. (assembly GCA_025353905.1). Classification (GTDB taxonomy): domain Bacteria; phylum Bacteroidota; class Bacteroidia; order Cytophagales; family Hymenobacteraceae; genus Hymenobacter. The sequence continues at coordinate 10,174 of JANXNW010000130.1, forward strand.
CGCTGGCCGAAGAAGGCCAGGATTTCGTCGCGGGCCGCGATGGTCGGCTCGCCCGTCGCATCAATCAGGTGGGCCGTCACCACGCTGTGCGGACTTTGGATGTGCTGCGCGAAGAAAGGCGGCACATCCGGGTTGGCGGCACTGTCTGGCAGCACGTGCCCCACAAAACGGTCGCCGAGGGCCTGCGCGTAGGCCGCGAAGCGTTGGGCCTGGCAAAACCGGTCGCCGGCAAATCGGTAAGCCAGCACCGTGAGGTCTTCCTGCGCTAGTCGTTGGCGGACCACCCGAAGGTCGTCCGGGGCCATCCCGATGCCGCTGGGGTCGGTGAGCGGCAGCGACGGCTGGCACACGACGGGGGCCAGCACGGCGGGCTCCAGCATCAGGGCGAGGGCGAAATTGCCCGTGAAACACATGCCGATGGCCCCCACGCCGGGGCCGCCGCATTCCTGGTGAGCTTGCCGGGCCAGCGCCCGCAGCCACTGAGTTACCGGGCTCGCCTCGTCGGCGGCAAAGGCGCGAAATTCGGCGCTGACGCAGGCGCGCTGAAACACGGCCGCTCCCTCTTCGGCTCCCGGCACGGCCCCGTCGCGCCCGAACAGTGAGGGTAAGTACACGGTGAAATCCGCCTCCCGTACCCAGCGGCTAAAGCGCGCGACGTGGGGGCTGATACCGGGCATCTCGGCCATCACCAGCACCGCTGGCCCGATGCCGGCCACATACACCCGCTTCGTGATGCCATCGAGCGTGATTTCGCGGGGCATAAAATCTTTCAGCGCATCGTCTGCTTGCAAGCTGCGAGTTGTCATGGGCTACTGGTATTTTAAGGGTTTAATGGGCCAGCAAGGTCGGCGGGGTCGGCGGCCATCAGCCCCGAGGAACCGGCCCCGATGAGGCAGACTTTGAGGTCGGAAGAAGTGTTCACGGCGATAAGATACGGCGGAGCGCTCACGACTGAAGCGGAAAGTGCCGGCTCAAAAAGTCGGCTATGACTTTGGTGCATTCAACGGGTGCTTCCAGCGTGGGCAGATGCCCTACTCCTGGTAGCAGCACCAGCTGCGCGCCCGGAATTCGCTCCTGCATAAAGGCAGCATCGGCCACGGGCGTAAACGCGTCCTCGCTGCCCACCAGCACCAGAACGGGAACCCGGCTAGTGGGCAGCAGGGCCATATAATCGAGCCGGTCGGGGCGGCCCCGCAGGGCAGCAGCGGCCCCGGCCGGCGGCGCGGCCTGCATCATGCGCAGCACAAAATCGGCCACGGCTGGCTGGTGCTCCATCGTGGCCGCGGCCACCATGCCCGGCAGCAGCTCCGCCGCGTAGGCGGCCATCCCGTCGCGCGCTATCCGGTCGGCGTTGTCGCGGCGCTGCTGCTGGCCCGCCGCCGAATCGAGCGTGCAAAAGTGTCGAGCAGCAGCAGCGCCCCCACCCGTTGCGGGTAGCACCGGTAATATTCCAACGCAATCTGCCCGCCCATCGACAACCCCGCCAGGGCAAACTGCTCCAGTTGCAGCGCCTGCCGGATGGCTTCGATGGCTTCGATGGCTTCGGCGAACCGCTGCAGCGGCACGTAGCTGGCCGTGCTCTCGGAGGCGCCGTAGCTCCGCAAATTAAACGCGGTGGCTTGGTAATCGGTCTGTAGCGCTTCTATTTGAGGGTACCACATCGAGCGGTCGAAGGGATGACCGTACACCAAAATCAGCGAATAACCGCTGCCGCTTGTTTCCCCTTCAGAAGGGTTCCGAATACTTCGACCACTTGGTTCACAGCGTTGGTACTCGTTACTGAAGATGAATCATAAACACGACTGAGGTATTTGTAATCAGCTCATTACTAGTGCTCCTGTAAATCCAGCCGCCCCACACGTTCCACCGATGACAAGCCGCTGACAGCCCGCGCCGCACGGACCAGGTTGGAAGACCGGCGTTCGGTCAAGCCTTTTTATATTTGATACGCACCCGGCTTACGGCTACGTCTTTATGAAGAACATCATCCTGGCGACTCTGCTGCTCGGCTGGAGCGGCGGGGCCGCGGCCCAATCGGCTGAACAACCAGTGATTGCAGCCCGGCCCACTACGCCGGCGGCGCGGGCGGCCGTGGCCGAAATGGCCCGCCTGATTCAGGAACACGCCTTTATTCACCTGGGCACCGCTACGTTTCGCTACCAGACCCGCATCGACACGGTGCAGGGCCTGAAGCTCTACATCGGCGAAGAGGTAACCGTCATCTGGAGTCGGACCGAGTCGGGCTGGTACTGCCTGGACCTGGCCCAGCCGCTGGCCGCTGATGACCTTCGGCTGGAAGAACTCAAGAAAGGCGGTAATTTCTCACTGCTGGCTTCCAAACGAATTACCCGATTTCTTCGCCACCGCCGCGAGGCCAAAAGCAAAGACTTGCTGGTCATTTTTTACCGAGCCAAGCAAAATCGCACCACCGACTTCCCTGCCTTGCGCGCGCGCCTCGGCTACCTGATTGAGCAGCTGCCGAGGGAGTAAGCCGGCCTTGCTGCCCGCACGTTCCGGCGCAATACCACTACCTGCAAAAATTTACCGCGCGGCCAGGAATCGACCGCAGGCCGCCAGCAACGGCTGAATGGCCGTCAAATGGCCCGCCTCGGTGGCCGTGGTTTCAGTCAGCGACAAGCCCACGACGGAGTAATCCCGCAGTAGCCGGTCCAGCAGTTCGGCTACCGCCGCCACGGGTATGCCACCCGCGACGGGGCACATCAGCCACGGAAACTCGCGCGGGTCGAGAATATTCAGGTCGAGGTGCACATACAGATTCTGAGGCTCCATAGCCGCTAGCTGGTGCAATACCCGCTCCACCGTAAAGTCAGCTGCGGTGATGACCGGCACCCGGTGAGTCGCCAGAAACTTGTCCTCGGGCGGGTCGGTATCGCGCAGGCCCGCCAGCAGCACCTGCTTACTGGTAAGCGGGTTGGCCAAGGCGAAGTCCGTGCCGGCAAACTCTCCGTCGAGCAGCAGGCGTAAGGGCATCCCTTGAAAATCACCGCTCGGCGACGAAGCGGGCGTATTCAGGTCGGCGTGGGCATCGAGTCAGAGGGCATGGGGCCGCTGCCCTGCCACTGCGGGAAGAAAACCAGTTGGGGATGGGTGTCGGGCATGAAGAGGTGCAAGAAAGCTGATGCTGAATGCTAGCCGACGTTTTGCCCGGCCATATATTCCCTGACCACGGGCAGCAACAAGCCCACAGCCCCATCCAGATACGCCCGCTCGGCGGCCGTCCAGTGGTGGGGGTGGCCAAACACGCAGGGCTGCAAAATACCCCAGAGCTGGTCGTTTTCGGTGATGTGGGCGTGCACCAGCGCCCGGTGGCCGAAGGTGCGCCGCTCGAAGTCCTGGTTGAGCACCTCGGGGCCGGCTTCAGCTACGTCGTCCACGAAGACGCTCGGCCGGGCGGCCAGCGCGGCGCGGAACAGCGGGTCTTCCTGCGGTAAGGCGCCGGTGTCGGCTTGCCAGTCGTGGCGCGGGTCGGGCACGGCCTCGTCGAGCCGCCAGACGAAGGCGATGCGGCCTTTTTCTTGCTCCGGGTCGCGCACGTAGAGAAAGCAGCGGTCGGCGCGCACCTCGGGG
>JANXNW010000180.1 GCA_025353905.1 Hymenobacter sp.
GTCGAAGCATCTTGGCCGCTTCGTTGGCGGGCACCCGGTTCGTGCGGCCAAGATGCTTCGACTCCGCTGCGCTGCGCTCAGCATGACGAACACTCTAATTTAACCTGACGCGCATCCGCTCCGGCGCGTCCAGGGCTTCCACAGGAGTATTATTTGAACTGAGGCTGGCGCGAGTTACGTCGCATCCGGCCGCAGCTTTACCAACCCAATGGCCAAAGAAATCAGAGGTTACCTGAAGCTTCAGGTAAAGGGAGGCTCCGCGAACCCCGCGCCGCCGATTGGACCTGCGTTGGGCAGTAAGGGCTTGAATATCATGGAGTTTTGCAAGCAGTTCAATGCGCGCACCCAGGATAAAGCTGGCCAAATCTGCCCCGTCCTGATAACGATGTACACCGACAAGTCGTTTGACTTCGTTATCAAAACGCCCCCCGTGCCGGTGCTCCTCATGGATGCCGCCAAGCTGCAAAATGGCTCTAAAGAGCCGAATCGCAACAAGGTCGGCTCCGTTACCTGGGACCAGGTGCGCACCATCGCCGAGACGAAAATGCCCGACCTGAACGCCTTCAAGGTGGAGTCGGCCATGAAGCAGGTGGCCGGAACGGCCCGTAGCATGGGTATCACCGTGAAGGGCGCTTCGCCGTTTGCTGAATAACTGAATATTAGTATGGCAGCTATCAGCAAAAAGCGCAAGGAAGCCCTTGCCAAACACGATTTGACCCAGGTTCGCAGCCTGCTCGAAGCCGCGCAAGTGGTGAAGGACATTACCTACACCAAGTTCGATGCCTCGGTGGACATTGACGTTCGCCTCGGCGTGGACCCCCGCAAAGCCGACCAGATGGTGCGTGGTGTAGCCACGCTGCCCCACGGCACCGGCAAAGTGGTGCGCGTGCTGGCCCTCGTGCCGGCCGACAAGGAAGCCGAAGCCACCGCCGCCGGCGCCGACTTCGTGGGCCTGGACGACTACATCGCCAAAATCGAGAAGGGCTGGACCGACATCGATGTCATCATCACGATGCCGTCGGTGATGGCGAAAGTCGGCCGCTTGGGCCGGGTGCTCGGGCCGCGCGGCCTGATGCCCAACCCGAAGTCGGGCACCGTGACGACCGACGTGGCGAAAGCCGTGCAGGAAGTGAAGGCCGGTAAAATCGACTTTAAGGTGGACAAAACCGGCATCATCCATTGCTCGGTGGGCAAGGTGTCGTTCGACCCCAGCAAGTTGGCCGAGAACGCGTTGGAAGTCATCCAGACCCTGGGCCGCTTGAAGCCGTCGTCGTCGAAAGGCACCTACATTCGGAGCATCACGCTCAGCAGCACCATGTCGCCGGCCGTGCCGGTGGACAGCACGGTTTCTTCCGCTACTTAATAACCAACTACCATGAATCGGGAAGAAAAACAAGCCCTCGTGGACGAGTTGAGCGAGAAGTTTCAGTCGCACAACGCCTTCTACATCGCCGATGCCTCCGGGATGTCGGTTGCTAAAATCAACGAATTCCGCCGCCTCTGCTTCAACCGGGGCCTGGAGTTCAAAGTCTATAAGAACTCGTTCATCCGCAAAGCCCTCGACTCGCTCGGCGGCGACACCAGCGAGATGGACGCGGCTCTGGTGGGGCAGTCGGGCGTGCTGTTCTCGAAGGAGAGCGGCAACGCCCCGGCCAAGCTGCTGCAAGACTTCTACAAGTCGCAGGCGTACGGCCGCAACGTGAAGCCCCGGCCCGCCTTCAAGGGCGCGTATGTGTCGGCCGGCATCTACGTCGGGGCCGACCAGCTCGAAGGGCTGACCACCATCAAAGGCAAGCAGGAGCTGCTCGGTGAACTCATCGGCCTGCTGCAATCGCCTGCCAAAAACGTTATCTCGGCTCTTCAGAGCGGTGGCAACAAGCTGGCCGGCATCCTCAAAACACTCAGCGAGAAAGAGGCCGCTTAGTCAGCTCCTTTTTCGCCC
>JANXNW010000248.1 GCA_025353905.1 Hymenobacter sp.
GACTGATGTGGGGCAGGTGCTCGGCCAGATGCGTACACGTATAATTGCGGGGCGTACTCAACAGGTACTCGATGTAGGTCGCTTGCGTGAGCATGGTGCACAGTTTTGCCTCAAGATACTACCGAGTGCGTAAGTCCTATCATTAAAAAGCCCCGTCGAAATTTCTTCGGCGGGGCTTTCTGTTTTTCAAGTCTTCGGCTGGCGGTCAATGCGTTTCACTTCGCTAACAGCCAATGGCTATCAGCCAACAGCAAAAAACTAATGGCTCACGTGCTTCTCCTTGTATTTAACAATCTGCCGCTTCAGGGCTTCGACGGCGGCATCGGTGGCGGCCTCGAACGAGGTCGCGTCTTCCTGGCTGAAGAGGGTGCTGCCGGGCACCATGAGCTTGATTTCCACGGTCTTGTTGGCCGCGCCGTCCTTATTATTGAGGCGCATGATGACTTCGCCGTCGGTTACGCGGTCGTAGAAATGCTCAAGCTTGTTGAGGCGCTGCTGAATGAAGTCGAGCAGGGTTTTGTCGGCATCGAAATGCACCGATTGCATTTGCACTTTCATGGGCGGAGGTGGAGGATTAAGGATGAAAGATTAGGGAGTAGGGACTCAAAATTTGAGATTGGGAATGCAAGATAAAAGGGTGGGAGGAAGGAAGAGAATTTTAAAACAAGCGGTGTCGGCTTTAGGCTTAAAATCCTCCGGTTCTGCCCCCAATCAATTGTTCCTTATCCAGCTCACGCCCGCGGATGAGCTTGCTCGAATACGGATTTCAGACGGTCCACGGACAAGTGGGTATAGACCTGAGTGGCGGCCAGACTGGCGTGGCCCAGCAGCTCTTTGATGGAGTTAAGGTCGGCCCCCTTGCCGAGCAGATGCGTGGCAAACGCGTGCCGGAGCGCGTGCGGATGCTGGTGCGCGGCCGAAGTCGAAACCTGGCTCAAGTAGCGCTTCACGGTGCGATACACCAGCTTTTCGTAAAGCGGCTGCCCCTTATCGGTAAGCAGCAGCGGGCTGCTGGATGGGCGCGGACCGAACTCAGCCAGCCGAGCGGCGCGGTAGGTGTCGATGACGGCCAGCAGCGACGGATTCAGCGGCACCACGCGCTGCTTATCGCCCTTGCCGGTAACGCGCACCGTGCGCGCGCCCAGGTCGAGGTCATCGTCGGTAATGCCGAGCAGCTCCGACAAGCGAATGCCGGTGCCGTAGAGCGTTTCGAGCACGAGCTGGTCGCGGCGGCCGGCGAAGCTGTCCTCGAACTCGAACGTGTTGAGCAGGCGGTTGAGCGCTTCCTCGGGCACGAACTCGGGCAGCTTGCGGGCCATTTTGGGGGCCTTGATGCGCAGCATCGGGTTGGCACCGATGACGTGGGTGCGCAGCAAAAACTTGAAAAACGAGCGCAGGCAAGCCACTTTGCGGTTCACCGTGCGCGGGTCCAGGCTTTGGCTCATCAGGCTCACCACCCAGTCGCGGATGAGCGGATGCGTGGCCTGAGCCGGGTCGGCCAGCTCGTACTCTTTCAAAACGAAAGCCGCAAACTGCGTCAAATCAGTCTGGTACGAGGTAACCGTATGCGGACTGAGCCGCTTCTCGAAGCGAAGAAAATCCAGGAAGTCGTCCATAGCGCCGGGGCCGCCCGCACGGCCAGCTGGCTGGCGGGGGCGCAAAGTATGTTTCTTGTTTCTTGTTTCTTGTTTTCAGGGCGTGGGTTCCCGCGAAGTTCCGAGGAGGGAGCGCAAAGTCAAAGTACCGCTACCCTGCCGCGTTCAAGTTTGAAACAAGAAACAAGAAACAATCTTACGGGCTGACCAAATTCAGGCTCAGGTTGAAATAGAGCGGGTTGGTGAGCTTGTTGGCGAAGAGCGACGGCTCGGAGCCGAACAGGCTTTCGCGCTCGCTGGTGGGGTTCTGGGTGCGAAACGCGTCGTTGCGGTAGTTGTAGCGCAGGCCAGCCTGGGCCGAAAGCCAGACGAAACCGCTGAGCTGCTGCTCGTAGGTGAGGCGGGGCTTGAGCTCGCCGCGGCGCACGAACACGTCGGAGCCGGCCGCCTGGCCCACGTAGTAGGCGTTGCCTTCCAGCTCGTAGCCCAGCTTGAGCAGGGCCGTGGTGCCGAAGTTGCGCCGCAGCTCGGCGCGGGCCGGAAACACGACTTCCACGCCCCACTTGGACGAGAACGTGCGATTGTAGAGCACGACCGGAATGTAGAGCAGCTGCCCGGCGCGGTAGGTGCGCGTCGCGCCCAGGCCCCATTGCAAGTTGTCGTTAGGCTTCCAGCCAAAAATAGCCGTGCCGCTGAAGGTGAAATTTTTACCGCTGATATCGCCCGGCGTGGTGTAGTTGCCGCTGGCGTCGGTGTTGGCCTGAAACAGCAGAAAATGCACCTTATCCAGCGGCTTGAACACCGTCGCGTTGGCTCCCAGTGTTCGTAACCCGTTTTGCAGCTGCTGAAAATAGGGCGACGCGTCGGGCTGGGTCAGGCGCAGGGCGGTGTCCCAGTACGTCAGGCCCAGATTGACGATGAGGCTGTTGCGTGAGATGACTGGGGCGTTGAAGGCCAGGCGCAGGCCGCGCGCGGCCGACACGCGGGTCTGGTCAGTTTCGGTGCGGCGGCCGTCGGCGGTGGGGCCGGTCGAGGTCAGGTCGAAGCCGCCCTGCGCCTCGTAACCGACGGTGATGAGCTTGGTCGGTGTCAGGTACAGCACTTTCTGGGTGTTGTAGCTTTTGCCCGCGTCGCCGGCGTCGCCAAACTGGTCGAAGTTATCGTCGGGTGGCGAGGTAGTGGGCGAGGTGGCGGGCGCGCGGCGCGTGGTGTCGGCAGGCGTCACCTGGGCCAGGGCGGGCGCGGCCAGCAGCAGCGCGCCGGCCAGCAGGGAGTAAGCAGGAAGCGTCATGGGCGGGAAGAGCAGAAAAAAGCGGCTGGCCGAGGCGGTCGGTCAGCCGGCGAGTGAGTCAAAGAGCGAGAATCTACTTCTTGACTTGCCGCTTCCACACGTCGGTGCGGCCGAAGAGCGCCACGCCGATAAAGCCGCGCACTTCCAGGGTGTTCGCGTCGGTGAGCGTCATTTCACAACTGTAATCCTTCCCGTTCTTGGGGTCGTAGATGCGGCCGTTCTCCCATTTGCCATCGCCGGAATGCGTGAAATCGCGCATGTTCACCAAGCCCTTGATGGGGGCTTTGCGCAGCTTTTCATCCGGGTTATTCGCATCGGTGCGCGGCGTACCGTCGGGGTTGTTGGGCACTTGCAGCCACACGATGCGCCCGAAATACTTGTCGCCCTGCTTGTAAATTTGAATCATGCCGGTACCTTCGCCATTTTTCCAAACTCCGAGCACGGCATCGGGGCTGGGCGCGGGCGCGGTGAGTACGGCACTGATGGCGGGGAACGTGGCATCAGTTACGGTAGTCGCCGTAGCCGCTTGTGCCAGGGGCAGTAGCAGTCCAAGCAGAAAAAACGCCGTGCGGGCAAAGTCAGCGAAATACTTAGTCATCGAAAAAAGGGTTTGGGTGAGCGGGATGTGAAACAAATGTATTGCCAGCTTTCGCACTCGCCCAAATCAAGCAGCTTAGCCAAGCGCTGCCCAGACCCAACTGACTCAAAACGAAAAGCCCCACGAGCCTACCGAAGTAGTCCCGTGGGGAAGCTTTCATGCGGTCCGACCCAAAAGGCCCGACCTAAAAAACAGCTTACTCGTTCACGCCGCCGTAAGTGGCGAGCTTGTAAACGGCTTTCTGCTTGAGCTTGCGCTTGGTAATGCTCGGCTTCTGAAAGAACGTGCGGCGACGCAATTCTTTGAGCACGCCGGTGCGCTCGAATTTCTTTTTGAAGCGCTTGAGCGCACGGTCAACGGTTTCGTTGTCTTTGATTTGAACGATGAGCATATCGAAGGGTAAAGGAAAAGCAGTCAGGGCAAACGGGCCGCAAAGATAAGCACGGATGAGCACGAATTTTAACGAATTTCACGGATTTTGTGGACGACGTAGGCCGGGCTGATAGACACTTCTTAGCGGCAGGCTGATTTTGTCGTCTACAAAATCCGTGAAATCCGCTAAAATTCGTGCTCATCCGTGCTCCTATTTGAGGAGTGCCCGCGCGATGACCAGCTTCTGAATCTCGCTGGTGCCCTCGCCGATGGTGCAGAGCTTGGCATCGCGGTAGAATTTCTCGACTGGGTAGTCCTTGGTGTAGCCGTAGCCGCCAAAGATTTGCACGGCCTCGTTGGCCACGCGCACGCTCACTTCGGAGGCGTAGAGCTTGGCCATGGCCGATTCCAGGTTCACGTTTTCGCCCCGGTCTTTCATGGCGGCGGCGCGGTAGGTGAGCAGGCTGGCGGCCTCAATTTCGGTGGCCATGTCGGCGAGCTTGAAGGCGATGCCCTGAAACTGGCTGATGGGCTGGTTGAACTGCTGGCGCTCCTGGCTGTACTGCACGGCGGCCTCAAACGCACCCTGCGCGATGCCCAGGCTGAGCGCGGCGATGCTGATGCGGCCGCCGTCGAGCACCTTGAGGCTCTGCACGAAGCCGTCGCCGACTTTGCCAATCACGTTTTCGAGCGGCACATGGCAGTCGGTAAAAATCAGCTCCGTCGTTTCCGAAGCGCGCATCCCGAGCTTGTCTTCTTTGCGGCCAGCCGCGAAACCGGGCGTGCCGCGCTCGACGATGAAAGCCGTCATGCCGTGCGAGTCGCCGACTTCGCCGGTGCGGGCGATAATCACGGCCACCTCGCCGCTGCGGCCGTGGGTAATGAAATTCTTGGCTCCGTTGAGCACGTAGTACTCGCCGCTGGCGTCGAGCACGGCCGTGGTGCGCATGTTGCCGGCATCCGAGCCGGTGTTGGGTTCGGTCAGACCCCAGGCCCCAATCCACTCGCCGCTGGCCAGGCGCGGCAGGTACTGGTGTTTCTGCGCCTCGGAGCCGTGCTGCAGGATGTGGCCCGTGCAGAGCGAGTTGTGGGCGGCCATGCTCAGGCCAATGCTGCCGTCGATTTTAGCCAGCTCGGCGATGGCCGTCACGTACTCCTGGTAGCCGAAGCCAGCCCCGCCGTACGCTTCGGGCACGAGCACGCCCATCAGGCCCAGCTCGCCCAGCTGCCGGAACACGTCGCGCGGAAACTCCTGGGTGTCATCCCATTGCCGCATGAAGGGCTTGATGTGCTGCGCGCCAAAATCGCGCACCATGTGCGCAATCATGGTTTGGTTTTCGGTCGCCAGGGTAGCTTCCATAAATAAATTAGTGGGAACGGGTGGGAAGGGGTAAAAGCGGTGCCAACCGGGTAGCAGGCTGATAGCAGGCTGGCTAAGGGACAACAAAAATACGGTGAGGAGTGGCTTATTCGTTTAGGGTGGCAGGACTGGTTGCCGCGGCTATTTTTGGTGAGCCTTGCGTAAAGAGGGTTACTTTTGAGGCATTTTTCAACTAGACAAGGTGTTGGGCAGCCTTAGCCGGCCGGCGCACCCTAGCCGCATTCACGCACTATTGGCTTCTTCGCTTCTCTCTTCGCGGTCGCTACGGCGGCGGCTGCTGCTGGTCGGCTCGCTGCTGTGCTTGTTTTCGAGCTGCACCACCACGCGCTACTACCGGCAGCGCACCATGTTTCAGCGCTCGATGGATGCCAAAGGCGTAACCGATACGGCCGGGCTGCGGCGGGTAGTGAACCGCACAGCCCGCAACTACCGCATCCACACCAATGACCTGCTCAACGTGCAGGTTTTTACCAACAAAGGCGAGCGCATTATCGACCCCAATGGCGAGCTGCGCTTCGGCGCGCCCGGCGCGGGAGCCGTGATGACCGCGCCAGCTGCGACGTCCGGGGGCAACGCGTCGGGGCAGCGCGCGGCGGTGCCGACCAGTACGCAGTTTCTGGTGCAGGCCGACGGCACGGTACGCCTGCCGCTGCTGGCCAACCCCGTGCTCGTGCAGAACCTGACGCTGCTGCAAGCCGATAGCCTGTTGCGGATACGCTACGGCGAATTTTACCGCGACCCGTTTGTGAAAACGGCCGTCACCAACAACCGTGTCGTCATCCTCGGCTCGCTCGGCGGGCAGGTGGTGAGCCTGCCCAACGATAACATGAACCTGCTCGAAGTGCTGGCCCTGTCGGGCGGGGCCGACAATGGCGGCGGAGCCAGTGGCTTTGCCCGTTTCGGCGGGCGTATGGATAACATTCGTATCATTCGCGGCGATTTAAAAAATCCGCAGGTGCAGTTTGTGGACCTGAGCACCTTGCAGGGAATGCGGCGCGGCAATCTGCAGGTCGAACCCAACGATGTCATTTACATCGAACCCGTGCGCCGGCCGTTGCAAGACGCGCTGGCCGATACTGGGCCGGTACTCGGGGCCGTATCGGCTTTGCTGGGCGCTTTGAGCATCGCACTTTTCGCCTACATCCAGCTCAAGGCCCGGTGAATAGGTTGTTGCCCGCAGTTCTTTTTTACAGCTACTTAAGATAGCAAACTTTTTAATTCCACGGCATGGCCTTAAGCGAAAACGCGGAGCTGGAAGAGCTGATTCGGCGCGCCACGACGGGCCCCGAAGCAGCCACTCCTCCCGGCAGCCCCGGTCTGCCCGACGACGAGAGCGAGGGCAGCGACAGCTTTGATTTGAGTACGCTCGTGCTCGTGACGCGGCGCAGCCTGGCCTGGGTGGTGCTGCTACTGGCGCTGGGCCTGAGTGGCGCGTGGCTGTATCTGCGCTACACCAAGCCCGTGTTCCGGGCCGCATCGGTACTTAAAATTGACGAGCGCAGCGATGCTAACACCCTGGGACTGGGAGGGCTGAGTGCCGGCGGCAGCGGCCCCGAAAACAGCCGGAGCGCGCAGCTTGCGGGCGAGATTGAGTTGATTAAATCCGACCTGACGTACACCCGACTCAAGCAGCGTATACCGCTGTCTGTGAACTACTACACGCAGGGCACGGTGCTCGAAAGCGAGATGTTTGGCAGCAGCCCGTTTGTGGTGGAGGACTCGGTGAGCGAGCGCGGGTACTACGGGCGTAAGTTCAACGTCGAGTTTACCGACGCGCGCCACTACCAGCTGCGCGTGGAGCTGAATGCCGAAACGCGGGGCGGCACCTACGCGCTGGGCCAGTGGGTGCGGCTGCCCGGCATTCGGCTGCGGCTGCTGCCCACCCGCCTCTCGCCTGCGCTCGATGCCAAGTACCATTTTACGCTGCTCGACGACCAGACCATCAACGCCTACCTGGACCGTAACCTAACGGCGGAGGTGCTCAACCCGAGCGCCAACACTATTCAGCTGTCGTTCGTGGACAACAGCCGCGACAAAGCCCAGTGCTTGGTGAATGCACTCGACACGGTGTACCGCGACGCGAAGCTGGCCCGCAAAAAAGAATCCACCGACCGCACCCTGGCCTTTATGGACAAAACGCTGGTAGAAACCAGCGGTTACCTGACCCAGGCCGAGGACCGGCAGCGCGCCCTGGTTGAGCGCATCGGCACCTACGACGCCAAAGCGGAGCTGGGCACCATCACCGACAACCTGAGTAAGCTCACTGTTGACCGTCTGGCCCTGACTCAGAGAATGACGTTGTTGGAAGAAGTCAGCCGCCTCGCGGCGCAGGAGCGCCTCGTTGCCAGCGACGAGCTGACCGTAACGCAGGCCATTCCGAGCCTGGCTCAGCTCAACGACGCCGCCCTGACGCAGCAGCTGACCAGCGTGAATGAGATGCAGCTGAACCTGCGGCGCATCCGGCGGGCTAACAAAGACCAAACGGAGGCTGTGCAGCTGCCGCTGGCCCAGCTCAACTTTGCCCAGAACACGCTGCGGCGGCAGCTGCGGCAGGCCCGCAAGCAGCTTGCCGACCAGCTGGCCCTGCTCGACGTGCAAGCCGGCAAGCTGCAGGGTGAGCTGCGGCTGCTGCCCGGCAAGCAAACCGAACTGGAGCGCATGAAGCGCCCGCTCAACATCTACGACCAAAGCTACCTGAACCTGCTATCGAAAAAACAGGATTTTGGCATTAAGAACGCGGGTACCACGGCTGACTTCATCATTCTCTCGCCCGGCTACGCGCCCGAAACGCCCGTCTCGCCGGTGCGGCTGCTCGTGTACGCCATTGGATTGGCGAGTGGACTCGCGCTGGGTCTGGGGCTGATTGGCGCGCGCTACCTGCTGCACAACACCATTACAAACGTGCAGGAGCTGGAGCGCAACACCAAAGCGGCCGTGCTGGGAGTCATCCCCAACTATTCGAAAGAGCTGCTCGACGTGTCGCGGCTGGTGGTGGACAAAAACCCCAAGTCGTCGGTGTCGGAGGCTATTCGCTCCATCCGCACCAACCTGGATTTTATCAGTCCCTCGTCCAAAAAGCGGCTCATCTCGATTACGTCCACGGTGTCGGGCGAGGGTAAAACGTTCGTGACGGTGAACCTGGCCGGCATCATTGCCTTGTCGGGGCAGCGCGTCGTGATTCTGGACCTCGACATGCGCAAGCCCAAGGTAAACCTGGCGTTCGGGGCCGAGAACGTGAAGGGTATCAGCACGATACTCATCAGCCGGCATTCGGTGAGCGAGTGCATACAGCATTCAAGCATCGAGTCGCTCGACTTTATTTCGGCCGGCCCCACGCCGCCCAACCCGTCGGAGCTGATTCTGAGCCCGCGTTTCGACCAGATGCTCGAAGAGCTGTATCGCTCGTACGATGTGATTCTGATTGATACGCCGCCGGTGGGCCTCGTCACGGACGGCATCCTGATTATGCGCAAGGCCGACGTGCCGATTTACATCGTGCGGGCTAACTACTCGCGCAAGACGTTCCTCAAAAACCTGAACCGGCTCATGCGCAACAACCAGTTTGCGCGCATGTGCGTCGTGCTCAACGACGCCAAAACCCAGGGCAGCTACGGTTACGGGTATGGCTACGGGTATGGCTATGGGTACGGCACCCCCGGCATGGGCTACTACGAGGACCCGACCCAAAAGCTCACCTGGCGCGAGCGCCTCAAGGGGTATTTCAGCTAGGGCCGGGGTATGACGAGTATGGCAGGTATGGCGGGCTTCTGGCAAAAACTGATGGGCGGAGGGGCAAACAGCTCCGACGCGACCAGCCGCCGCGTACCCAACGTGGCGGGTGCGGTTCCCGCAGCCCCGCTGGCCGGGCTCGGGGTCGATATGCACTCGCATCTGTTGCCTGGCCTTGATGACGGGGCCGCCACGCTGGCCCACAGCCTCGATTTGCTGCGCGAGCTACGGGCGCTGGGCTTTCACAAGCTCATCATGACGCCCCACGTGATGGGCGACTTCTACAAAAACACGCCCGAGGGCATTCGCGCCGCGCTGTCTGAGCTGCGCGAAGCCGCCGCCGAAGCCGGCCTCGCCGACGTGGCCCTGGACTGCGCCGCCGAATATTACCTCGACGAGTGGCTGGGCCGCAAGCTCGCCGCCGGCACCGAGCTGCTCACCTTCGGCGGCGAGCGGCGGTATTTGCTCTTCGAGACGTCGTACCTGAACGAGCCCTTCAACCTGAACACGATAATTTTCGAGCTGCAAGCAGCTGGCTACCAGCCCGTACTGGCCCACCCCGAGCGCTACACCTATTTTTACGGGCGCTTCGACGACCTCGTGCGGCTGCGCCAGCAGCACGGCGTACTCTTCCAAATCAACCTCAACTCGCTGGCCGGCTACTACTCGCCCGCCGCCCGCCACGTGGCCGAAAAGCTTATCGACGCGGGCTACGTGGATTTGGTTGGCACCGATGCTCACCATCTGCGCCACACCGCCGCGCTGGCCCAGCAGACGGTGAAGACCGCGTATCTGCGCAAGTTGCTGGCCTTGCCACTGCTCAATGCGTCGTTGTGAGGGTACTTCAGTGTTGGGTGACAAGGGTCATTGTCATGCTGAGCGCAGCGAAGCATCTT
>JANXNW010000258.1 GCA_025353905.1 Hymenobacter sp.
GAATCGGGGCTGCCGGTGGGCCATTTCATCGCCGCTTGCAATAGAAACGACGCGGGAGCCGCGTATCTGCGCACGAGCGTTTTCCAACCTAAAACGGCCGTGGCGACGCTTTCCAACGCGATGGACGTGGGCGACCCGAGCAACTTCGGCCGCCTGCTGGAATTATTCAACCACGAGTACCCCCGCGCCACGGCCCACCTCAGCGGGGCCACCGTAAGCGACCTGGAAACCCAGGCCACCATCCGCCGCGTCGAGGCCGAACACGGCTATCTGCTCGACCCGCACGGCGCGGTGGGGTTTTTAGCCCTCGAAAACTACCTGGCCGCACACCCTGGCACGGCGGGCTTTTTCCTGGCGACGGCCCATCCGGTAAAATTTGCCGAGGTAGTCGAGCCGCTCATTGGGCGAACCGTGCCGGTGCCGGAGTCGGTGCGGCACTTGTTTGGGGAGGAAAAGCGAAGTGTGTTGTTGGGGACTGATTACGCCGCCTTTCGGGAGTGGCTCGTGCGACAGGCGTAGCATGGACTCTGCGAGTCTGCGCGTACTATCACTGTTCAACGCGCCTTAAGCCATTCTACGCGCGGACTCGCAGAGTCTACGCTACATCAGTTTTTTTATGCCCTCCGTCAAACTCTCCCTCGCCTTGCTCCTGCTGCTCTCCCTCGCCGCTTGCGGCCCCGACCAGATGCAGCACCTGCCCGGCACTAAGAGAATCGCCGAAGAAACCGCCAACTGGGAGCCCAAGCGCATCATGCCGCCCCAGCTGCTACAGGCCACGCGCTGGGCCGGCGACTCGCTCACGGCCTATGCTGACACGCTGCTACGCCGCCGCCTGGCCCGCGCCTTGGCCGCCGGCGACCTGCTGCGCGCCGCCGCCGTCTGCCACCCCCAAAACTACCCCGAAGTGGACTCGATGGCCCGCAAATGGCACATCCGCGCCCGCCGCGCCGAGTGGCAGCCCACGACGGCCGCCGCCGCGCCAGCCACCATCGCCGCCGCCGGCCTGCGCCCCGACACGGCTCGCCTCATCGGCCGGCCCGCCGCCGACACATTTTTTTACCAGCGCCCCATCACGCTCAGTGCCCGTCTCTGCGGCCGTTGCCACGGCCGCCCCGGCCAGGACCTGAGCGTGGCCGACGCGGGCCGGCTCCGGGCCGCTTTCCCGCGTCTGCAAGCCGTGGGCCGCGCGCCCGGTCAAGTACTCGGTGCCTGGCAACTCACCCAGGACCGGACCGGCGTAGCTGAGTTTTTCACCATGAAAACCCGCAAGAAATGGAAAGAGCGCAGCCTGAAGAAGCTGTTGGGGCGGCCGTAGCGCGGCAAATATGAGCAAGGTTAGGAAACGGCCGTCATTGCTTCGCTTCGCTCGCAATGACGGGTAATTATTTGCCACTATTTCGACATTCCAACAATCTGGAGTCAACTAAATGACCGACCAAACCCCCATTATCATCATCGGCGCGGGCATGAGCGGGCTGGCCTGCGCCACCTGGCTGCACCGCGCCGGGCGGCCAGTGCTGCTGCTCGAAGCCAGCGACGGCGTGGGCGGCCGGGTGCGCACCGAGGTTACGCCCGAGGGCTTTCGGCTCGACCGGGGCTTCCAGATTCTGCTCACCGACTACCCTGAGGCCCGGCGCATCTTTGATTATCAGGCGCTGGACTTGCGCTACTTCCGCTCGGGAGCCGTCATCCGGCTGGCCGACGGGCGCGAGACGACCCTCGAAAACCCGCTCGACGCGCCGCTGGCCGCTTTCGCGGCCCTGGCCGCGCCGATTGGTACGCTCAAGGACAAGCTGCTCATCGCCAAGCTCGTGGCTCAGCTTCAGCGGCCCACGCCGGAGCAGCTGCTGGCGCGCCCGGCCGTTTCGACGCTGGATTTCTTGCGACGCTACGGCTGGAGCGAGCAGATTATCAACTCGTTTTTCCGGCCGTTTTTCGGCGGCGTGTACCTCGACCGGGAGCTGCGCACGGCCAGCAATTTTTTCGAGTTCGTGTTTCAGCAGTTCGCCAGAGGGCGGGTGGCGCTGCCGGCGCTCGGCATTCAGGCATTGCCCGACCAGCTCGCCGCCCGCCTGCCCGCCAATGCCCTGCGCCTGAATGCGCCCGTGGCCGCCGTGCTCGACGGCGGCCGCCGGGTGCGCCTGGCGAATGGTGAATCTCTGGAAGCTTCCGCCGTGGTGCTGGCTACCGACGGCCCCGCCGCCGCCGGCTTGTTAGGATTAGGGATGAGGGATGAGGGATTAGGGATGGGGGAGTTAGCTGAATTAGCCAGCCAGACCTCCGGCTCTGTCCCT
>JANXNW010000270.1 GCA_025353905.1 Hymenobacter sp.
GGAAAAGGGTCAGGAATAATTTTAAGCCCATTGAGCGGGCTGCCACCTGCCCTACGGTCGGGTCAGGGGAGCCTGGTACTACAAAAGTACGCACGCGGGCAAAGCAGGTTGGCCGTAAAAAAGTTAAGAGTTAAGAGTTAGGGGTTAAGAGTTGGCAGAACGACCAATCTTAACCCCTAACTCTTAACTCTTAACTCGAAAAAAGCTGTAGCGGAAGGACTTGAACCTTCACGAAGGGGTTAGGCTGCCTGAAGGCGGCTTTGTCCCCGATTCTTCACCCTCGAGAGAGGAGGGTATGTCTGCCAATTTCACCACACTACAAGGTTGGGCCGATTTAAGGCTGGGCTGGGGCCTGAGTCAAGGTCAGTCGCCGGTTGCGATTGCCATGCGTCAAAGGTAAGACTATAAAATCGACTTCTGCAAATTTTGCTAATAAATTCTTTAAAAGAAGTAGAATTGATGAAAAAAATGCCTTTTAGTTAAGAAAATTACTTAAATTTGCCACTCCCCTTTTTATGAACCAACCCTACGAGCTGGACGACACCGACCGGCGCATTCTGGACCTGCTGCTGCATGACGCCCGCCTGGCGTACTCTGAAATCGCGCGGCGGCTGGGTATTTCGGGCGGCACCGTGCACGGGCGCATGGCCCGCCTGGAGGAATTGGGCGTGGTGCGCGGTGCGTCGCTCGACCTGAATTTGGCCCGCGCCGGCTACGGCATTCAGGCGTTTTTGGGCATATTTCTGCTGAAAAGCTCGTACTGCGATGCCGTAGTGGCACAATTGCGCGCCGTGCCCGAGGTGGTCAGCCTGCACTTCACTACTGGCAGCTACAACCTGTTCGCGCAGCTCGCCTGCCGCGACACCCAGCACCTGCGCAACGTGCTCCACGACCAGGTGCAGCAGATAGAAGGCGTGGAGCGCACCGAAACCCTGATTTCGCTCGAAGAGGTTTTCCGCCGCGCCGTTGAGATAAACGCGCCCGCTTCGCCCGCGCTCTGAAGCGATAGAGTCCGGCAGGCAGGCATGAAAAAACCCCTCTGGCTCGGCCAGAAGGGTTTTTTGACTTAACGCTTTGACGCGAGGATTACATCTTGTTGGCCTTGTAGCGCATGTCGGGCGTACCATCTTTCTTCATCGGGCCGGCGGCCGGCGCGGCCGACTTGCTGGCTTTGTAGCGCATGTCGGGCGTACCGTCGGCCTTCATTTTGACTCCTGCTGGGGCTGCGGCAGTGGTTTTGGTGGTCGTGGTCGTCGTCTTGGCGGCGGGGGCCATTTTGGTGGCCGTCGAGGTCGTCGTGGCGGTGCTCGTCTTGACCGGGGCCGTCGAGGAGGTCGTGCTCATCTTGGTCGTCGTGGTCTTGGCTGGGGCCGCCTTGGCGGGAGCCATCTTGGTCGTCGTGCTCATTTTCGACGACGAGGTCGTGGTGCCGGCAGCCGGGGCGGCCGTCTGAGCCTGGGCGCTGAGGCCACCCGCGAGGGCCAGCGCAGCGAGGGATGCGAGGAAGGATTTCATGGGTAAAAAAGAAAAAAGGTGAGAAAGTACGACCGAGACCCGGCCGTAAGGCGGCTGCAATATAAGCCGCTAGGCGGAAACTGCTGCTAAAGTTGCCCCACGTTGCTACACTACACAAAGCAGTACTGAGCAAAAAAGCCCCGCACCAACCGAGTTGGTGCGGGGCTTCGGGTGAAAGGAGCGCTTGCTTACGCCGTAACCTGCGCTTCGAGTTTCTGAGCAAGCACATGTTTGGGCACGGCACCGACTTGCTTATCTACAATCTGTCCGTTCTTGAAGACGAGCAGCGTGGGGATGCTGCGAATGCCGAACTTCATGGAAGTCTGCGGGTTAGCGTCCACATCGACTTTGCCGACGATGACTTTGCCCTCAAACTCGCCGGCTAACTCTTCTACCACGGGGCCGACCATGCGGCAGGGGCCGCACCATTCGGCCCAGAAGTCCACGAGCACCGGCTTGTCGGAGGCGATTATCTCCTCGAAGTTGGCATCGGTTATCTCAATTGCTTTATGCGCCATGACGCTGAGTTTGTTAAGTGAAAATAACGTCCGGCGTATACGGCCAACGCGGCCGCAAGGTAGCAGATTCGGGGTAAAACACCGCGTGTCGGGGAAAGTTCAGGGTGCACCGCCACGTCAGAATTCGTAGTTCAGGCCCAGCACGGCCAGGTTGCTGAAGCGGCGGTAGCGCCCCGCGTCGTCCAAAAAAGCGTACTGTTCGAAAGCCGTAACGAGATGCGAGTAACCCCCGCGCAGGCTGAAATTTCGGGGCAGGTCCACGGCCGCATACAGCTCCGAGTTGAGGCTGCCCCGGTCGCGGTTGCCGCCCAGCAGCAGGTTTTGGCGCACGGGCCGGGTGCCGGCGCGGTTGGGAGCGATGTTGAAAAGCGTACCATCGGCCCGCCCCACCCGCTCCGGCCCGGTGCTCAGGCCGGCCAGGTCGATGGAAAAGCCCACCCGCACCGGCCCGGCCACTCGCGCCCGCAGCTGCAAGGCTATGTTCAAGGCCGTGATGCGGGGCGAGGGCACGTAGAGCGTGTACTGAGATTGATTGGCGGAATTCTCGCGTACATTCTGGCCGTCGTAAGTAGCTTCGTCGGCGAAAAAATGGGTGCCGCGCACTCCCAGCCCCACTTGGAGCCGGCCGGCCGCGTCCAGGCCCCACAGCCGCCAGGCCGCCACGGAGCCGTAATTGAGCGTCGGCCCCACGGCCCCGCCCAGGTCCAGCACGGTGGCGTGGCGCGGGGTGGTGGGGGCGGTCTGGGCCGCGGCGGCTAGCGGCAGGGCCAGCAAAGCCACGGAAAAAAGGGCGGTCGGGCGGGTCATAAGCGGTTGGAAAAGAAGTGGGTGTCTTCGCCAAGAGGCCGGGCCGGGCGCAGACGTTGCATCGGTTTGGGGTGTAGCGTAGACTCTGCGAGTCCGCGCGTGAAGACGTTGAACAACGACAGTACGCGCGGACTCGCAGACTCCATACCACACCTTAAATTAGGGCGCACACCTCCAAATCAAACTCGCGCATCTTGGCAATGAATGCCTTCGGCTCAATCTGATAGCGCCGCGAAAACATGTCCACCGCCAGGCGCTCGTGCGGCTCGACGAACTGGATTTCGAGCCGCTTCGAGCCTTTGGCCTGGGTGATGGCCTCTTCGAGCCGGTCGAGCATGGGTGCGGTCACGGTGCGCAAATCGAGCCGGACGCGTACGCCCTTGCTGAGTTTGTCGGCCACGCCGGTGAGTGGCTCCATCTGCTTGATTTTCAATTCCCACTGGTCCTGGGTGCCGTAGCGCAGCTCCATTTTGCCGCGGATGAACATGGCCGGCACCTGGTCGTTGGGATGGTTGCGGGGGTTGATGAGTGGCCCAAACTTGGTGTATTCCTCTTGAAATAAAGCCAGGTTCAGAGTAGTCTCGTAATCTTCAATGTTAAAGGCCACCATCGGATGACCTTTTTTGGTGGTGCGGAACACGACTCCCGAAATAAGCCCGGCGATGCTCACGTCCTTGTTTTTGTGAGTTTCGAGCTGGTCGAGCGGGCAGGTGCAGTACGCATCGATTTCCATTTTGAACACGTCGAGCGGGTGGCCCGAGAGGTAGAAGCCCACGACTTCTTTTTCGCGGCGCAATTTCTCGGTCGGGGTCCAGGGGTCCATGTCAGGCACCTTCGGCAGCGGGGCCGCCACCGCCCCAAACGCGCCCGCCCCGAACAAGCTGTGCTGGGCCGATTCCTTCGCCGCCTGATGCTGCTGGCCCAGCTTCAGCGCCTTGTCAATCAGGTTGCTGTCGCCGGCCGGGGCTTCCATAAACTGGCGGCGGTGGTGGCGCTCGAAGCCGTCGAACGCGCCGGCCTGGGCCAGGCTTTCCCAGGTTTTCTTGTTCACGGCCCGCAGGTTCACGCGCTTGGCAAAGTCAAAAATGTCGGTGAAGGGGCCGTGGAGCTGGCGCTCCTCCACCAATTCCAGCACGGCTGCCTCGCCCGCGCCCTTCACGGCGGCCAGCCCAAAGCGAATCTGGTTTTCGCGCGGCACGTTGAACTTCTGCTCGCTCTCGTTCACGTCCGGCCCCAGCACGGCCACGCCCTGCTTGCGGGCCTCCTCAATAAAGAAGGTCACCTTCTTAATGTCGCCCATGTTGTTGGTCAGCACGGCGGCCATGTACTCGGCGGGGTAGTTGGCCTTGAGGTAGCCGGTCTGGTAAGCTATTATGCTGTAAGCCGCTGAATGTGAGCGGTTAAACCCGTACTCAGCAAACCGCTCCATCACGTCGAACACCTCGTTGGCTTTCTTCGCTGGCAACTTGTGTAGGTCGGCCGCGCCTTTCACGAACTTGTCGCGCTCCAGGGCC
>JANXNW010000092.1 GCA_025353905.1 Hymenobacter sp.
GGCCAACCTGTTGGGGGCCGACCTGTCGGAGGCCAACCTGTCGGGGGCCAACCTGTCGGGGGCCGACCTGTCGTGGGCCAACCTGTCGGGGGCCGACCTGTCGCAGGCCAACCTGTCGCGGGCCAACCTGTCGCTGGCCAACCTGTCGCAGGCCGACCTATCGGGGGCCAACCTGTTGGGGGCCGACCTGTCGGAGGCCAACCTGTCGGGGGCCAACCTGTCGCGGGCCAACCTGTCAGAGGCCAACCTGTTGCAGGCCAACCTGTTGGGGGCCGACCTGTCGGGGGCCATCTTGCCCGGTTTTCAAATTCCGCAAGAGGGCGCTCTCGTTGTCTGGAAAAAGCTGCGTCATGACGTACTGGCCAAGTTGCTTATTCCAATCGAAGCCCCGCGAACCGGCTCGCTGGTAGGCCGCAAGTGCCGTGCCGCTTACGCCGAGGTGCTGCTGTTGGAAAACCTCACGGGCAGCGTTACGGAAGGCGTGAGCCAGCGTGATGCGGCCTTCTGCTACGTTCAAGGGCAGCGCGTTACGCCCGCCGCTTACGACCCAGACCCGCGCGAAGAATGCTTGCCGGGCATTCATTTTTTCCTGTCTAAAGAGGAGGCGCAGGCTTACGAGTAATAAAAAAGCCGGCGGGGTGCGACCCGCCGGCTTCTAATTCAACCCAAAACTTAACACAAAACTACGATGCAAAACCCGCTGCCTTTTACCTACCGCGAGCTGGCGGATACGATGGCCCGCGAGGCGGCTCTGCGCCGCCGCTGCTACCCTACGTGGAACAAGGTCTCCACGGTGGCTGAGTTGCCGGCCGGCAAGCTCGCCGAAATCCTGCGCATGGATGCCGCGGCCGACCACTTTCGCGCCTTGGCCGAGGCCGAGCCGCCGGCCGCCCCAGCTGAAACGGCGCTAACCAAACCCGCTGCCGGGCCGGATGGGCAACTCGTGGTCTATGCGAGCGCCGCGCAAAAAGAACACCTTATCTGCCTGCTCAACCACGTGCTCATCACGCGGTCGGAAAAGACGAAGATGCTCTTAGCTATTAACCGCCTGCCGGCGGAGCGCGCCGAGGTGGCCATAGCGAAGGTGCGGGCCACGATTGAAGAGCGGGAGGGCACAGACCCGCGCGAAGCCGTGCGCGCCAGCTTGCGGCGCTTGGTGAAAGAGGAGGGGGACAAGCTACCGGACGAGGACAGCGCAACCGCCCTGCTGGAA
Organism: Hymenobacter sp.; assembly: GCA_025353905.1. Taxonomy (GTDB): domain Bacteria; phylum Bacteroidota; class Bacteroidia; order Cytophagales; family Hymenobacteraceae; genus Hymenobacter. The sequence continues at coordinate 1,214 of JANXNW010000092.1, forward strand.
ACCGCCGCTGACCCGGACGCGACGCTGGCCTTTCTGGAACAGGCGCTGCAAAATGCCGGCAACGCGGTGCTGGATACTGAAACCTTTGGTACGGCCGCCGAGCTGGCCGAGGCCGAGGCCGATGCGTGAAAAGTCTGCCCCGGCAGCTCGCTCCCCGCCCCTTTCGCCCGACTGCCATGCCTTGCTGGGCCAGTACCGCGACCGCCTGGGCCGACGCTACGACATCGCCGTGCGTCGGCCCTACGGCTGGGGCTTGTACCGCACCGACCTTGGAGACGAGGCCACGCCCCACCAAACAGACCCGGCCGCGCTGCGTCGGCTTATCAGCTACGATTCTCTTATTCGCCTGGTCCCATGAAGCCCGCCGTGGGCGCGGGCAGCACCCTCACGCCCTGGAAGATGCCGAGGCCCAGCTCGCCTACGCGGCCGCCGCCGTGGCCCCGCTCGAAGAATACCTGCAACCCGTTCCCGAAACCCTTTAAGAATAATCAACTCAACCCATGAAACTTCTGCTTGAAATCATCACGCCCGCCCGCGCCGAGGAATTGTTGCGGCTAAATTCAAAAAACCGCCGGGTAAATCCGACGGTGGTACATCAATACGCCACGCTCATGCAAGCAAACAAGTGGCATGAAAACGGCGACCCTATCCGCGTCAGCACGGAGGAAATCCTGCTTGACGGACAACACCGGCTGCTGGCCCTCATTCGAGCCGGGGCAACACTAAAAATGCCCGTCATTACGGGCCTTCGGCCGGACGTTTTCGCCACAATTGACCGACAGTTCTCCCGAACCCCGGCGCAAATATTCGCCTTGGCGGAAGTGGCCAACGCGGGGGTTATTTCCCGCTTGTGTCGCACGTTGGTGGATTACGAGGCGGGCCGCATCGGCTTGGCCCTTACCTCGGGCGGTGGGCGACGTAGCGGCATTACGCCGGAAGAACTGCTCGAATACTACCGCGTCCACGAAAACGAGTTGCAGCAAGCCGCCCGCCACGGCGACGTGTACCAGCGCAGCACCGCGTTCTTTTCCTGTTCGGAATGGGCCTTTCTTCACGTCGTGCTCACCCGCACCGGCCGAGCGCAAGAGGCACACGCTTTTTTGGAACAACTGGTTGGCGGCGCGGGCCTGACGGAGAAGGACGTGGTGCTGATGGTACGCAACCTGCTCTTTCGGTCAATGACTTCCATCAGCAAGCTCACGGCGGGCACGAAAATGACTTACGTGTTGCTGGCATGGAACCGAGTGCGCACCAACCGCCGCACGGGCATGGTCAAGGTAACGCCCGAAACCTCTTTCCCTACCCCGCTTTGACGGCCACGAGCGGGGGCAGCACAATAGCCCCGTGCTGGGCCTCGTAGGCGGCCACGGCGTCTTCGACTACCAGCCGCCCCCACTCGCTCACCTTGCGCCGCCCTTTGCCTGAAATGTACTCGCACTTGCTTCGCAGCGTCGGGGTGAGGCGAAGGTTAAAGGGTTGGGAAAGGATTTCTTTTTTAGCCATAGTAATGCAAAGCTACGCGCTAAAAAAATAAATTCGGCTGCAATGACGAAACTTTGCAATACGTTTCGTACATTTGCACAACGCAATTCAGTTGTCGCCCTTGACGAGGCCATGCTGATACAGGCCGCACAACCGGCCCGCACGATTTAAGGCTGGCAAGCCTTAACCGAACCCCATTTGGCCCCGCTGTTGTGAGCGGTGGCCGGTGGGGTTCATTTGTTTTCAGGCCATGAAATACTTCCTTCATGACACCAACGCGTTCCAGGACGAGAAGATAGCCGAGCTGTTTATCGCGCACGGCTACGAGGGCTTGGGCCTGTTCTACAGCATCCTCGAAAAGCTGGCCTATCAAGAAAAGCCGGTGAAAACAGCCGTGCTGAAACGACAACTTTCGGTGGGCAAAAAGCTTGAACGGTGCTGGGCCTTTCTTGAAGAAATCGGCCTCATTTCGTCAAACAATGGCGAAACTTTCAACGTCAATCTGCTAAAGTTTAGCGAAAAGTATCAGATTGCAAAAGAAAAAACGCGCGAACGTGTTGCGGCGTTTCGTGAAAATCAAGCACTTACAAAAGATGTAACGGGTTACAACCGCGATTGTAACGCCCCTAAAGTAAAGGAAAGTAAAGGAAAGGAAAGTAAAGTAAAGACTACCCAACCAGACGTAGCGGCTTGCGCCGCTGGGGCGAGTGAGTCAGAAAAAAAAATAGTGGAAGTCTCTCCTCTTCAAAACTCGCCGGCCGACGCTTCGCACACTGGGGGGGCGGCGGCCCATGTAGGTACACGAAAGCCCGCCGCCCGCCCGATAGCGGCCGCAGCGGCCCTGCTTACGGGCGAGTTGGCCGACTTGCTGAGTCCGGGCGGCGACGCGGCGCGGGTGCAGACCATGAAGCAACCCTTGACGCAGCCTGAAGCCGACGCGCTGGTAGCCAGGCACGGCACGGAGGCCGCCCGGCAAATTCTACTGGCGATGGCCAATCATGCTCGCCTAATCACTGGCTACGTGAGCGCCAACCTGACGGCGCAAAACTGGCTAGACAAACGCACCAAAGCCGCGCTTGATGTGCCCCAAAATCAACTCTTAACCCCCCAACGTCATGCAGTCTATCAGCGAACTCTTAGCCCCGCCGCTCGCGCCCAATTCGTTCCCGATGTCGTCTCCTACGGCTCTCTCGACTGATACTCGCCCTTGGTGCCCGCCCGACTGGCGCGGGGTTGAGCTGGAGGAAGATGAGGCTATCACCGCGCTGCGCATTGGGCGGGAAGCGAAGTGGCAAAGCCTGAAAAATAGTCAATATCGATGGGATATTGCCCACCCGCCAAAAGCAAAGCTTTACAGCTCGGCCGAGTTGAGTGAGGTGCTATTGGCCCGCGCCCGCGAGCAAAACCCGGCCTTTGTACTTGACAAGCACAATGAAGCCGCGTGGCAATTTCTCTGCGATTACTTCGCGGCTGAGGGCAACTTTTCGAGCAGCAAGGGCCTGCTGCTCATCGGCCCCGTGGGGTGCGGCAAAACGACGATGCTGCGCCTGTTCGCCGCCAGTAACCCGCGCGTCAAGTTCGGGGTGCTGCCCGCCCAAAACGTCGCCAAGAAATACGTCATGGACGGGCCGGACGGGCTGGAGCCCTATTTGAGCGCGCACTACAGCGGCGGGGTTTGTTTCGATGATTTGGGCACGGAGCCGACCCCGGTAAAGCACTACGGTACAGAATGCAACGCGCTGGCCGATGTGCTGGAAGCGCGCTACCACGAATGGGAAATGGGCCAATTGCGCGGCGACTACACGCACCTGACCACGAACCTGCCTATCGGCGGCCCTGCTGATGAGCCAAGCGCGCCTACGCTCTACGGCCGCTACGGGCGGCGCGTGGGGGACCGCTTGCGCGACATGTTTTATCTCGTCGCCTTTTCACCCGCCGCCCCCAGCCGTCGGGGCGGGCGGTAGTGTAGCTGATGCCGCAACGGGCGCGCAAGTCAAACAATCAGAAACGATAGAATCCTAACCTAAACCAGCCTACATCATGAATTTTCAACAGGTTGCCGGAATCTCCGGTCTTGTTCACCTGAACACCGTCAAGCGTCCCGCCGCAGTGCCGAGCCGCGAGCGCCACGCCTGGAGCTGTATTCCCGGCTGGGGCCAGCAGGCCACGTGCCAGAAGTGCGGCTGCGTCAAGTACCACAGCCGTCTCGACTACTCCACCCACTACACCTTGCCCGGTCAGCCGAGCCAGACGCGCCGCCCGGCCTGCACGGATTCCCGCCCATGACCAGCGCCGAATACCGCGCCCACTTGGCCCTGCTCCCCGCTCAGGCCGGCAAGACGCCTCGTCAAAAGAGCGCGCCCGCCCACGACCCCCGCCCGCGCGCCAAAGCCCCCGCCCCGACCCCGCCCCTGTTCCAGCCCCGCTACCTGCTCGCTCGCCCCACGGCTCCTGCCCTCACCCCTGACACCGTGGCCGTGCGCCTCGTGCTGCCAGAGGCGCAGTGGCCGCAGGTCGAGGCGTGGTTGCGAACGGAAGGGTTTTTGCCTTATTGATTAATGGCCATGCCTAGCCTGCCCCCATCCCTTACCTGCTGGCGCTGCGCCGCCCAGTTGCCGGCTCTGCTGCTGGCCGGCGTGAGGTGCAAGAAATGCCCCGGTTGCGGGGCGATGCTCTAACTTCGCGGCTTTCCCGGCCAATACGCTCGTGCCCGCGCGAGGCAAGCCGAAACGATGCTCCATGAGATTACCTTTGGCCATGTCTTTCCCGCAACGCCTGCCACGTTGATTTCTGGAACAAGAAAAATGCTTGAAACGAAATATCGGCCCCTTGCCGACCTTACGCTGCTCGCCGATAATCCCCGCCAGATTCAGGACGCGGATTTCAAGAAGCTGTGCACCTCCATCCAGGCGCATCCCGATTACTTTGAGGCCCGCCCTTGCATCCTGTCTGACCGGACGGGCGAGTTGGTTATCATTGCCGGAAATATGCGCTACCGAGCTGCGAAGCAGCTCGGGTTGGCTCAGATACCCATGGTGCTTATGCCTGCCCTGACGGTTGAGCGGGAGCGTGAAATCGTTATTCGGGACAATGTTTCCAACGGTGATTGGTCGTGGGATGATTTAGCCAACGGCGACTGGCCCGATGCGGCAACCCTGAACGAATGGGGCGTGAACGTGCCGAAGGAATGGGGGGCTGAGCAAGAGTTGCCATCAGCCAAGGAAGATTATTCTGATAAGATAGGGGCGGGCCTGCTTCAAGTAGTGGTGGAATGCCTGACGGAACGCGACCAAGAATTACTTTTCAACAAACTAACTGAGGAGGGCTACCAATGCAAGCTTTTGACATTGTAAGGCAGTGCGCGCCGAAGCAGACGTTCCGCGTGGCCTCCGTCATGGGTACGTTTGACCTGCAAAGCAATCACATTGAGGAACGCTTTACGGGCAGCATCACACCCCCGGCGGACTGGAAGGTCGGGCTGATTGTCGGCACCTCCGGCACCGGCAAAAGCACCATTGCTCGGGAGCTGTTTCCTGATGCCTACGTGACGCACTATCAGTACTCGGCGGAAAGCATTCTGGATGACATGCCCGCCGGGCAGAGCGTGGCGGATATTACGAAAGCCTTCAACAGCGTGGGCTTTTCTTCACCGCCTTCCTGGCTCAAGTCTTACAGCAGCCTGAGCAACGGCGAGAAGATGCGCGTAGACTTGGCGTACGCCATGCTCAAAGACGCGCCGTTGGTCGTGTTTGATGAATTTACTAGCGTGGTAGACCGCACCGTGGCGCAGGTCGGCAGCTTCGCTCTGCAAAAAGCCGTGCG
>JANXNW010000300.1 GCA_025353905.1 Hymenobacter sp.
CACGTCGGCGGGCGCCAAGTTGTTGGCTACCAGAAACAAGGCCAGGTCGCCGACCACCTTCGACGAGGGCGTAACCTTCGGAATGTCGCCCAGCAAAATATTCACTTCCGCGAAGCGCTGCTTGACCAGCTCGAACTTATCGAGCAAGCCCAGCGCCGCCGCCTGGGGCCGCAGGTTCGAGTATTGCCCGCCCGGAATCTCGTGCTGAAACACCTCGGCCGTGCCCGCCAGCAGCCCACTCTCGAAGGGGTAATACTGCTCGCGCAGGGCCTCAAAATAATCGCTGAACTCGTTCAAACTGTGCTGGTTGAACTCGCGGTGCCGGGGTGTGCCGCGCAGCATCTCCACGATGGAGTTGAAGTTGGGCTGGGAAGTCAGCCCCGACAAGCCGCCTAGCGCCACGTCCACGACGTGCACGCCCGCCTCGACGGCCTTCAAATAAGTGGCCGCTTGCAGGCTGCTCGTGTCATGGGTGTGTAGATGAATCGGCAGGCGCGTCGTTTCGAGCAGCGCCGGAATCAGTTCCTGGGCCGCGTAGGGCTTGAGCAAACCCGCCATGTCCTTGATGCAGAGGATGTGCGCACCGGCTTCCTCCAGCTGCCGGGCCAGGGTGAGGTAATAATTCAGGTTGTATTTGGGTCGCTTCGCATCGAGAATGTCGCCCGTGTAGCAGAGGCAGCCCTCGGCCAAACCGCTCGTCTGCTTGCGCACGAAGCCCAGGCAGGCTTCCATGCCCTGCATCGAATTCAGCGAGTCGAACACCCGGAATACGTCCACGCCCCGCGCGCCGGCTTCGGCCACAAAACGCTCGGTCAGGTTGTCCGGGTACGCCTTGTAGCCCACGCCGTTCGCTCCGCGAATCAGCATCTGGAGCAGGATATTCGGCACGGCTTCGCGCAGGCGGGCCAGCCGCTGCCAGGGGTCTTCACGCAAAAAGCGCAGGGCCACGTCGAAGGTCGCGCCGCCCCATACTTCCATCGAAAACGTCTGCGGGTGCTGATGGGCGAAGCGGCCGGCCACGCGCAGCATGTCGAGCGTCCGCAGCCGGGTGGCGAGCAGGCTCTGGTGGCCATCGCGCAGGGTCGTGTCGGTGTAGTGAATCTGCTTCTCTGCCCGCAGCCACTGGCTAAAACCTTCGGGACCAAGCGCCTGCAAACGCTGCCGGGTGCCGGGCGCGGGTGCTTGGGTTAGGTCGGCAGCGGGCAGCGGCGGGCGGCGCGGCTGCCGGCGCTCGTCGTAGCGGCCGGCCACGTCGGGGTTGCCGTTCACGATGGTTTCGCCGATGAAGTGCAGCAGCCTCGTGCCCCGGTCGAGCCGGGTTTTGAAGCGCAGTAGCGCCGGGTTATCCTTGATAAAATCGACCGTGGCCCGGCCCGCCTGAAAATCAGGGTGGCGCACGATATTCTGCAAAAACTGCATGTTCGTCTTCACCCCGCGCACCCGAAACTCGTCGAGCGCGCGCAGCATTTTCTGAGCTGCGCCGGCCAACGTCGGCGCGTGGGCCGACACCTTGACCAGCAGTGAATCAAAAAACGGCGAAATAATCGCGCCCTGGTACACTGACCCCTGGTCGAGCCGGATGCCGAAGCCACCCGCCGAGCGGTACGCCACCACTGTCCCATAGTCAGGTTTGAAGTCGTTGGCCGCGTCCTCGGTCGTGATGCGGCACTGTACAGCCACGCCCACGCGCGGCACCACCACGGCCGGCCCCAGCCCGATTTCCTCGGAGTCGAGCGCGTAGCCGCTGGCGATAAACAACTGGGTCTTAATCAGGTCCACCCCGGTTATCATCTCCGTCACCGTGTGCTCAACCTGAATGCGCGGATTGACCTCGATAAAGTAAATCCGGTCCAGCTCGGGGTTCACCAGAAACTCGACCGTGCCCACATTATCGTAGCCTACGGCCCGCCCGATGCGCAGGGCGTAGTCGTAGAGCCGCTCGCGCAGCTCGTCGGGCAGGCCCACGGCGGGCGCGACCTCCACCACTTTCTGGAAGCGCCGCTGCACCGAGCAGTCGCGCTCGTACAAGTGCCGCAGCCCGCCGTGCTGGTCGCCGACGAGCTGAATCTCAATGTGTTTGGGCCGCTCCACGAACTTCTCCAGAAACACCGTGTCGTCGCCAAACGCGTTAAGCGCCTCATTACGGGCCTCAAAAAAGCCGCGCTCCAGCTGCTCATCGTCGCGCAGCACGCGCATCCCGCGCCCCCCACCGCCGCTGGCCGCCTTGAGCATAATCGGGTAGCCGATGCGGGTCGCCTCGCGCCGGGCCGTATCGAGGTCAACCAATGCAGCCTGAGAGCTTTCAATCAGCGGTACACCGCAGCCCAACGCTACCGCTTTGGCGGCCACTTTGTCGCCGAGCGCTTCCATCACCTCGGGCCGGGGGCCGACGAAAATGATGCCTTCCTCGCGGCAGCGACGGGCCAGCGTGGCGTTTTCGCTCAAGAAACCGTAGCCGGGATGGATGGCGTTGGCCCCGTTCTCCTTGGCAATCAGCAGAATGGCTTCGATGTCGAGGTAGGGCCGGAGCGGCTCGTCGTCGCGGCCAATCTGGTACGCCTCGTCGGCCTTGTAGCGGTGCAGCGAATTGCGGTCCTCGTAGGTGTAGAGCGCCACCGTGGGCAGGCCCAGCTCAGTGGCGGCGCGCAGCACCCGAATGGCGATTTCGCCCCGGTTGGCGACGAGCAGTTTAGTGATATTCATAGGGAGCGGAAGACGTAGCTGGTTGAGGCGACGAAGCTACGCCGCCCCATAGGGTTGTAAGCAGGAACTAGCCCTTGCTACGTTCGGGGGTCGCACTCATTCCAGCCAGTATCTTGCCAGCCGAATTTTCACCTAGCCTATCGCCGTGAAAAGCTCAGAGCGGTGGTCTGAGTCGTGGTGAAATCTCAAAATATGTCTGTTAAATAACTGCCTGAAAAACACAGTCGGCGCATCGAAAATTAAGCTTCTCTGCTTGGCATAATTAGATTAAATAACGGTTACCACCCCATTCTATACCACCGCCAAATTTGTTACGTGGCCGGCTATCTTGTCCGTCGCTTATGTAGTGCCCTAACCAACGAGAAGCAGAATAAGACCAATTCATGGAAACTAACACGATTTTAGCCATTCTCGTCGCGGCACTGTTTTTCGCCCTCTACTACTTCAGAGGTCATGATTTATCAGTCATGAGGAACCGACTGGAAGCACTACAACAAGCTATACAACTGCAAGAAACCACTCTTAAAAAAGAGGCCGAAGTCCTTCGATTTGAACGCGAGACCTTCTTAAGGGGGGAGATAGAGCTCGTTCAATCAAAACTAAATGAGGCTTACAGCACCATACCCATTTTAGCGAATCAACAGTTTGAAGATTTCAGGAAGAATGAGATTGATAATCTGCGAGCCGTTTTGTCTGAATCTGCATCAAAGTCTGCCCTCGCCGAGCTTGAGTCGTGGAAAATCAAGTATGAAATGTTTTACCGACAAGACGCAATTAATCGAAGTCAATCCGTAATTTTAGGAAAAGTCACCGAACACTTAATTCCTTTTCATCAAAACTTTCCGTTCAATCCCAAAGAAGCCAGATTTGTAGGCAGTCCCATCGACATGATAGTTTTTGAGGGAATTGATAATGAAGATATTGTTAATATTTATATAATCGAAATAAAAACGGGTGGTTCGTCTTTGAGTAAGCGGCAACGGCTCATCAGGGATGCAGTCGAGAAAGGGAGGGTTTTTTGGCGTGAATTAAATGTATGATTTGAGCAAACCAAGGCTATAAGAACTGAGTGGGTTGTTAAACGTGCGCCTCTCTTACCAAGTGCGTCCGACTAAACCAGAATAGCCGACTAGAGAGTGTGAACGGTAGCATGAAACCGTGGTAGCGTATCCGCAAGTTGAAACCAGGCCAAAAAATAATCAGCGCGTTTGTTATGGCGGGTAGCGAAGCGGTGAAACTGTTTGATTCTGACAAAAGTGCGCTCGATAGCGTTGTGTTGGCAGTAAGCCCCTGCGTTGTGGTCGAAGCGGGCGGGCGCGCAGGGCGTATCGCCCGCTTGGTGCTTGGCCGGAATCACGGCTTCGATGTCGCGTTGAGCTAGGTGCAGCCGACAGGCGCGCGGCCCATACGCTTGGTCCGCCACGAGTTTGGCCGAGCGCAAGTCGCCAAGCAGGCGCACGGCCGACCCACAGTCGGCCCATACTTTTGCGGACGTTTACACGGCACTCGCCCAGGGCCACCGCGTTCGCGTTTGTTGCAGCCGTTGTTTCAACTCGTCCAGCCCTGGGTGGTGGATGCTGCCCAGGTGCGTGGTCGTGAAGTCTTTATGCGGCATATAATCGCCCGCATCTACGGCCTGCCCCACCCGCCGGTACGCTTCTCGAAACGGTACGTCCTGCTGAATGAGCTGATTGATGTTTTCGACCGAAAAAATCGCATCGTATTTGGGTTGATTAATAACGCCCGGCACTACGCGCAACGCCGGCACGGCAAACAGCAGCAAATCCAGCATATCAACGAGTTGCATCATGGGCCGAAACAAAATATCCTTGAGCAGCTGAAAGTCGCGGTGGTAGCCGCTGGGCAGGTTTCCGGTCAGCAGCATTATCTCATTGGGCAGCGCGCGCAGGCGGTTGCAGTGCGCCCGCACCAGCTCGAACACGTCGGGGTTTTTCTTGTGCGGCATGATGCTGGAGCCGGTCGTGAATTCTTTCGGTAATTCCACGAAGCCTAAATCCTGGGAATTGTAGAGCACCAAATCGTAGGCAAATTTGCCCAACGTGCTGCCCAGCCCGGCCAGGGCAAAAGCCAGGGTCAGCTCGGTTTTGCCGCGCAGCATCTGCGCCCCTACCGAGCTGATGGCCAGCTCACTAAAGCCCAGCTCACGCGTCGTGTGCGTGCGGTCAATGGCGAAGCTGCTGCCGAAGCCCGCGCCTGAGCCGAGCGGGTTGCGGTCGGCCACGGTGTGCGCCGCTTCGAGCAAGCTCAAATCGAGCATTAAGTGTTCGGCGTAGGCCCCGAACCACAGCCCGAAGCTGTTCGGCATGGCCGCCTGAAAATGCGTGTAGCCGGGTAATAACTCGCTTTTATATTTCTCGCCCTGCTGCAATAAAACGTCAGCCAGCGTTAGTATTTTTTGCCCGATTTTCTCGCAATATTCTTTAATGAATAATTGAATAGCCGTCAAAACCTGGTCGTTGCGCGAGCGCGCGGTGTGAATTTTCTTGCCCGCGTCGCCGTATTTTTCAGTTAAATAATACTCGATTTTAGAATGCACGTCTTCAAATTGCGGCTCAATTTGAAACGTACCGCTCTCCACTTGCACACTCAATTCAGCCAAGCCAGTCAGCAGCTGAGCTTCTTCCGCCTCAGAAATCAACCCGCACTGGGCCAGCATCTTCGCGTGAGCCGCCGAAGCCAGGATGTCGAATGGCGCGAGATATAAATCCAGCTCGCGGTCGGCCCCCACGGTGAATTGCTCAATTTTTTCGTTTACCGAAAAACCTTTGTCCCAGATTTTCATAAGCGTAACATTAAGCCCCAGCTTGTCGATGTAACGCCAAGCCCCAGCTTGGTGTATGGTCGGCGAGTTTAGTTGAAAAGCTCGCCGACCATACACCCCTCCGGTGGCAGCTGGGGCTTGGCGTTACGTTAAAAGGGCGATATAATCCTGAATTCCCGTCCGAATTTCGCTCAATAAAACATACTCGTCCGGCGTGTGCGAGCGGGCGCTCTCGCCCGGCCCCATCTTGAGCGTGTCGAAGCGCAGCAGCGCCTGGTCGGATAGCGTGGGGGAGCCATATGTACTCTTGCCCAGCGCCACGGCTTTTCGCACCAGCGGATGCGTCAGGCCAATGCCCGACGACTGCAAATGCGTGGAGCGGGGCGTGATGTCGGCGAGTACGTGCGCCCGCACGGTGGCCAGAATTTCCTCGTTCGAATACAGCTCGTTAGTCCGAATATCGACTACGAACCGGCACTCGTCGGGCACCACGTTGTGCTGAGTACCGGCCGAAATTTGCGTAACCGTCATTTTCACCGGCCCCAGCAGCGGCGATACGAGCGGAAATTGATAATCGCGCAGCCAGGCAATGGCATCCAGCGCGCGGTAAAGCGCGTTGTCGCCTTCGTCGCGGGCGGCGTGCCCGGTGCGGCCCCGCGCCACAGCATCGAGCACCAGCAACCCTTTTTCGGCCACTGCCACCCGCATTCCGGTCGGCTCGCCCACGATACCCACGTCAATTTTACCCAGCTCGGGCAGGATGCTGACGATGCCGCCCGCGCCGGAAATTTCTTCCTCGGCCGTAATGGCGCAAATTAAATTAAACGCTGTCGGCTGGTCATAAAAATATCGAAACGTTGCCAGCAGGCTCACCGCCGCCGCGCCCGCGTCGTTGCTGCCCAAACCGAATAACTTATCGCCCACGACCGCCGCGCCAAATGGCTCGACCGTCCAGCCCGCGCC
>JANXNW010000309.1 GCA_025353905.1 Hymenobacter sp.
GCCACCAGCTCGGCCAGAAACGCCGGGCTGGCGGCCGTGCCGGTGGGCATGTGCGGGTAGTTCACGAACATCATCTTCACCCGGCGCAGGTCGGTGGCGGCCAGCGCGGGCAGGTCGGGCAGCCAGCCGCTGGCGGCCGTCAGGTCGTAGGGGCGCGGGGTGGCCCCGCATACCTGGGCCACGGCCTGGTAAGTCGGGTAGCCGGGGTTGGGCAGCAGCACCTCGTCGCCGGGGTCCAGAAAAGCCATGCCCAGGTGCATCAGCCCCTCTTTGGAGCCGAGCAGCGGCAGGATTTCGCTGGCCGGGTCGAGCGTTACGCCGTAGCTGCGCTCGTAAAAACCGGCCATCGCCTGGCGCAACGCCGGCGTGCCCTGGTAGCTCTGGTAGCCGTGGGCGGTGGGCAGCGCGGCCGTGTCGGCGAGGGCGGCCACCACGCTCGGGTGGGGCGGTAAATCGGGCGAGCCGATGCCCAAGCTCACGATATCGGCCCCCGCCGCGTTGAGCGCGGCCAACTCGCGCAGCTTGCGCGAGAAGTAGTATTCGCCGGTGTGGGCGAGGCGGCGGGCGGGAGAGGGGTTCATGTTGGTGCTTGGTGCTTGGTGCTTGGTGCTTGGTGCTTGGTGCTTGGTGCTTGGTGTTCAGTCATTGCGCGCGAAGCGAAGCAATCGCACCTGTTCGGCGCGTTATTCAGCTCGTCAGGGCGCGGCTCAACAGGTGCGATTGCTTCGCTATGCTCGCAACGACCGTGGTGTCAGTTTTTTCAAAACGCATCTTGCCACGCCGGTACGCGCCCAGCACCCGCAGCGACTCCGTGACGGCGGGCAGCTCGCGGAGCAGGGCTTCGAGCTGGGCGGGGTCGGCAAACTCGACGTCGGCGTGGAAGCCGTAGTGCCAGGGTTGAGCGGGCAGCGGGGCCGATTGTAGCTTGCTCAGATTCAACCCCAACCCAGCCACCAGCGTGAGCACCCGCGCCAAGCTGCCCGGCTCGTGCGGCGCCAGGAAATAGAGCGACGCTTTGTTAGGATGCGCCACCGGCGGGGTCGTAGCGGCAGGCGCGAGGGCCAAAAACCGGGTGTAGTTGTTCGGGTCGTCCTGAATGTCCGGCATCAGTACGTCCAGCCCGAACGCGGCGGCGGCTTGCGCGCCGGCCACCACGGCGGTCGTGTGCGCGTCGGGCGCGGGGCTTTCGGCCAATAGCTGGGCGCTGAGGCCGGTATCTTCGGTTTCGACGAGCTGCCAGGCGGGGTGCCGGCTCAGGAAATCGCCGCACTGGCGCAGGGCCATCGGGTGCGAATGCACGGCCCGCACGTCGGCCAGCCGGGTGCCGGGCCGGGCCAGCAGGTGCTGGGCAATGGGCAGATAGACCTCGCCCGTGATGACGAGCGCGGCGCGCTCCAGCAGCAGGTAATTGGGCAGGATGCTACCGGCCAGCGAGTTCTCAACGGCCATCAGCCCGGCGTCGGCGCGGCCGTCCTGCACCTGCGCCACCAGCTCGGCGAAGGTCGCGCAGCCCCGCAAGGCGGGCTTCACACCAAAATACTGGCGCGCCGCCACCTCGTGGAAGCTGCCGCGAAAACCCTGAATGGCGACGGAATGCGTATGATTTGACATAAAAAAGCGCCACTCGCTTGGGACGAGTGGCGCGGCTAGTTTCGGGAAGACTTAGCTACGGGGCGACTCGTTTCACGCGGGAGGCGTAAAATAGTAGTAGCTGAAAAAGTAGCGGGCGGCGAACATATGCTTGTTGAATCTGGCGGCAAGTTAGGCAGAGAACGTCCTTACGCAAGCGCAGGCAACCCGCAGCTTTTGTCATATACCCTGCCGGGCGCGGTAAAAGCCACGGGCCTGCCTCACCTCATCCGCTCACTCCGCCACCACGCGCACCGTCACCAGCAGCTGGCCTACGTGGCGCATGGTGTGCTCGGCGGCGTGCACCAGCAGGCCCAGCACGGTGCTCGGCAGCTGCGCCCGGCCCACGCCGCGCCAGTCGTTGAGGGTGTTGTCAGGCGTGTTTTTCAATTGATGAAGGGCGCTTTCGACCTGCTGCTGAAAGGCGGTCACCAACTCCGTTACCGCGCCGGAGTACGTGGGCGGGTCGGTTTCGGCGGCCAGGTAGGCGAGCTGGGCGGGCGTCAGCACTTCACTCCGGGCGTAGGTGAAGGTGCGGTCGAGCACGCCCGTGAGGTGGCGCAGGTGAAAGCCCACCGAAGCCAGCCCGAGCGGCCGCTCGGCGAGCCGGTCGGCGGGGAAGTCAGCCAGCAGCGCCGCTACTTCTTCAGCGGCTTGCAGCAGGGCGTGGGCCACGGGTTGGAGCAGGGGCGGGATGGCGGGCACGGGGCCACGCAGCCAGAATTCGGGTTCGGATAACGCATTGGCCATGAGTGACGAGGGTATTGGTTATGGGCCTGAGCCACTATCTTGAACGAGAAACAATCAACAACAAACAACCCAGCCCTTGCCGGGCGTATTTTTACGCCTCGTATTCGCTTCACCATGAACCCGCTCCCTACCCCGGCCCTGCTGGCCGCCGCCGCCGAGTTTGGCACCCCGCTCTACGTGTATCAGGCCGACGTTATTCGGGCGCAGTACCACAAGCTGACCACGGCGTTTGCCGGGCACCCGACCCGGTTTTTTTACGCCTGCAAGTCGCTCACCAACGTGGCCATCCTGCGGCTCATGCGCGAGCTGGGCGCGGGCCTCGACTGCGTGAGTATCAACGAGGTGCGTCTGGGCCTGTACGCCGGCTTCCAACCCCAGGACTTGCTGTACACGCCCAACAGCGTCACGTTCGACGAATTGGTGGCGGCCAAAGACCTGGGCGTGAACCTCAACATCGACAACCTGTCCTTGCTCGAACGCTTCGGAGCCACGTTTGGCGGCTCCTACCCGGTCTGCGTGCGGCTGAATCCGCACATCGCGGCGGGCGGCAACTACAAGATTTCGACCGGCCACATCGACTCCAAATTCGGCATCAGCATCCACCAATTGCGGCACCTGGAGCGCGTGGTGCGGGGCACGGGCCTCGACGTGCGCGGCCTGCACATGCACACCGGCTCCGAAATCAAGGACGTGAGCGTGTATCTGCGGGCGCTGGAGGTGCTCTTTGAGGCTGCCCGCCACTTCCCCGGCCTCGACTACCTCGACCTCGGCTCGGGCTTCAAAGTGCCTTACCAGCCGGGCGACACCGAAACCGACATGACGGAGCTGGGCCAACAGATTCTGGCCGCGTTCGGCGCGTTCGAGGCCGAATATGGCCGCCCGCTCGAAGCCCGTTTCGAGCCGGGCAAGTACCTGGTGAGCGAAGCGGGCTACCTGCTGGCCGAAGTCGCCACCGTCAAGCACACCACGGCCACGGTTTTCGCCGGCCTCAACACGGGCTTCAACCACCTGATTCGGCCCATGATGTACGAGTCGTACCACCACATTTCTAATTTGAGCCATCCGCACGGGCCGGAACGGCTCTACACCGTGGTGGGCAACATTTGCGAGACGGACACTTTCGCCTGGGACCGCCGCCTGCCCGAAGTGCGCGAGGGCGACATCCTGGCCCTGCACAACGCCGGGGCCTACGGCTTCGAGATGAGCAGCTCGTTCAACTCGCGCCCCCGCCCCGCCGAGGTCCTGCTCGACGGCGACGCGCCGCCCCGCCTCATTCGCCGCCGCCAAACGTTCGAGGACTTGCTCGAAGGGCAAATCGACTATCAATTATCAATGAGCAATGAACAATGAGCAATGAACAATGCCCGTCGGCCCGGTTTGTCAGGATGAGCAAAGCCTGACGCCCGAAAGCCTGGCAAGAATTGCTCATTGATAATTGCTCATTGATAATTGAAGTATGATAACCCTGCTCGTCGGTACCAACCGACCCGATTCCCGCGCCCGGCGCGTAGCCAACTTCTACGCCAGCCAGCTCACCGAGCTGGGCGCGCCCTGTCAGTTTCTGGATTTGGTGGATTTGCCGGCTGATTTCCTCAACAGCGCGCTCTACGAGAACGCCGGCCGCAACGCGGATTTCAACCGCTTCATCGCCCCACTCGACGCGTCCGACAAGCTCGTCGTCTTCGTCTCGGAGTATAACTGCTCCATTCCCGGCGCGCTCAAAGCATTTATCGACGCGTTGCCCTACCCCGGCGGCATCCGCGGCAAAACGGCCGCCCTCGTCAGCCTGAGCAGCGGCGACCAGGGCGGCGCGCTGGCTCTGAGCCACCTCACCGATATCTTGTTCTATCTGGGCACCAGCGTCTTGCCCCAGCGGGTGCGCCTGCCGCTCATTAGCAAGCATTTGTCGGCCGAAGGCGAGATAACCACGCCCCTACTGCGGCAGTTGCTGCGCGAGCAGGCCGAGGCGCTGGTGGGGTGGTAGTTGCTTGTTGCTTGTTGCTTGTTGCTTGTTGCTTGTTTTCAGGGCGCGGGTTCACGCAGAGTTCCGCAGAAGGAGCAGAGTTTCGCAGAGTTGCAATACCACTACCTTACCTCGTTCAAGTTCGAAACAAGAAACAACAAACAACAAACAACAAACCCTCAAATCGAAAGCGTCAGGGCCACCGACACGCGGTCGTTGAGCTTGGTCAGGCCGTTGAACAGGCTTTGGCTCAGCGGGCGGAAGCCATTGACGAGCAGGCCCACTTTGCCGGTTTGCAGGTTCAGGCCCACCGTGCCGTTGAGCACGTAGCCGTTGCTGTCGGCGATGGGCTGGTCCTCGAAGCTGTTGCGGCCGTTCACCACGAAGTTGAGGCCGGCCGTGGGGCGGATGTCGAGCTTGCCCACTTTCCAGCCGTAGAAGTAGGCCGAGTTGGCGTAGAAGCGGTTGCCGTAGCGGTAGTTCTGGCCGCTGGCCGTGTTGAGGCGATAGGCCAGGTTTGTCACCAACCCGTGCTTATTGACCAGCAGCGTGTGGTTGATATTGAAGAGCACGTCGGTGCTGCCCGTGCCGGGCGTACCGCTGAACTCGCCCACCGTGAAGGCGGGGTCGCTCACGTCCACCGTGCTCTGGCCCGTGCCGAGCTTGATGCCGCCGCCCGCCCAGAGCTGATTGCGCACGATGATGGCCCGGTCGGTCAGCGGCCCCGAGCTGGTGTTAAGCACCTCGTACAAGCCCAGCACGGTGATATCGCCCAGGCCCCGTGCCTGGCGCGGCCCGTCGTCGCCGAGCTTGTCGATGACCACGTAGGGCACGAAAGCCATCACCTGCACCTTGCCGAAATTGTAGCCGCCCCACAGCTCGGTTACGTGGAAGCGGTCGCGGCTGAACTGGCTGCCGCTGTCGGTTTTGAAGGACGAGTAGGTGTAGCGAACTCCAACAAAACCCTTGTTGAAGTTCGGCACCAGCCCGATTTGGAAGTTGCTGTTGCCACAGCCGCAAAACGGGCACGCGCGGGCCGAGAGGCCGGTCAGGGCGCAAAAGACGAATATTAGCAGTGATTTTTTCATGTGAACTCAAGCCGAAAAGAACGTAGGAACCAGACGCGGGCGGACGCCCCGGCCGGCGACACCTGGTGCCGCCGCCGGCGCGACGCTTTTATCCCGCAAAAAAGGAGGTTATCCTACGCCTGGGGCGGCTGAAAAACGGCCCGCTCGCGCCCCCACGGCACGGCCGGCCCCGGCACCTGCGGATAGGAGCTGGTCGTGGCCGGATAAGTCGCCGGCCGGGCCGGCACGAGCCAGCCCAGTGCGGCCGGCAGCATCTCCAACCGCTCCTTAAGCGGATTCGGCACCTGGCTCTCCCGCTGCTGCTGCTTTTTGAGCTGCTTGGCGAAGTAACACTGCCCGTCGCAATGCAGCTGGGGCCGAGCCTTGTTCACGCAGAAGCGCGCCGCGATATTCGGCCGGTTCAGGGCAAAGTCCACCACGAGCAGCTCCCGACTAAACGTCTGGAGCAGCACCAGGGCCAAGCACAGGTAGGCGAAAGCGGACTTCATGCGGGTAGAAAAGCC
>JANXNW010000318.1 GCA_025353905.1 Hymenobacter sp.
CAGGGCCGAGTCGCCGCCGCCGGCAATCACGATTTTCTGGCCCCGGAAGTGCTCCGGGTCGCGCACCATGTAGTGCACCCCGCGTCCGCCCTCGAAGCGCTCCAGGTTTTCGACGGCCGGCTTGCGCGGCTCGAACGAGCCCAGCCCGCCGGCGATGGCCACCGCTTTGGCCTCAATGGTGGTGCCGTCGGTAGTATGCAGCCGGAACGTGCCGTCGTCGAGCTTCTGAAACTTGTCCACCCGCTCGCCCAGCGTAAAGCCGGGCTGGAAGGGTGCGATTTGCTTGAGCAGGTTGGTTACCAGGTCGCCGGCCAGGATTTCGGGGAAGCCCGGAATATCGTAAATCGGCTTCTTGGGATAAATCTCGGCCAGCTGGCCGCCGGCCTGGGGCAGGGCATCCACGACGTGGCAGCGGAGCTTGAGCAGGCCGGCTTCAAAAACGGCGAACAAGCCCACCGGGCCAGCGCCAATTACGCAGATATCAGTGGTAATAACGGCAGACATAACGTCGGGTAAGGAAGTAAAAAAGCGGGGTTTAACGGGATTTAGCGCGTGGGCACTCCTTAACCAATTCCGCCCCCGTTTGGATTCAGCCCGGCAGCAAGCTTTGGGCAAAGGCCAGCAAATCAGCCTCCCGAAACGCGCCGGCCATGATTTGCAGCCCGATGGGCAGGCCCTGAGCATCGGCCCCAGCCGGAATGGAAATGGCCGGCACCCCGGCCAGCGACGCCTGCACCGTGAAAATGTCGGCCAGGTACATGCTCACCGGGTCCTGCTTTTCGCCAATCTTAAAGGCCGTAGTCGGCGTGGTGGGCAGCACCAGAAAGTCGTACTGGCGCAGCAGCTCGTCGGTTTTTTCCTTGATGAGCCGCCGCACCTGCTGGGCTTTGGTGTAGTAGGCGTCGTAGTAGCTGGCACTTAACACAAAGGTGCCGAGCATGATGCGCCGCTGTACTTCCGGCCCGAAGCCCTGCGCGCGGGTTTTTTTGTAGAGTGATTCCAGGTCCGTCGCGTCGGGCGCGCGGTAGCCATATTTCACCCCGTCGAAGCGCGACAGGTTCGAGCTGGCCTCGGCCGTCGTCAGGATGTAGTAGGTCGGAATCATCTGCTCCAGTAGCGGAAACTCGACGGCCTCCACCACGTGGCCGCGCGCGCGCAGCTCGGCCAGGGTGCGTTCGAGCGCGTTGCGCACTTCGGGTTGCAAGCCGGGCAATTCGATGGCATTGGCCAGGTAGCCGACGCGGTAGCTCGCGGCGGGTGTCAGCAATTGCGAGTAAGCCGGCACCGGCTCCTGGCTGCTGGTGCTGTCGAACTCGTCGGCCCCGGCCATCACTTCGAGCAGGCTGGCGGCGTCTTCGACGGAGTGCGTGAGCGGGCCAATCTGGTCGAAGGACGAGGCAAACGCCACCAGCCCGTAGCGCGAGACGCGCGAATAGGTAGGCTTCAGGCCCACCACCCCGCAAAACGCGGCCGGCTGCCGCACCGAGCCGCCCGTGTCGGAGCCAATCGAGGCCAGGCACATATCGGCCTGCACCGCCACGGCCGAGCCGCCGCTGCTGCCGCCCGGCACCCGCGCCGGGTCGAGCGCGTTGCGCACCGGCCCAAAGGCGGAATTTTCATTCGAGCCGCCCATCGCAAACTCGTCGCAGTTCTGGCGGCCGATAAAAATGGCGTCCTCGGCCAGCAGCCGCCCCACGGCCGTGCCGGTAAACAAGCTCTTGAACCCGTCGAGAATGCGCGAGGAGCTTTGCAGCGCGTGCCCCTGGTAGGCGAGCACGTCCTTGAGGCCGATGACCATGCCGGCGAGGCGGCCGGCCGTGCCGGCGGCGAGCTTGGCATCCACGGCCTCGGCCTGGGCGCGGGCTTCGTCGGCCCACACTTCCAAAAACACGTTCAGCTCGGCGTTGCGGGCTTCGATGTTGGTCAGGTAAAACTCAACGAGCTGGCGGCAGGACGTGGTGCCGGCCGTCAGCTCGCGCTGAATTTCAGAAAGGGAGGCGTACTTAGGTTTCAAATTGTCAGGCGTCGGTGGGGGCTGGATGCTGGGTGCCGCGGGCGCGGGTGCCGGGCACCCCGCCCACCACCACGACGGGCGGCGGGGCAGTTTCCGCCGCGTCCTCAGCTACCGGCAAAGCTACGGCGCTCGGGTCGCTGTCTTCGGCCGTGGGCAGGGCAGACGCGTAGTCAGCGGCCACGGCCACGGCTGAAGCGGTTTCGTGGGTCGTTGTGGGCGACTCATTGTACGGCTCGTGGGCGGCGTGGGCGACGGGCGGGGCTGGTTGCGCGGCGACCCGCTCGAACTCGGAGCGAATTTCGTTGCTCGCGTCTTTGAACTCGCGGATTCCTTTGCCGAGACCGCGTGCTAGCTCCGGGATTTTACCCGGCCCGAAAAACACAAGCACCACCACGAATATGAGCAGTATCTCGCCGCCACCAACATCGAGGAAAAGCAGGGGCGTGGTCATAGAAGCAAGAGTGAGGCTAAGAGATGGTACGACTGCAAGCGCTTAGCTGGCGGGCGTGTTGGCGGGGTTGTACGGGGCGGGCGGCACCTGAGTCGGCACTTGGGTCGGCACCTGAGTCGGCATTTGGCCGGGAGCCATCGGCGCGGCCGGATAATTGGTCGGCTGCGCCGGATACTGCTGCGGATAGGCGTTGGGGTCGTAGGTGCCGGGCGCGGCCGGCGGAGCCTGCGCATAGCCGGCGGGCGGGCCGTAGCCGGGCTGCGGGGCCTGGTAGTTGGGGGCGGCCGGCGCATCGGGCCGGGTGGCGTCTTTGAATTCCTTCATACCCTGGCCCAGGCCGCGAAACATCTCCGGGATGCGCTTGGCACCGAAGACGAGCAGCAGCAGAATGGCGATGAAAGCGAGGGTACCGGGGTTTTCCAGAAATAACAGGGTGGACAGTAGCATAACAAGAGTGGCCGATGGCCGTGAAAAAGTGAGGGAATCGAAGATACGAAATACCGGAGGCTTTGGACGCGCAAGCCTCGCGCAAAGGTACCGGATGGGGGCTGTTTTAACTTATCAGCGCGGCTCTCAGGACTGTGGGGATAGCTCGCCGTCAGTTGAACTTCAAAAACTCCTTTGAGGCCGGCCCTCTTTCCAGAAGAGCCGGGAAGCCAGCCGAATCTTATTCACCTATCAACCCAGAAACCGCCCTGACGCGTAGGAGCGCCCGCTGACGCCTGGGTTTAAGGCCGCGGCCAGCTCACCCGTTTCGACTCGCCGCGCAATAGATACCAACGAAATAGCCAGGTTCAGACAGTAAAAAAAATCATTCAGCGAAAATATATCCGTAACCTGCCCAAGAAGGTGCATATTTGCAATGGTTAGCAGCCCGGCTTAGGCCGAGGAAGTTGGCTAAGTTTGTTTTCATAGCTCAGAAAGGCATCGAACGTTGTTCGATGCTTTTTTTTTGTGCGAAGTTTAACTGGTAGGCTATGGATAGGTGCTCATTCAGGTCAGCCGGCCGCGCCGGGTTTCGAGCGCGTAGATGGCCCCGGCGAAGAGTAGCGGTAAGAATAGTCCCAGCGCGTAGCCCCCGGCCCCCGGCCAGCGCCCGATAGCCGCCTGCCCCAGCCACACCAATCCGATAGCCGCCAGCAGCCAGCTCAGCAGCCGCCGCACCGGATACGGCACCGGGTAGTGCCGCTCGCCGAGCCACCAACAGAGCGCGGCCATCATGAAATAGCAAGCCAGTGTAGCCCAGGCGCTGCCCATGTAGCCCAGCACGGGAATAAGCAAAAAGTTGAGCGCAATGGTGAGCACCGCGCCCGCCCCGCCGATGTAGGTGGCGAAATAGGTGCGGTCGGTGAGCTTGAACCAGAAGGAGAGGTTGTAGTACACGCCCAAAAACAAGTTGGCCAGCAGCAGCACCGGCACCACGGCCAAGCCAGTCAGGTATTCGGGCCGTCGCAAAAACTGCGGTCCTATCCAGCTCAGATTCAAACTGATGCCGACGAAGATAACCGTGCAGCAGAGCGTAAACCACTTGAGCACCAGCGCAAACGTGGCCGGCGAGTTCTTGTCGGCGCTTTGGGCGAAAAAAAACGGGTCGGCCGCGTAGCGAAACGCCTGGATGACGAGCGTCATAAAGATGCTGAGCTTGTAGCAGGCCCCGTACACGCCCACCGCCCCGAGCCGGCTCAGGCCCGGATAAAACCCTTCGGGCAGCCAGGCGGGCAGCATGATGCGGTCGAGGGTTTCGTTTACCATGCCGGCCAGGCCCATCAGCAGCAAAGGCAGTGCATACGCCAGCAAGGGGCGCAGAAAGCTCAGGTCGGGCCAGCGAAAGCGGAAGTCCAGCAGCTGCGGCAAGAGCAGCACCAGCGTCAGAGCCGAGGCGAACAGGTTGCTCAGAAACACGTAGCCCACGCCCCGCGCTGGGTCGTAAAGGTGCTCGATGAGCGGCCGTAGCCCGGCCAGCAGCGTGCCCGCGTCGGCGCGAAGCACGGCCGGGCACAGCACTACGAAAAACAGGTTCAGCCCCACGTTGGCCACGATGTTGAGCAAGCGAATAATGGCGAACTGCCGTGCCCGGTTATTGAGCCGCAGCCGCGCGAACGGAATGGCGGCCACCGCGTCGAGGCCCAGAATCAGGGCCATCCAGTGGGCGTATTGCTCGTGGCCGGGCGGCAGGCCGAGCAGGCCCAGCAGCGGCCGGGCCAGCAGCCAGAGCAGCAAGGTCAGCCCGGCGCTGCTGAGCAGCATCAGGCTCTGGGTCCGGTCGTAGAGCTCGCGCTTGCTTTGGCCGGGGCGGTTGGCGAAGCGAAAAAACGTCGTTTCCAGGCCGTAGGTAAACACCACGTTTAGAAACGAGACGTAGGCGTACAATCCTGTAACGATGCCGTACTCGGCCGGCGCGAAGTGCCCGGTGTAAATGGGCACCAGCAAATACCCGAGCACCCGCCCCACGATGCTGCTCACGCCATAAACGGCCGTTTGCGAAGCCAGCTTTTTGGCGAGGGACATTTTGTGGGATTAGGGATTAGAGAGGAGGAATTAGGGACCAGCAATTGGAGATGGGAAGTTAGACGGAGGAAAATGACAACTCTTTGTAAATCACCAGACCCCAGCCCTTAACCTCTCATCTTACTTCCCTAAAAACACCGCTGGCCGCTTCTCCAGAAACGCGGCCGTGCCTTCCCGAAAATCGTCGGTACTGAAGGCCGTGCCGAACGCCGCCGCTTCGGCCGCGTAGCCGACCGCGCCGCCCTCGTCGAAATAGGCGTTGACGCAGGCGATAGTCAGGCCGATGGCCACCGGCGCTTTGCTCAGAATTCGGAGCAGGATGTTCTGGCTGAATTCGAGCAGCTCGGCGGCCGGCACCACGTGATTGACCAGGCCCAGGCGGAGCGCCTCTTCGGCCCCGAGCGGCTCAGCGGTGAGCAGCAGCTCCAAAGCCTTGCCCTTGCCCACGAGCTGCACCAGGCGCTGGGTGCCGCCGTAGCCGGGCAGCAGGCCCAGATTCACTTCGGGCTGACCAAAAACAGCGTTTTCGGCGGCCACGCGCAGGTGGCAGGCCATGGCCAGCTCGCAGCCGCCGCCCAGTGCGAAGCCATTCACGGCGGCCACCACTGGCTTGGGGCTGGTTTCAAACTGCCGGAACACGGCCTGCCCACGGGCGGCAGCCTGCGCGGCCCCTGGCCCGTCGAGCGTGGCCAGCTCGGCAATGTCGGCCCCGGCCACGAAAGCCCGCTCGCCGCTGCCCGTGAGCAGGATGCCACGCACGGCCGCGTCGGCCAGGGCCTGCTCCATAGCCTGGCTCAGCTCCGTGATGGTGGCCGCGTTCAGCGCATTGCGGCGCGTTGGGCGGTTGATGGTGAGCGTCAGAATGCCGGTGACGGCGTCAAGGGCGTAGAGCAGATTCTCGAAAGTAACGGACATGGGCAAGGTGGAAAAGCGTACAAATCAGCGCCGTCAAAGGTACGGGGTGGGGCTGCCCGCCTACCAGCCCGCTTGCTCACCGGTCCGCCCGCCCGTGATTTGCCGGTGTTGGTCGGCCAGACAGCCGTTTTTACCGGGAACCGGGTTGCAGAGTCAGTGTCGCCCCCTTACATTTGGAGCATCTGGTCCTTATTCAATTCATTAGCCCCGTTGCGGACGAGTTCGTCAGTCTCTTTTTTCTCTCACCTTTTCAATTTTTTCTCATGGGTCTCGTCTCCGAATTCAAAGAGTTTATTTCCAAAGGCAATGTGCTCGACCTGGCCGTCGGGGTCATCATCGGTGGGGCCTTCGGCAAAATCGTCACCTCGCTCACCGATGATGTGATTATGCCCATCGTGGGCCTGGTTGGCGGCCAGCCCGACTTTTCTGCCATCCACATCGGCCCCATAAAAATCGGCCTGTTTCTCAATGCCGTGGTCGGCTTTCTCATCCTGGCCCTCATCATCTTCTTCATCGTGAAAGGGGCTAATAACATCAAGAAAGCCCCGGTGGAAGTGGTGGTGGACCCGGCCCCGACCAAAGACCAAGTGTTGCTGCAAGACATCCGCGACGCGCTTCGCGCCCGCGCGTAGCCCGCGTCTGCTGAGCCATTGACCAGCCCCGCAAAGGCTATCCGCCGCCCCGCTTTGTTGGGCGGAGGAACCTTTGCGGGGCATTTCGGTATTTAGCCCTGACGCGACTTTCGCTAAGCTTTACCCAGTAGCTTTACCCAATGAAAAATCTGCTCGCAGCTGCTGTTTTCGTTGGGGCCCTGGCCCTGGCCGCCGCCGCTCCCGCCCGCGCCCAGACTACGGCCGTGGTGCCGCCCGCCGGGGCCGCGCCGCCCGCTGCTGATGCGGCCCGCGTTCGTCGGCAGCAACAGATGAGCCCCGCCGATGCTGCTCGCGACCAGCAGCTGCAAGTGCTGGAGGCGCGCACCGGCAACACCAGTTTCGGCGCGGAAAAAGGCGGCCCGTACCGGCAGCTGGACAAAACCAGCGGTTCGTTCACGGTGCGCAAGTTTCGGGCCCTGCGCGGCCAGGACCAAGAGCGGGGCAAGTCGCGCCGGGTGCCGATGGGCGCGCGCACCCACGGCAAGCCGCTCGTGCATGAGCACGGCCGCAAAAAGCGGTTCCTGTTGTTCTAATACGCTTATCTCGACCAAGCAAAAACCCCGTTGGCAGCTTGCCAACGGGGTTTTTGCTTGGTCGTTATCGGGCATCAGGGTTCGTTCAGGCTCCCAGCGCGGAACTGGTGGGCGACTGGTCGCTTCGCCCCGACGCGGGCCACCGCGCGCGGTAGCTGGTCGTTACGTCGCGGTAGCTGACCAGAAAGCCACAGCCCCTCTCGTCCGGTACGGGTAGTACGTCGCGCTCCAGCACCCGGCCATTTACCAGCGGTAGCACCGTGCCCGGCTGAGCACCCTGCTGCCAAAACTGCGCATTTTCGACCGCGAAGCTGGCCGGGTCCACGAACCGCGCGCCTACCTGCTCGGCCAGCGCGGCGGCGCTTAGGCCGTGCCACTGGGCGGCGGGCAGCTCCAGGCCCAGCTGCCGGCAAGCTTCGTCGCTGAGCAGCGCCACGTACCCGGCCGGGTCAAAGTGTACAATGCCCTGGCGCAGATGGCGCAGCAGCACGTCGCACTGCTGCGTGGCCCGGATGGCCAGCCGCTGGGCCTGAAACAGATGCGTTTCGAAAGTGGCAAGGCGCTCCAGCGCCTCGGGTAGGGTCCTTATCATAAACATTCGTAGATTTTTTTACAAATGTCGCCGCCAGATGGCCCGCCCAAAAGCTCCTCGCCACCAACGCCCGCCGCTTCCTCATCAACGCTGCCGCTTACTCGCCCAACTATCCGCTCGCCCCACTCGCTTTTTAAAAGAGCCGCATGGCTGAATCAAAGCCCATAAATGCAAAAAAGCCACCCAACTGGGTGGCCTCTTCTATTTCCAAACGAAACCATTCTATCTCAACGGGCAGCTTGGTGAGCGCAGTTCACCAAATCCGTTCCATCAGTTGAATCCGTTAGCATCTGCGGTTAGAGCTTGCGCTTAATCTCTTGCTCCTCAAAGCCTTCGATGTTGTCGCCTTCCTGCAAGTCGTTGAAGTTCTTGACCGAGATACCGCACTCGTAGCCCTGGCGCACCTCGCTCACGTCGTCCTTGAAGCGCTTCAGGTCCTGAATCTCGCCGGTATGCTGCACGATGCCGTTGCGCACGACCCGCACGCGGGTCTTGCGGGTGAAGGTGCCGTCGGTCACCATGCAGCCGCCGATAGACCCTACTTTGGTGATGTTGAACACCTGCCGCACCTCGGCGTTGGCCGTTATCACCTCGTGCACCGTCGGAGCGAGCATGCCTTCCATGGCATCCTTCACCTCGTTGATGGCGTTGTAAATGATGCTGTACAAGCGAATGTCAATCTGCTCCTGCTCAGCGAGTTTGCGCGCGCTTTGCGAGGGCCGCACCTGAAAGCCGATGATGATGGCATCCGAGGCCGAGGCCAGCAGTACGTCGCTTTCGGAGATGGCTCCCACGCCCTTGCTGAGGATGTTCACCTTCACTTCCGGCGTACTCAGCTTGAGCAAGGAGTCAGAGAGGGCCTCGACCGAGCCATCCACGTCGCCTTTCACCAGAATGTTCAGCTCTTTGAACGAGCCAATGGCCAGGCGACGGCCGATTTCGTCGAGCGTGATGTGCTTCTTGGTGCGGATGGTCTGCTCGCGGGCCAGCTGCTGACGCTGGGTGGCCAGCTCGCGGGCTTCGCGCTCGGTTTCCATCACCTGAATGCGGTCGCCGGCTTGCGGGGCGCCCGTCAGGCCGAGCACCTGCACTGGCGTAGCCGGACCGGCGAGCTTCTTCTTCTTACCGCGGTAGTCGGTCATGGCCTTCACGCGGCCGTAGTGCGGACCGGCCAGCACGATGTCGCCCACGTTGAGCGTACCCGTCTGCACGAGCACCGTCGTCACGTAGCCCCGGCCTTTGTCCAGCTCAGCCTCGATGACCGTGCCTATCGCATTGCGGTCGGGGTTGGCCTTCAACTCCAGCAATTCCGCTTCGAGCAGAATCTTTTCGAGCAGCTCATCCACGCCGAGGCCCGACTTGGCCGACACTTCCTGGCTCTGGTACTTGCCGCCCCATTCCTCAACCAGAATATTCATTTGCGACAGCTCCTCGCGGATTTTCTCCGCGTTCGAGCTGGGCTTGTCCATCTTGTTGAGGGCGATAATAATCGGTACCCCGGCCGCTTGCGCGTGGTTGATGGCCTCCTTGGTCTGAGGCATCACCGAGTCGTCGGCCGCGATGACGATGATGGCGATGTCGGTGACTTTCGCGCCCCGTGCCCGCATAGCCGTAAAGGCTTCGTGGCCAGGCGTATCCAGGAAAGTAATCGGGTTGCCCGACTTAGTTTTAACCTCGTAAGCGCCAATGTGCTGGGTGATTCCGCCGGCCTCGCCTTTGGCCACGCTCGCTTCGCGGATGTAGTCAAGGAGCGATGTCTTGCCGTGGTCCACATGGCCCATGATGGTCACGATGGGGGCGCGCGGCTGCATGTCTTCCGGCAGGTCGCTCATGTCAATCGGCTCCTCATCCTCCTCAGCGGAGAGGAACTCGACATCGAAGCCAAACTCGTCGGCGATAACCGTGATGGCTTCCGCGTCGAGGCGCTGGTTGATGGAGACGAACATGCCCATGCCCAGGCACACCTTGATAACCTCGTTCACGTTCACGTCCATCAGCGACGCAAAGTCGTTGGCCGAAATGAACTCCGTGATTTTGAGCGTCTTGGCATCCAGCTCATTCTGAGCGCGCAAGGCTTCGCGCTCTTCGGCGGCCATGCCCCGCTTGTCGCGGCGATACTTGGCGCGGTTGGCAGCGGCGTTGTTCTTGCCGCCGCTGAGCTTGGCCAGCGTGGCTTTGATTTGCTCCTGAATCTGCTTGTCGTTCTGCTCGGCCGTGAGCGGCACGGCGGGCTGGCCGGGGCGAGCCGGCGCACCGGGCCGCGCGCCGGGACCACCCGGACGGGCACCGGGACCGCCGGGGCGGGCACCCGTCTGGCCGGGGCCGCTGGGGCGGGTGCCCTGGTAGCCACCACCCTGGCCGGGCGTGGTCGTGGAGCCGGGAGGGCCAGGTAGACGCTGGCGCTTCTTCTGGTTGGCAGCGTTGTTGGTGCCCGTCTTGCGGACATCCGACGAAGCCACCGGGCGCGGCCCGCGGCCACCACCCGGCCCGCGCCGGCTGGCATCGAGCGGCAGCTGAATCTTGCCGAGCACCGTCAAGCCCTTGAGCTGGTCGGCTTTGGCCGTAATGGTGCTCTCATCAGCGGCGGGCGCTTCGGGGGCAACGGTCGGGGCAGGGGGTGCGGCAGCAACTGGCGTCGGCGCAACCACCGGAGCCGGCGCAGCCGGCGCTGTCGCGGCCGGAGCAACCGCCGGGGCCGCGACAACGGGCTTGGACGCGGCCGGAACTGCCTTCACTTCCGCCACCGGAGCAGTTGATTTAGCCGCCGTGGCTGGACGAGCCGGTACGACGCGCCCTTTCTTATCCAGCTCAATCTTGCCCATCACCTTGAGGCCAGGCGCTTTGGGCGTTTCGGCAGCGGGAGCCACCGGCGCGGCGACAGTTGGAGTTGGGGCGGGCGCGACCGGCGCTGGGGCAGGAGCCACCGGCACAACGGCCACTACCGGAGCCACGGCCACCGGAACCACCACGGGGGCGGCGGGCACGACAGCTTTGGGCGCGGCTGGCGCGGCCACTGCTACGGGTGCGGGTTTGGGCGGAGCTACGGCAGCCTGGGCGTTCAGCTCGCTTTGGCGGCGCGCCTGCGTGTGGCGCTGAGCTTCCTGCTTATCCTGGGCCGAGGCGGCGAATTCTTTTTCCAACAGGCCCACCTGCTCAGGCGAGAGCTTGGTAGTAGGCTTGTTCTCGACCGCGATGCCCTTGCGCAAAAGGGCCTCCACGGCTCGGTCGATACCAATGTTCAGGTCTTTGGCTGCCTGTAAAAGCCGTTTCGGGATTGCTTCCGCCATTCTTGCTTATTTCGTGAACGAAGGTCGTTCAGGGTGCAAAGGTAAGTTATTAAATTCGGCCAGCGGGTTAGCAACTCCGCCTGCTGGCCGGAATTACCTAACTTATTTGCTGGCGGTTGGCCCCGGCCCTCACTGGGCGGCCGGGGTTTGGTCGGGGGCAGTATCAGAGGCAGGGTCGGCCCCCGATTCGGGGGCCGCCGTAGCATCGGGCGCGGAGTCGGCGGCCGGGGCATGGCTGGCCTCCGTGGCTTGGTCGGCATCGCCGGTCAGGGCGCTGTCGGCAGCCGTTTCCGGCGCGCTATCAGCTTCCGTAACGTCGCCTGCCTCAGGCGCCTCCGCCACATCAGCTGCCGGGGCTTCGTCGGTGGGCAGGTCCTCGTCGGCGGCAAATTCCGAGCGGATGATGCGGTACACGTCATCCACGGTTTCTTCTTCCAGCTCGGTCCGGCGCACGATGTCGTCTTTCTTCACGGCCAACACGGCGCGACCGGTGTCGAGGCCGATTTTCTTCAATTCGGCGATAATCCAAGGTTCGATTTCGTCCTGGAACTCGTCGAGCGAGATGTCCTCCTCGTAGTCGGTTGCTTCGCGGAACACGTCGATTTCCATGCCCACGAGGCGCGAGGCCAGCTTGATGTTGGCCCCGCCCCGGCCGATGGCCAGGCTGACCTGGTCGGGTTTCATGAACACGGACACGCGCCCGGTTTGTTCACTGATTTTCATCGACCCGACTTTGGCCGGGGCCAGGGCGCGGGCGATGAACAGCTCCAGGTTGTCGGTATAGTTGATGATGTCGATATTCTCGTTCATCAGCTCGCGCACCACCGGGTGAATCCGCGAGCCTTTCATGCCCACGCACGCGCCCACCGGGTCGATGCGCTCGTCGTAGCTCTCCACGGCCACTTTGGCCCGCTCGCCCGGCTCGCGCACCACGTTCTTGATGGCAATCAGCCCGTCGTAAATCTCAGGCACTTCCTGCTCGAATAAGCGCTCCAAAAACGCCGGCGCAGCGCGGCTCAGAATGACTTTGGGCGCGCCGTTGAGCACATCCACCCGGTGCACCACGGCCCGCACGGTGTCGCCCTTGCGGTAGCGGTCCTTCGGAATCTGCTCGCTC
The DNA here is from genome assembly GCA_025353905.1 of Hymenobacter sp. GTDB lineage: Bacteria > Bacteroidota > Bacteroidia > Cytophagales > Hymenobacteraceae > Hymenobacter. The sequence goes on from JANXNW010000318.1 coordinate 12,071, forward strand.
TTGGGCAGCACCAGCTCGTTTTCATCCTTGTCGAGAATCAGCGCCTCGCGGCTCCACACCTGGTACACCTCGCCGGTAATAATCTCGCCCACGAGGTCCTTGTACTTCTGGTAGAGGTTGTCGCGCTCCATGTCCTTGACGCGCTGAATGAGCGTTTGGCGGGCCAGCAGCACGGCCCGCCGCCCGAAGTCGTCAATCAGAATGCGCTCGGCCACCTGCTCGCCAATCTCAAAATCCGGCTCGATTTTCTGCGCGTCCGTGAGCGTCACCTTGTCGAAATCCCAGATGTCCTCCGAGTTGTCGTCCACGATTTCGCGGTTGCGCCAGATTTCGAGGTCGCCATTGTCGGGGTTGATGATGACATCGAAGTTCGAGTCGTCCTCGAACTTCTTCTTAATCATGGTCCGAAACACGTCGTCCAGGATGGACATCATCGTGGGCCGGTCGATGTTGCGGCTCTTGGCAAACTCCTGGAAGTTTTCGATGAGCAGGCGCGCGTTGAGCGCCGCCGCCGCGGTGGCCTGCTCCTGGGGGCTGATGACGACTTTTTTGGGCATATTGTTGAGAGTTGTCAGTTGTTAGTTGTCGGTTGTCAGTCAGTAAGTCGCACGAGGCTGACAACCGACAACTAACAACTGACAACTAAATCATTTAAACGAAATAACAACCGTCGCCTCGGCGATGTCCGCGAACGGAAAAAAGACGGCGGGCAGGGTTTTTTTACGGGTTTTATTAACGGGCACTTCTTCGGTAATTTCCAAGCCTTCGGGCGTGGCGGCCAGCAGCGGGCCGCTCAGCTGGCGGCCGTCCTGAAGCTTGAGGCTCAGGCGGCGGCCGACGTGACGGGCGTACTGGCGCGGGTCGGTCAGGGGTTGGTCGGCCCCCGGCGAAGTTACTTCGAGCGAGTACGCCGCCTCTTCGCCGTAAGCTTCTTCGAGGCCCCGGTTGAGGCGGCGCGTGGTGCGGGCAATCTCGTCGATGCCCAGCCCCTGCGGCCCGTCGAGCACAACGGTAATCTTGGGGAGCACCGAATCGGAAACGGTCAGGTCCACCACGAACAAGTCGCCCTCCGCGCTGAGCGCGTCAGCGAGCAGCGCCTGAATGCGGTGGCGGTCGAATTGGGCCATGAGTGGGCTAGGAGTAGGGCAAAAAAAGAGGGGACTGCGCGTCCCCTCTTTTCAGATTGAATACCAATTTCGCGGGCAAAGATACGGCGGACCGTGAGTTGGCACAATGGCTTTGTCAGCATTCGTCAAGCCGATTCAGCAACCAATGGTTGCTGTTGTAAAGTATTAAGTCAGCAGCCTCACACTACTCTGACACCGTACTGCGAAAAGTAGCGGTCAGTGGTCAGAACTGGCAAGTCTTCCGTGAGGCTTTGTGCGATGATGAGAAAGTCGAACGGGTCGCCGTGGTCTTTCACTTTGGGCAGGCGAACGATAGTACGCAAGTGGCTTTGCTTGATGGGTAGCAAACGGATGCCTTGTTTAATACGGCCAGTGGTAGTGAGGTTGTCCAGCGTCAGCCCACCGTAGAAAGTGAGCTTACCCAAGCGAACTTTTATGGCCATTTCCCAGATGCTGGCTGGACTGAGCACAAATTGATTCTTGGGGTCAGTAAGCAGGTTCTGGTAGGAAATACTGAGTAAGGTAGGGTCGCCAAGTAGCGCGATAAAAGCGTTAGTATCGAGCAAGTACTTCATGCTGCCCTCGACTCTAGGCCCGGCGGAATTTCGTGTGGCTCAAAAAAATCTGGTGCAATAAGCAGTTGGTTTTGATACAGGCCCAAGGTGATGCGGCCCTTTGTCGGTGCTTTTGCTGAGGCTCGTCTCTTGGGAAGACTGACGGCAAAAGTGCCTCCAATTACACCGTAGGCAGCACGCTTTGCGACCGGAGGAGCGGACTTCTTCTTGAGCGCGGTCATCAGATAAGAATTTGGTAGTCTTCAAAGATACACGCTGCCGTTTGAGCAGGTTTCAGTTTGCTTGTTTTTCGTCTGCTGGCTCTGGAGCCGGGACTTACTTTTTCAATACCCCACCGCCGCGTCGTCCCCGCGCGGGTCGGCCCCGCCTTCCAGCGTGCCGCCGGGCAGCACCCGGATAATATCCAGCTTGCCCCAGGGGTTGCGGGGCTGGGGGTTGAAGCCACGCTGACGCAAAAGCTGCTCGGCGGCGGGGGTGAGGGCGCCGGCTTCGGCATCGAGCTGGTCGGGCAGCCACTGGTGGTGCAGGCGCGGGGCGGCCACGGCTTGCTGGGCGTTGGCCCCGTAATCGACCACGGCCAGAATGCTTTGCAAGACGCTGGTAATGATGGTGCTGCCGCCCGGCGAGCCGGTAACGAGGACCAGCTTTTTATTGTGCACCAGGATGGTCGGGGTCATGGACGAGAGCATGCGCTTGCCGGGCGCGATGGCGTTGGCCACGCCGCCGACGAGGCCGTACATGTTCGGCACGCCGACTTTGCTGCTGAAATCGTCCATCTCATTGTTCAACAGAAAGCCCGCGCCGGCCACCACGACTTTGGAGCCATACGCGCCGTTGAGCGTCGTCGTGCAGCTTACCGCATTGCCGGCCCCGTCCACGATGCTGTAGTGGGTGGTTTGGTCGGATTCGTAGCGCGGCAGGCCCGCGCCGGCGCTTACCTGGGCGCTGGGCGTGGCGGGCGCGTCGGGCCGGATGCCGCGAAACCGCTGCTGGTTGTAGCTTTTGGCCAGCAATTGCTGGACCGGCACCCGCCCGAAATCCGGGTCGCCGAGGTAAGTGGCGCGGTCGGCGTAGGCGCGGCGCTCGGCTTCGGTGAGCAGGCCCACGGCGGCGGGGGTGTGGTAGCCGAGCTTTTTCAGGTCGAACGGCGCCAGCATTTGCAGCATTTGCAGCAAGGCTACCCCGCCCGAGCTGGGCGGCGGCATGGTGATAACTTCGTAGCCGCGGTACTGGCCTCGGAGCGGCTCGCGCCACTTAGGCTGGTAGGCATCGAGGTCGGTCTGGGTAATCAGCCCGCCGCCCGCTCGCATCTGGGCCAGTAGCAAGCGGGCGGTCTCACCCTGGTAGAACCCCGTGCGGCCTTGAAACTGGATGCGTTCGAGGATGATGGCCAGCTCGGACTGCTTGAGCGTATCGCCGGCTTGCCAGGGCGCGTCGCGCACGAAAGCGGGCTGCTTGTCGGGGTTGTGCTGCGTGAAATCGGCCTGGGTTCGGTTGAGGCCGGCGGCTTCTTTGGCCGTCAGGGCCACGCCCCGCCTGGCCAGGCGCACGGCCGGGGCCACGAGGTTGACCCAGGGCAGCTTACCGAGCTTTTTGTGCAAAACGTCCATGCCGGCGACGGTGCCGGGGGTGCCCACGGCCAGCGCGCCGGCCGTACTCAGGCCGGGCACGACTTGGCCGGCTTTATCGAGGTACATATCGCGGCGGGCGGCGGCGGGCGCGGTCTCGCGGAAGTCTAGAGTACCGGTCGTGCCACTGTGGTCCCGGTACACGATGAAGCCGCCGCCGCCGATGTTGCCGGCTACCGGGTACACCACGGCCAGGGCGAACTGCACGGCCACGGCCGCGTCGTAGGCATTGCCGCCTTGTTTGAGGATGTCGCGGCCGACTTGCGAGGCGACGGGGTGAGCGGAGACGACCAGCGCGTGGGCGGCCACGACGGGCGGGTTGGCCGTTGGCAATTGGGCCAGGGCGGGGAAGGCGAGCAGTAAAAGCAGGAAGCGCATGGGGCGAAAGTAGCGGTGCGAACGCTGGTTCCCGCAGAGGGCGCGGAGGTTTTCGCAGAAGGCGCAGCGGAACGGACGGCTCGCGCCATTCTACCTTTGAAACTCGCCCAAAGTCCCGCCGCTATGCCCGAACAAGTCGCCCCTCCGACCCTCGCCCTGACGCGGGAAGACGCCTGGCTGCAACCCTACGAGCCGGTGCTGTTGGCCCGGCAGCAGCGGTTGGCCGCTCGGCTGGCCGAAATAAACCAGCAGCACGGCTCGCTGGCCGACTTTGCCGGGGCGTACGCGCATTTCGGGCTGCACTATGACGTGGACCGGCGTGGCTTCCGGGTGCGCGAATGGGCACCGGGAGCCGACGCGGTGAGCCTGGTCGGCGACTTCAACTTCTGGAATCGGCAGGCTGACCCGCTGCAAAAAGATGCCGCTACCGGCGTGTGGGAGGGGTTTTTGCCCGACCTCGACGGCTGCCCGCGCCTGGCTCCCGGCTCGCGCTACAAGCTGCACATTGTGGCGAATGGTCAGGGCCGCGACCGGCTGCCCGCTTATTTGCGCCGCGCCGTGCAGGATGAAACCACTCACGACTTTGCCGCGCAGTGGTGGGAACCGGCCGTGCCTTTCGCCTGGACCGATGCCGGCTTCGACCCGCGCGCGGCTACCGGCGGCCAGCCGCTCATTTACGAGGCGCACGTGGGCATGGCGCAGGAGGCGGAGCGCGTGGGGTCGTACCGCGATTTTGCCGACCTGATTTTGCCCCGCATTCAGGCCGCTGGCTACAACGCGGTGCAGCTTATGGCTGTGCTGGAGCACCCCTACTACGGCTCGTTTGGCTACCACGTCGCTAATTTTTTCGCTCCCAGCTCGCGCTTCGGCACGCCCGAAGACCTGAAATACCTAATTGACCAGGCCCACCGGCGCGGGCTGGCCGTGCTGCTCGACCTTGTGCACTCGCACGCCGTAAAAAACGAAGCCGAGGGCTTGGCCGATTTCGACGGCTCGGGCAACCTGTATTTTCACAGAGGTGAGCGCGGCAACCACCCCGGCTGGGACTCGAAACTCTTCGACTACGGCCGGCCGGAAGTGCAGCAGTTTTTGCTGTCCAATTTGCGCTACTGGCTGGAGGAGTTTCACTTCGACGGCTTCCGCTTCGATGGCGTAACCTCAATGCTGTATCACCACCACGGCGAGGGCGTGGCCTTCGTGGGCTACGAGCAGTATTTCGGGCCAGGGGCCGACGAGGATGCGATTCTGTATCTGATGCTGGCCTCGACGCTGGTGCGCGAGCTTCGGCCGCAGGCGCTGCTCGTGGCCGAGGACATGAGCGGGCTGCCCGGCCTGTGCCGCCCGCTGGCCGATGGCGGCGTGGGATTCGACTACCGCCTCGGCATGGGGTTGCCCGATTTCTGGATAAAAACCCTCAAGCATAAAAGTGATGAGGACTGGGACCTGGGCGAGCTGTGGCATCAGCTCACGAACCGGCGGGCGAGCGAGAAAACCGTGGCTTACGCCGAAAGCCACGACCAGGCGATGGTGGGCGACAAAACGCTGAGCCACTGGCTCTACGACGCGGCCATCTACCAGCACATGCGCGCCGACGACCCCGACCTGGCCGCCGCCCGCGCCACGGCACTGCACAAGCTCATCAGGCTGGTTACGCTGGGGGCAGGCGGCGAGGCGTACCTCAACTTCATGGGCAACGAGTTCGGCCACCCCGAATGGATGGACTTCCCGCGCGCCGGCAACGACTGGAACTACCGCTACGCCCGCCGTCAGTGGAGCCTCGCCGACAACCCCGACTTGCGCTACCAGCAGCTCGGCCGCTTCGACCACGCCATGCTGGCCCTGGCCCGCGAGCACCAGCTGCTGACCCACGGCCAGGCCCGCTTGCTCAACCTCGACCACGCCGCTAAAATCCTGGTTTTTGAGCGGGCCGGGCTGGTATTCGTCCTCAGCTTTCACCCTGACCAGAGTCCGTTTGGCTACGCCGTGTCGGTACCCGCGCCGGGCCAGTACCGTCTGCTGCTGTCGTCCGACCAGTCCGCGTTCGGCGGCTTCGACCGGCTCGATGAAACTGTGGTGTACGATACGCTCGGCGGCGGCGGCACGGCCGACGCGCCGTTGCTCAAGCTCTACGTGCCGAGCCGGGTGGCGCTGGTGCTGACGGCAGCCTGAAGAGGGCTCCGCGTCAGGAGGCCAGGGTGGCGCGTCGGGCGGGTAGCAGCCGTTTCCAGGTGCCTTTTTCCCAGTTGTAGCGGAGCGTACTGGGCAGCGCGGCCCAGAAATATTTGCTGGTTTCGACGGCGAAGCTCGGCTGCATGTAGCAGTTGATGGTGCAGCCTTCGCAGGCGGGCAGGCGGCCTTCGAGGGCGACGAGGCGCTGGGTTTCGGGCGCGTGGTAGAGGTCGAAGAGGCGGCCGGCGATGGGCATTTTCTGCTCGCCGAGGTGGTAGCAGGGCAGCACCAGCTCGTTGTGGGGCGAGATGACGAGCGTCGTGCTCGCGGCCCGGCACACGGGCGCGGCCACGTGGTTGCCGCCGTCGCGCCGCAAGGCGATAAAGCCCTCGTTGAGATAAACGCCTTTTTTTCGGCCGAAGGCGGACAAATAATCCAGTTCCTCGGCCGTGAGCTGCTCGCCGGTTTCGATGGCGTTGTAGTCGAAGGCCGGATTGAGAATCAGCACCAGGCCGTTGGGCTGAGTTATTTCTCGATAAACCCGCTCTAAATCAGCCAGGTTGTGGCGAAAGAC
>JANXNW010000359.1 GCA_025353905.1 Hymenobacter sp.
CGCTTCAACGACGCGCGCATTTTCGTGGTGCAGGAACAGACCATTGCCGTGGGCGGCAACAAGAACGGCTTGCCCGTGCAGTTCGTCATTCAGAACGACGACCTGGGCCGCATCCGCGCCGCGCTGCCCAAGATGCTGGCCGCCGCCCGCCAGGACCCCACGTTTCAGAACGTCGATGCGAATCTCAAATTCAACAAGCCCGAGGTACAGCTTACGTTTGACCGCTTGAAAATCCGGGACCTGGGCCTGACCACGCAGAGCGTGGTGGCGGCCGTACAGGGCGCGTTCGGGGGCCGGCGCATGGCGTATTTTCTGCTCAATGGGCGACAATACCAGGTTATCGGGCAGGTAGACCGCCAGGACCGCAACGCGCCGACCGACATCAGCCGGCTCTACGTGACCAACAGCCGGGGCGAGAGCATCCCGCTCTCGGCCGTGGTGCATTTGGTGGAAGACTCGAACCCAGCTACGCTCTACCATTTCAGCCGCCGCAAATCGGCCACCATTTCGGCCCAATTAGCCGAAGGCAAAACGGTGGGCGACGGCGTGCGCGCCATGCAGGCCATCGCCGACAAAACCCTGGACCCCAGCTTCCAGACCGCGCTGGCCGGCGCCTCGCGCGACTTCGCCGAAAGCTCCTCTAACACGGCTTTCGCGTTCGGGCTGGCCCTGGTGCTGATTTATCTGCTGCTCGCGGCCCAGTTCGAGAGCTTCCGCGACCCGCTCACGATTCTGCTCACCGTGCCGCTGGCGCTGGCCGGGGCGCTGCTCAGCTTGTTCATCCTGGGTCAGACGCTCAATATTTTCTCCCAAATCGGGATGATTATGCTTATCGGGCTGGTGACGAAAAACGGCATTTTGATTGTCGAATTCGCCAACCACCAGCGCGCGGCCGGCAAGAGTCTGGCCGAAGCTGCCCGCCTCGGGGCGCAGCAGCGGCTGCGGCCGATTCTGATGACTTCGCTCGCCACGGCGCTGGGGGCCTTGCCGATTGCGATGAGCATCGGGGCGGCCAGCACCAGCCGCAAGCCGCTGGGCACGGTCATCGTGGGCGGCATCTTGTTTTCGCTGGTGCTCACGCTGTTCGTTATTCCGGCCATTTACACGTTTATCGGCAAGCGGCCGAAAGTGGTGGAGCCGGTGGAGCCGGCGGCGGAAGCGGTGGTGGCGTAGCCCCACCCCCTAGCCCCCTCCCCTTCGGGGGAGGGGGAACTAGTCCTAGTCTTTAGTCCTACGTCTGTTTTAGAGCTAGAACTAGAACTAGTTCCCCCTCCCCCGAAGAGGAGGGGGCTAGGGGGTGGGGCTGCTCTTCCTTTTTACTCTATTCATGAAATACCTCACGCTTCTCCTACTCTTTGTATCCATTCAACTGGCCGCCCAACAGCTGCCCGCCCCAACCCCGCCGCCGCCGGTCCTGACGCTGCACGAGGCCCTGACTACGGCGCTCAAAAACAGCCTCGACGTGCAGGTTAGCCAAGCTAATGCGGAGGTACAGGGCTTGCGCAACAACGCCGGCTTCGCGGGCGGGCTGCCTACGGTGGGGCTGACGGGCAACCTGAACGAGATACTGAGCAACACGCAGCAGGAATTCAACACCGGTCAGACCGTGACCCGCACGGGGGCCGTGTTCAGCCAGTACGCGGCGGGTTTGTCGGGGTCGCTTCCGCTCTACAACGGCGGGCTGGTGCGGGCCAACCGCCAGCGGCTGAATGAGCTGGCCGAAATCGGGCAGCTCCAGCTCAACTCGGCGGTGCAGACGGTGCTGGCTGACGTGAGCCTCAAATACTACGCCGTGGTGCAGCAGGAGCGATTTATTCGCACCCTGCAAGCGTCGGTGGATGTCTCGCGGCAGAAGCTGCGCCTGATTGAGGTACGCCAGAGCGTGGGCCTGGCCAACAACGCCGACCGCTTTCAGGCCCTGCTCGACCTCAACGCCCAGCTTCAGACCCAGACCCAGCAGCGGCTGGCCGCCGACCAGGCCCGCGCCGACTTGCTGCGCGCCCTGACCCTGGATTTGACCAGACAAGTGGCCGTCGAGGACACAATTCCGGTGGATAATTCACTACGCTGGGCCGACCTCGAAAACGCGCTGAACCAGAACCCCGACCTGCTGGCCGCCGAGCGGCAGGTGCGCGTGAGCGAGCTGCTGGAGCGCGCCGCCCAGGCCGCCCGCCGCCCGGCCCTGACCCTGAACTCGGGCACCAACTTTTCGCGCAACGCCAACTCGGTGGGCGTGGTGCTCTTCAACCAGAGCTACGGCCCCTCCGCCGGCCTGGGCCTGACGCTGCCGATTTATTCGGGCGGTACGAACCGGCGGCAGGTGGACATCGCCCGTCTCAACACCCGCACCACCGACTTGCGGCGCCAAGCCCTGCAGCGCGACTACCGCCTCAACGCCCGCAAAGCCTGGCTCAGCTACGAGCAGCAGCTCACGCTGGTGCAAAACGCCGAAGAAAACTACCGCGTCGCCCGGCAGCTGCTGCACTTGGTGCAGCTGCGCCTCGAAGCCGGCCTCTCCACGCTCGTGGACGTGCGCGTGGCCCAGCAAAGCTTCGAGGACGCGGGCTACCGGCTGGTGAATTACCGCTACGCGGCGAAGTCGTCAGAAATTACCTTGCGGCAGCTGGGAGCATTGTTACGGCCGTAACGCCAAGCTCCAGCTTGGTGATGCGCCTGGGTTTTGCGCAGCAAAACCTGAATGAGCCACAAAGAATACCGGACCCGGTGGTTCGTTTCGGTTTTGCTGCGCAAAACCCAGACGTACACCAAGCTGGGGCTCGGCGTTACTGATTATTCCGCATTGCCTCGTCCCGGTTCAACTTAGTCAGAAACGACTCGCTCACCGCCGACTTGCTCTCGTAGCCCTTGCGGCGCTCCGAGGCTTCGGGGTCGCGGCCGGCATCGGGCAGGGCGCGGTTTACCCAGGCGAGCAGGTCGGTGGTGGTGCCGGGCAGCAGGCCGTGCAGGGCGGCGAGCAGCTTGGCCGGCAGGGTGAGAATGACTTCGCCGTCGCCACGCCGGGTGGCGTTCCAGATGCGGCGCGCGGCCTGCTCGGCGCTCATCGTGAAGCCGGGCAGCGCATCGGCCACGCTGAACCAGGCGTACTCTTTTTCGTGCTGGCCCTTGATGTCGGCGTTCTGGGCGCTGCCTGTGCGCAGCAGGCCGGGGCAGACGGTGGTGACGTAAATGCCGTGCTGGTTCAACTCGGCCCGGAAGCCTTCGGACAAGCCCACGAGGGCGAATTTGCTGGCACTGTAGGCCGTCAGGTGCGGAATGGCGACCTTGCCGCCGAGCGAGGCGATATTGACGATGCGCCCCGCCCCGCGCGCCCGCATCCCCGGCAGCACGGCCTGCATGGCGTGGTAGGGGGCCCAGAAATGGGTGTTCATCGCGTCCTCGAAGTCACTCACGTCCATGTTTTCGAGCGGGCCGCCCACGATGATGCCGGCGTTGTTGATGAGCACGTCGATGGGGCCGAGCTGGGTTTCGACTTCGGCGATGAGCGATTGCACGTCGGCGGCGCTGGTCAGGTCGCGGGGCAGGGCCAGCACCTGGGCGGCCGGGCCGCCGTAGCCGAGCAAATCCTGGCGGGCGCGGGTCAGCTCGGCCTCATCGCGGGCGCAGATGGCGACGCGAGCGCCCTCGGCCACCGCGCGCCGGGCCAGTACGAGTCCCAGCCCGCGCGAGCCGCCGGTAATGAGCACCGTGCGATTGGTCAGCTCAAACGAGCCGCGGCGATTGCGCCAAATAAGCGTAGCGAGGGCGGCCACGCCGAGGCCAGCGGCCCAGCGCGAAGCAGAGGAAGAACGAAGGGAGTTTTTCATACCTGGGTGTATGGATTTGGGGGAGGAAAGGTTGCACGTAGGACGCAGCCTTCGCTGCGTCGCGCATCCAAGCCGATACTTCTCAGCTATTAACGCAGCAAAGGCTGCGTTCCACTACCTCCACCCAAAGCTCAAGCGTGGAGAACCTCCCAGCCGAGCTTCAGAATAAACGTGCTCAGCACTGCCAAAAACAGCCCCCGCACGAAGCCCGTGCCGCGCCGCAACGCCACCCGCGCCCCCAGCCAGGAGCCAGCCATGTTGCAAACCGCCATCGGCAAACCCACGGCGTAGAGAACGTGGCCGTGCAGCACGAAATAAGTCAGCGCCACCGCGTTCGTCACCACGTTCACCAGCTTGGCCGAAGCCGACGCCGCCAGGAAATCATAGCCAAACCCACCCACGAACGCGAATAGCAGCAAGCTGCCCATACCAGGGCCGAAAAACCCATCGTAAAACCCTAGCACCAGGCCTAGCGCCACGGCCGCCGCCAGCTCGTGCCCCGGCCGAAACACGCGCGGCCGCGCCCGCTGCCCGAAATCCTTGCGCCAGAGCGTGTACGCGCCCATCACCACGAGCAAGCCCAGCACCAGCGGCCGCACGGCTTCTTTGGGCAAGGCGCTCACCGAGCGCGCCCCCAGCCACGCACCTATGCCGGCCGCCCCCGCTACGGCGCTCACCGTGCGCCAGCGCACCGCCTGCCGGGTGGCCGGGTCGCGCAAGTAGCGGCGCAACGCCACGAGGGTGCCCGCCACGCCGGCCGTTTTGCTCGTGCCCAGCACCGTAGCCAACGGCTGGCCCGGCAGGCCCAGCAGCAAAGCCGGCAGCTGAATCAGCCCGCCCCCACCCACGATGGCATCCACGAAACCCGTGAGCAAGGCCGCCAGGCCGAGCAGGAGGAGCAGGTAGAGGTCGGGCATTTACAGATTAGTCAAGCCTCAGTAGTCGAGCCGTTAGCTCGTTTTACGCAGCTCGCCGCCCGTGGACCTCACCCCCCTAGCCCCCCTCTCCCGTGGAGAGGGGGGAACTAGCTCTAGTTGTAGTCTTTAATCTAACGTCTGGTCTAAGGCTAAAACTAGTGACTAGTTCCCCCCTCTCCACGGGAGAGGGGGGCTAGGGGGGTGAGGTCCGCGAGCGGCGAGTGCACTCCCTTAAAACGGCGGCTCCTCCCCCGCCCCCGCGTTGCCCTTCGGGAACGGCACTGGGCTGGGCGCGTCGTTCATGCGGCTGCCCAGGCGGATGGTGTTCGGCGTGAAGCCCGCTGCCCCGGCCGCGCCACCAGCGCCATTTCCACCGGCTTCGGCCTCGAAGTTGCTGCCCGGCAGCGCGCCCGGCGAGTAGCCGCCCCCGCCGAAACCGCCCCCGCCGCCGCCCGGCCCATCAAAGCCGTCGAGGTCGGCGAACTTGGTGAAGCGGCCGATAAACTTGAGCTGCACGGTTTCGAGCGAGCCGTTGCGGTGCTTGGCGATGATGACCTCGCCCATGCCCTGAGTGGGGTTGCCCATCTCGTCCTCCGTGATTTTGTAGTATTCCGGGCGGTACAGGAATATCACCATGTCGGCATCCTGCTCGATACTGCCCGACTCGCGCAAGTCGCTGAGTTGGGGCTTCTTGTCGCCGCCGCGGGTCTCGACCGAGCGCGAGAGCTGCGAGAGGGCGATGACCGGGATGTTCAGCTCTTTGGCGATGCCTTTGAGCGCGCGCGAGATGCTGGCGATTTCCTGCTCGCGGTTGCCGCCCGGCCGCCCGGCCTCGCCCCCGCTCATGAGCTGCAAATAGTCCACGATAACGAGCTGAATGTCGTGCTGCGACTTGAGCCGGCGGCACTTGGCCCGTAGCTCGCGGATGCTGAGCGCGGGCGTGTCGTCGATGAAAATCGGGGCCGTGGACAGGGCCGCGATTTTGTGGTTGAGCTGCGCCCACTCGTGGTCGGCGAGGTTGCCCTTCTTGATTTTCTCGGAATCCAGCTCCGCCTCCGCCGAAATCAGGCGATTGACGAGCTGCAAGGACGACATTTCAAGCGAGAAAATCGCCACCGCTTTCTTGAAATCGACGGCCGCGTTGCGCATCGCCGACACCACGAAAGCCGTGTTGTGGGTCACGGTGCAGTCGGCCAGCAAAAACAGGTGGTTGCCGTCGAGCGTGAAGCCGTAGTAGTCGTCCTCGCGGTCGAACTCGACCGAGATGCCGGTTTGCCGCCAATCCACGCCCGAAGCCCAGGGCAGCGCTTTTTTGCGCGCCACGCGAACCGGCACCCGCTCGATGTCGCCGTAGAGCCGCACTCGCCACACTTCGCTCTCGTAGCCGATGCTCGTGATAACCGCCCTCTTTTTGATGAGCGACGTGCGGAAGCCCAGCGAGTCGCCCAAAAACTTGATTTGCCGGGCCAGGGCCTCATTTTTTTGGGTAATCTCGTAGCCGTTGCTTACCGGGTCGAGGTGCCCGTCGGTGTCAATCAGCCCGGCCAGCAGCCGCAAGCGGTACTCGGTCGAGTTGAGCAAATACGATTGTGGAATGTGCTTGTTATTCAGCACGCCCAACTGCCGCAGCTCGTCCTGCACCGAGTATTCAGCCACGCTGCCGCCCTGCCGGCCCCGCGTGATGCCGTAGCTATTGCAGCGCCCGGCCCCCAAGATATTTTCAGGGCCGGTGGTAAGCTGCATCCCCAGCTCGTCGGCGTAGTCGCGCAGGTAGTTAATGATTTCCGGGTCCTGCCCCGTGATGCGGCAGTTACCTGAATTGCCATCACCGAGCCACACGCCCAGAAAATACGGGTCAATTGGCACCGACTTTTCGGGCAACTCAATCGGCACTTTGTAGCCCTTATAATTACTCTTAAACTTCGGCCCTTTTTTCAGCCACTCGCGCACCTCAATGTTGAGCACGTCGCCGTGGCGATGCGGCCCTTCGTTGCGCGAACGCTTGAGCGACAAGATGTGGCTCTCGTTCACGCGGTAATCGTCGCCTTTGTTCTGGCGCACCCAGTACATATTTTCGCGGCCCCGCGCCAGGCTCAGCACCCGCCGGGGCGTGGAATCGTCGCCCATCAGCTGGTCGCCCACGCGCACGTCCTGCACCTTGCGCAAGGTGCCGTCGAACATAAGTATTAAAGTATCAATTCCTACGCATTTTCCCATGCCCGGCCTAGCCGCGATAATCACTAAATCAGAGTTTTGCCAGCCGCCCGTTACGCGGTCCAGGGCCGAGAAGCCGCAGGGCACACCAGTCAGGCCATCCTTCTGGTGCTTCTTTTCTTCCAGCTCCTTGATGGCCTTCACCATGAGGTCCTGCATGGTGTCCACGCCCTTGCGCATGTTGTCTTCCGACACCTGAAACACGTTTTTCTCGGTCGTGTCGAGCAGGTCGAACGCGTCGGTCGTGTCCTCGTACGCCTCACGTAATACGTCGTGGGCCATGCTGATAAGCTCGCGCTTGACGGAAGCTTCCAGAATCTTGCGGGCGTGCGACTCGATGTGGGCCGCCGAGTTGATGTGCACCGTCAGGCCGGCCACGAAGCCCACGCCGCCGGCCGCTTCCAGCTCGCCCATCTCGCGCAATTGCTGCACCACGGTGAGCTGGTCAATCGGCTCCTGCTTATCAAACAAGTTGCTGATGGCCTTGTAGATGCGCTGGTGCTTGTCGAGGTAGAAGCTCGGCACCTTGAGAATGTCGATGACGGTGGTGAGCGCGTCTTTTTCGAGCATGAGCGCCCCGAGCACGGCCGCTTCCATTTCGAGGCGCTGGGGCGGCAGCTTGCCGCTGGCCGACACGGGCAGCGGTTGGCGCTGCCCGCCGCGTCCGTTCTGGAAAGCGGCGGCGGCGCGGGCGGCGGAAAGCTTGACGCGGTCGTCCATGTTTCTAAGCTAATGGCGGTCAACTTTTGGCTGACGGCTTACTCGTTAATTAACTGGTTTTTTATTCGCCACCGCTCTGACTTCGGCCGCCTGAAAAACAGGCTGGTCGGCGCGGGAAAGCGGGGCGGGAAAGTTGCCAACCTGAACGGTGGACGACGGCCCGAATTGGCAAAGCTAACCCAGCGCGGGGCGAAATGAAAGCATAACATTCGGCCCGACCGGCAGCCAGCGGGTGCCCGGCAACTTTGGCACGGGGGCCAGCGGCGGGCGGCGGGCTGGCAGTCAGGGCCGTACTTTCGCCGCGTTATTTTTAGCGGCTTTCGTCGAAATATTTTCAGCTTTTTTTGCGCGTTTTGGAAAAGATTCACCTCATCGCCGTCGGCGGCAGCATCATGCACAACCTGGCCCTGGCCCTGGCCCGGCGCGGTGCCCAGGTAACGGGTTCGGACGACGAGATTTTCGAGCCGGCCCGCGCCCGCCTCTCCGCCGCCGGCCTGCTGCCCACGGCCGAAGGCTGGGACCCGGCCCGCATCACGCCCGAGCTGACGGCCGTCATCGTCGGGATGCACGCCCGGCCCGACAACCCGGAGCTGCTACGAGCGCAAGAATTAGGGCTGCGCATCTACTCGTTTCCCGAATACATCTACGAGGCCAGCCGCGACAAGCAGCGCGTCGTCATCGGCGGCTCGCACGGAAAAACCAGCATCACGGCCCTGATTCTGCATGTTTTGCGCTTCCACGGCCGCCAGTTCGACTACGCCGTGGGGGCGCAGCTCACGGGCTTCGAGCTGATGGTGCAGCTCACGGACGATGCGCCGGTTATCATCATCGAGGGCGACGAATACTTGTCGTCGCCGGTAGACCGCCGCCCCAAGTTTCACCTCTACCAGCACCACATCGGCGTGATTTCGGGCATCAGCTGGGACCACATCAACGTGTTCGAGACCCCGGAAATCTACCGCGAGCAGTTCGAGATTTTCGCCCGCATGACCCCCAAAGCGGGTACGCTCATCTTCGACCGCGACGACGAGCAAACCCAGCTCGTGGCCGTGCCCACGAGTCCCGACGTGACCTACGTTGGCTACGGCCCGCACCCGCACGTTATCCGCGACGGCCGCACGTTTTTACTGACCAAGAAGGACGAGGAAATCCCGATTCAGGTGTTCGGCGCGCATAATCTGCGCAACATTTCGGCCGCTCGTGAAGTGTGCCGGCAGCTCGGCATCAAGGGCAAGGATTTTTACCGGGCCGTGGGCAGCTTCCCCGGCGCGGCGCGGCGGCTGGAGCTGCTGCGCGAGGGCGCGAGTTCGGTGGTGTACAAAGACTTCGCCCACGCCCCGAGCAAACTAAAAGCCACGGCCACGGCCCTGAAACAGCAGTTCCCCCAGCGCCGGCTCGTGGCCTGCCTGGAGCTGCACACCTTCAGCTCGCTCAACCCCGCCTTCCTACCCCAGTACGCCCACTGCTTCGACGCGCCCGACGTGGCCGTGGTCTATTTCAACCCCCAGGTGCTGAGCCACAAGCGCCTGCCCGCATTGAGCGCCACTCAGGTAGCCGAAGCCTTCCAGCGCCCGGATTTGCAAGTGTTCACCGACAGCGCCGAGCTGCTGACGTTTCTGCGTCAGCAAAACTGGGCCGATACCAACCTGCTGCTCATGTCGTCGGGCACGTTCGACGGGTTGGATTTGGGGGCGTTGGCGGGGGATGTGGTAGAATAAGTTTGCGCTGTTCAGGGAGCGAATCAAGGTTTCGAAGCTACCGTATCGCTACCGCATCCTATCGTATCGTACCGTGTCAAACGCCTGACTGACCGCGTAGCTTTGGGGCATGGATACCCCGGTTCACACGTTGCGCGTTACGCTGGATTGGGCTTTGCTGACGGCGCTGAGCAGGCTCGACCGCTTCGATGCGTCGTGGTCGGCGATAGAGCGGCGGGAAGGAGCGACGTTGAAGCAGCTGAAAGCCATCGCCACGGTGCGAAGCGTGGGTGCCTCGACCCGCATCGAAGGCTCTCGGCTGAGCGACGCGGAAGTGGACGTGCTCTTGCGCCTCGCCGACATCAGTAAGCTCGAAGACCGGGATGCCCAGGAGGTGGTCGGCTACTTCCAGGTGCTGGACCTGCTGGCGGATGCCTACGCCGACATTCCCATTACCGAAAACTCCTTGCGGGGCCTGCACAGTCAGCTGTTGCGGTTCAGCCGCCAGGACGAGTGGCACCGGGGCAGCTACAAGCAGCACAGTAACGCCGTGGAAGCCGCATTGCCGGACGGCACGAAGTACACTATTTTCACAACCACGGCTCCTGGTCTGGCCACCGAAGAGGCGATGCGGGCGCTTGTAGCCTGGTACGAGCAGGATACGGCAACGCATCCGTTAGTCAAATGCGCCTTGTTCTGCTACGAGTTTCTGAGCGTTCATCCTTTTCAGGACGGTAACGGCCGCTTGAGCCGACTGCTGGCGACGCTGCTGCTGCTTAAACACGGATACGTGTGGATTCAATACGTAAGCCTGGAGCAGGAAATTGAAAACCGTAAAACGGAATATTACCGCGAGTTGCAAAAGTGCCAGGCCCAGCGGCCGGGCGAAAACGTTTCGTCGTGGCTGGCCTTCTTTTTCGATGCGTTGAGCAACGTACAGCGACTATTGTTGCAGAAGCTCACCGTTCGGGACGACGTGACTGGCGAGCTTACGCAACGGGAGAAAGCTGTGCTGGTCTTCGTGGAAGCCAATCCCGGCTGTCGTTCGGGCCAGGTCGCCGAACGACTCGGCATTCCCCTGCCAACGGTCAAGAAAATTCTCAGCTCGCTGGTTGCCAGTACCCGCTTAACGCGGCGCGGCAGCGGACCAGGGTTGAACTACATCATCACCTGATTTTTAGAGCTTTGAGCAAAGGGGGTATTTGTTGAACAATAAGCTCTTAGTTCTAAGCTCCCACCACAAGGCCGACACCAATCTGCTGTTGATGTCGTCGGGCACGTTCGACGGGCTGGATTTGGGGGCGTTGGCGGGGGAAGTGGTGGGGTAGCCCGCCACGGCAGTGCCACACCCCACTTCCGGGCGCGTGGGCCGTACCTTCGGGTACCGAGCCCTGCCGACGATGCTGACGAAGACAATGACGATTTCTGCTTTCAAAAACCTGCCCCAACGCCAGCAAACGGCCCACCTCGCCGCGCACGGCCGCCCGCTGGCCGAGCGCGAGCAGGACAGCTTCGCGCTGAGCCTGTTCGCCGTGGGCCGCTTCTACGCCGAGGTTTGGCGCAGCCGAGGCGAGGAAGCCATCCTCTTCATCCACGTCTTCGACCAGCCCGGCGGCCTGCACGACTACCTGGAGCTGATTTCGCTGCGCGGCTTGCGGTAGGGCACAGCCTTTGCTGCGTCAACGGCCAAAGTCCAGAAATTCTCGCCCAGGCATTTTTCTACCCGCTCAGTTTCGGCTCACATCCGTAAGCTGCCCCTTGCGACGCATATCGAGCAGCGACGCGCGCGATACGGTGAAAGAGCCTGGGACGTAGTCGTCTTTTTTCTCTTTGAGCGCGGTCAGCGGCGTGGACGAGTCGGTGCTGTACTGATTTTCGAGCAGCTCGACGCTATCGGCCCGCACGTTTTCAACCTTGAGCAGGGTATAGCGTTTCGTGCTGTCGGAGCGCACCGTGTAGATGTCGCCGGCGCGGGGCGTGGCCAAGTACGTATCGTCCTGCCGGTTGCCCTGGATGCCGGCCACGGTGATGTAGCTGCCCAGCAGCAGCAGCAGCGCCAGCCCGGCCCACTCCCAGCGGCGGTGTGGGGCATTTTGCTTGGCCTCGCGCACCGGTGCGACGGCCGCTTCGGGCAGGTTTTTTTCTTCCCAGGCGCACTGGCAGCTTTGGCAGCTGAGCATGGCCACCTTTGAAAACGGAAAAAGCGGTATCCAGTAGATGTGGGCGTAGCGGCCATACACGCCGACTTCGAGTGAGGATGAGCTGCCGCAGTGGGGGCACCTGACGCCCAGCACCGGCTCGGTGGCGAGCAGCGTGCCTTTGGAACCGTAGATAATCATGCGCGCGGGGACGTGGCGAAGGCGGAACCGGAAAGAGCCAGCCGCGTGAACGCCATCAGAAGCCCAAACATAACACCCGCGCCGGACACTACTCACCGCCGCTCCGTAGCTGGCCGCCAGCCCGTCCTGGTTCGTGGCGGCCCGGCTACGGCGCGCGCTCGATGGCCGTCAGCTGCTGGTCGATTTCGGCGGCGAGGCGCTCGATTTGCTCCAGGCCGGCGCGGGCCTGCTCTAGCTCGCCGCGGCCGTATTGCCGGGCCAGGGCCTGGCCCACGTCGAGGCTCTGGCGCAGCAGCCGCTCGATGGCCGTTACCTCGGCGCGGGTGCCGTGAGCCGGCTTGAGCGTCGCGCTCACCCATTGCGCCAGCGGGTTATCAGCCATCGTAAACAAGCTCGGCTCGGCCACCCGCACCCCATACAGCACCGAGCGCAGACGCGACTTATACAACACCTGCTTAACGCGGGCCTGCTGAAAGTCGAGGGCAGAAAGCTCCATGCGGTGAATTGGTGAACTGGTGAGGTGGTGAGTTTTTGGGTCGTAGTCAGAATAACTGAGCGTGGCGAGCGAACTCACCACCTCACTAGCTCATCCAATCACTGCCCGAGCGCCTGCCGGGCCAGGGCCAGCTCGGTCACGTCGTAGGCGTACACGGTGATGCCGGCGGGCTGGCCGTTTTCCAGAAATCGCTGGTAGGTCAGGTTGTAATAGGCCGTGCGGGGCGGGTTTTCCAGCGCCACGGGCACGGCTTCGGCTTGCAGCAGCTGGCCGGTGCGATATACTTCATCGAGCTGCGCGATGATGCCCTGGGCCACGACTTCGGGAAAAACCTCGGCCACGGTGCGGCCCAGCACATCCTGCCCGCCCACGAGGCGGCGGTACTCGGCGTTGGCAAACTCGTAGCGGTGCTCGGGGCCGCGCACGATGGTAATCTGGGCGGGCGCGTGTTCGAGCAGGTTGGTGTAGAGCTGGCGCTGGTGCTGGGCGAGCTGGTAGTTGAGCAGGCTTTGCTCGGCCAGCGCGGCCTGGGCTTCGGTGGTGGCGAGCAGCTCGGCCACCATCATTTTCTGGTCGTGAACGTCCAAGCCCGCCCCGACCCACATCAGGATGCGGCCCTGGGCATCGCGCCGGGGCACGTTGCGCGCCAGCAGCCAGCGGTACTGCCCGTCGTGGCGGCGCAGCCGGAATTCGAGCTGAAACTCCTCGCCCCGCTCAAAAGCGGCTCCCATCTCGCCGTAAATCCGGGCCTCGTCCTCCGGGTGCACCAGGTGGCTGGTCTGCCAGTCGATGCCGGCCTGCGGGTTCTGGCCCGTAAAGGCCTGCCAGCGGGCGTTGTAGTAGTCGGGCGTGCCGTCGGGCCGGTTGGTCCAGACCATGACCGGCAGGTTTTCGAGGATGAAGCGGGTGCGGTCCTGCTCCTCGCTCAGGGCCAGCTCGGCGGCCTCGGCCTGGCGCGCGGCCAGCACCTGCTCGGTCAGGTCCTGCGGGATTTGCAGGATGTACTGCACCTGGCCCTGGGCATCGAGCAGCGGGAAGTGGCGCACCTGCCAGTAACGCTCCTCACGGCCCTGGCCGTCGGCCCGGTCGAGGTCGTAGCGCAAGAGCGGCATCGCGTCGGGAGCCAGCGTTTCGCGCACACGGGCCAGGCTCTGGCTCAGGCTGGCTTGGCTGGCGGCATCCGACGGATAGGCTTCGAGCACGGGCCGGCCCTGAGCCTGGGCGCGCGACACGCCGGTGCTGGCCACGTGGGCATCGGACACATCAAGCACGGTGCCGTCGGGAGCGAAGAGCACGTAGAGGCCCGGCAGGGTCTGGAACAGCTGCGCGTAGTCGATGGGGGGAAGCGAAGCAGGCATGGGAGTGCGGGAGCGGTGTTTTGGGGGGCGAAGATAGGGTATTGGGTGTCGGGTCGTTGCGAGCATGTTGCGCATGGAGCAAGGGACGAAGCAATCGCACCTGTTCGGCTCGTTGCTCGGCTCGTCAAACGCGGCTCAACGGGTGCGATTGCTTCGTCCCTTGCTCCATGCGCAACATGCTCGCAACGACCCGACACTCAATACTCAAAAACCCGACGCTTCAGCGGCGGCTCAGAACGCTTCGGTAGGTTTTAGTTGAAGACGGGTAGGCAAGGCGGGCACCTTTGAGCCAGCAAACCACCTGACTCTCCGCTCCATGAAACCGCTCGTCTTTGCCCTGCTGGCCCTGTTTTGCTCGCTCGCGGGCTTCGCCCAAAACTTGACCACTACCTCCCCCACCACCCGCCTCAGCGGCCGGGTGCTTGATGCCAGCGGCCACGGCCTGCCGGGCGTCAATGTGTTTCTGAAGACGACCTTCGACGGGGCCACCACCGACTCGGCGGGGCACTTCGCGTTTCGCACCCGCCGCACCGGGACGCTGACACTGGTGCGCACACTCGTGGGCTACCAATTGCAGGAAACGCCGCTCACGCTGCCGGCCGGGGGCGGGGCGCTGGCCTTGCCGCCGGTGAAGCTGCGCGAAAGCCGGGCCGCGCTCTCCGATGTCATCGTGTCGGCGGGCGCGTTTGAGGCCAGCGACGAGCGGCGGGCGGCCGCCCTCAAGCCGCTCGACGTGCTGACGACGGCCGGCGCGATGGCCGACATCGCCAGCACCTTCAACACGCTGCCCGGCACGACGCGCGTCGGAGAGGAAGGCCGGCTGTTCGTGCGCGGCGGGGCGGCTTCCGAAACCCGCACTTTTCTCGACGGGCTGCCCGTGAACAGCCCTTACGGCGGGGCCGTGAGCGGGATGCCGGCGCGGGGGCGGTTTTCACCGACGCTTTTTAAGGGATTCATGTTCAGCACCGGGGCGTATTCGGCCGAGTACGGGCAGGCGCTGAGCGCGGTGCTGGGGCTGACTTCGCTCGACCTCGACCCCGAAACCCAAACCGGCATCTCGGTGCTGAGCGTGGGCGGCAGCCTGAGCCGCACCCGCCGCTGGGCACGCACCTCGGCCTCGGTCAGCGCCGACTACACCAACCTGGGGCCGTATTTCCGCCTCGCCGCCCCCGACCTACGCTGGCAGCACGTCCCCGAAAACCTAGGCGGCTCGCTGCGCCTGGCCCACCGCACCGGCGAGAACGGGATGCTCAAAATCTATGGCACCTACAACCGGCAGCAAGTGCTGGTGCGCCAGCCCGATGCCGAGGCCGCCTACGCCGCCGCCGGCCGCCTGAGCGGGCTGCAAAACCAGAACTACTACCTCAACACGAGCTACCGCAACACCCTGCGCCAGGGCTGGAGCCTGACCAGCGGCCTGGCCCTGGGCCGCGAGCAAAACGCGGCCCAGTCGGAGCCGCTGCGCCTGGGCGAGGACGAAACGACGGGCACCGCCCGGCTGGTGCTCCTCAACGACTCGGCCCGCGCCTGGTGCAACTTCAAAACCGGCATCGAGGCCACGGCCCAGCGCTACGACTTCACGTTTCAGCCCAGCGACGGCCTGACCCGGTACGCGGGCGGCTTCACCGAGCGGCGGGCAGCGGCTTTCGCCGAGAGCGACCTGAGCCTGGGCCACCACCTGAGTGGGCGCGTGGGGCTGCGGGGCGAGTATTCGGGCTTGCTCAAGGCGGGCGGGCTGGCTCCGCGCCTGGCCCTGGGCTGGCGGCCCAACGCGGCTACGCAGCTCACCGTGGCCAGCGGCGTGTTCTTCCAAAACCCGACCAACGACCTGCTGCGCGTACAAAGCCGTTTGCAAATGGAACGCGCCACGCACTACCTGCTCAGCTACCAGCGCAGCGTAGGTGGGCGTACGCTGCGGGCCGAAGTCTATCAGAAAGACTACCGCGAGCTGGTGCGCTTCGACGGGCGGCGGCCCTTCGACCCGGCGACGTACGCTAACTCCGGCAGCGGGTATGCGCGCGGGCTGGACGTGTTCTGGCACGAGCGGTATCAGCTGCTGAAAAACATCGACTTCTGGGTGAGCTATTCCTTGCTCGATACGCGGCGGCTGGCCCGCGCCGACCGGGCCGAGGCCGTGCCCACGTTCGCCGCGACGCACAACGTGAGTGTCGTAGCCAAATACTGGTCGAGCAAGCTCAAAACCCAGTTCAGCGGCACCTTCAGCTACGGCTCGCCCCGCGCTTACGACAACCCCAACGCGCCGGGCTTCAACCAGGGCCGTACGCCCAGCTTTCAGGATTTGAGCCTGAGCGTGAGCCACCTCACCCACCTGGCCGGCCACTACACGGTGCTGCACCTGGCCCTGAGCAACATGCTCAACCGCGACAACATCTTCGGCTACCGCTACGCCCCCACGGCCGACCCCGCCACCGGCCAGCGCGCCGCCGTGCCCGTGCGCGCCCTGGCCCCGCAAATGCTGGTAGCGGCGGTGCTGATTTCGATTAACAAGAAGAATCCGGGCGATACGTCGGTCGCGCCGGAGTAGCACGCAGCCTTGTGGGACGCAGCCTTTGCTGCGTCGGGCGCACGGG